>JAHEYC010000005.1:27868-77381 GCA_023251775.1 Sphingobacteriaceae bacterium | reverse complement strand
GTTTCTTATCACAACCATTCCACGTGGCTGAGCAATTCACAGGATTAAAAGGAGTGTTAGTTCCAATTGAAGATACGATCAAAGGATTTAATATGATCCTTAATGGTAAAGTAGATGAATATCCTGAAGCTGCATTTAACCTTGTAGGAAATATTGAAGAAGCGATCGAGAAGGGCAAGAAAATTTTAGCTGAAAGTAAGTAATGAAATTAGAAATAATCACACCGGATAAAAAACTGTACGACGGAAACGTTAAGTCGGCTGTATTTCCGGGAACCGAAGGAAGTTTTGGTGTATTGAATGATCACTCGCCATTTATTAGCACATTAAAAGCAGGAACAATTCACCTTACCGAAGATAATAATGAGAAAAAAGAATTTGTGATCAAAGGTGGTGTTGCAGAGATCAAGCATAATACGGTTATTGTTTTAGCGGATTAAGTTTTATATTTTGAATTTATAGATCCCGGTTAGAAATGACCGGGATTTTTTTTTGCCGTAACTGTTCGCTGAGCCGATGTACTGAGTCTATCGAAGGATTGTCGAAGCGTCATTCTAAAACATTTTTCTTATTGTTCTGCCGGGACAAAATGTCCCGCCCAACTTGAGAGTATGGAGTTCTCAGGTTGGCCGACACATTTTGTGTCGGTAGGTTCACCTATCATGATGGAATTTCAATAAATTGTTATCTTTATCACATGAGCAAAGAACGCAGATATCCCGAAGGATTATTTTTTTTGGTGTTCACCGAATTTTGGGAACGATTTGGTTATTACTTAATGATAGGTTTGTTTGTGTTGTACATGACAGCCGAAAAAACTGCAGGAGGATTTGGTTGGGATAATGCCGACGCTTCGGATATTTACGGAACATTTATTGCCGCTGCTTATCTCACACCATTTATGGGCGGATTACTTGCCGATCTTAAATTAGGTTATAGATTCTCAATTATTCTTGGCGGTATATTAATGGGGATTGGCTATTGCATGCTCGCCATTCCGCACATGTGGGCATTTTATTCTGCTTTAGTGATCATGGTAATTGGTAACGGATTCTTTAAACCAAATATTTCAACCTTGCTTGGAAATATGTTCAACGATCCAAGATATGTGGCCAAAAAAGATACGGGCTATAATATTTTTTACATGGGCATTAATGTCGGCGCATTCATTTGCAATTTTGTTGGAGCAATCATGTTGAACAAGATAGGATGGAATGGTGCTTTTATGGCAGCAGGTATTGGAATGTTCGTTGGTGTAATTACATTTTGCTTGGGAATAAAATATTATAAGCATGTAGATGTTCGCCGTGAGCCAAAACCTGAGGATAAACCTTTCATAATGCACTTTTTAAAAATGATGGGAATTGGTGTGATCTTCGCCGTGGTTGGTTGGTTCTTTAACGGAACGGAGGGTTCAATACTTAGTAGTAATAGTGCTGATGCTTTTTTCATGTTTTGTATTCCCGTAATTTATTTCTTTGCTACAATTTACTTTAAGTCAACAACGGAAGAAAAAAAACCATTGAAGACAATGTTCATCATTTTTATTATTGTTATTTTATTTTGGGCCATCTTCAAACAAAATGGTACGGCCTTAACTATTTACGCTAAGAATTATACCGACCGTGAATGTCCAACCTGGTTCTCAAAAGTTTCGGATAGTTTGAATTTAGGAATGGTAGAGAAAATTGAAGCAAAGAATATGGATGTGCCGCAACTCGACGAGCAGTTCCGGAAAATAAAAGATGATAAAGGCGAAACAGTAATGTGCAGCGATTATCCTTCTTATTTTAAGAATTTGGATCCCGAAAAATTTCCACAGGCAGGCAAGCAATTGAGTCTAACCAATACCAACTTATCACAATCCATTAATCCATTTTTTGTTATTGCACTAACACCATTGCTTATTTTGTTCTTCGGATTCTTAAATAAAAGAGGAAAAGAACCAACTACAGGGACAAAAATTGCTTATGGTTTATTGATCAGTGCGCTTTCTACATTGGTAATGGTGGCCGCCGTTCATTATACAAATAATGGCATGGTAAAAGCAAGTTATTGGTGGCTCATTGCCTGTTATGGTGTGATAACCATTGGCGAATTATGTCTAAGTCCAATGGGATTATCCATGGTGTCAAAACTTTCGCCACCGCGATTAACGGCTTTAATGATGGGCGGATGGAGTTTGGCAACATCTATAGGTAATAAAGTGAGTGGCGAATTAGGAAAGAACTGGGATAAGTTTGATGATAAAGCGAATTTCTTTTGGCTCAATTTTGGTTTGCTGATGTTTGCTACCGTGTTGCTTTTCTTTTTGTTGAAGAATCTCAATAAAGTGTTTAAGCAAAGTTAAGTTCGAAGTACGAAGTTCGAACGACGAAGTACGAGTCTGTGCGCATAGATTCGTACTTCGTCACTCGTAGTTCGTACTTCACTTATAAACATTCTGCAAATACACTGCGCAATCATAAAGGTAAACTCTAATTGCTTCGTAGCTCATTAGCGCATTAACGTTCTTTTGGTAATATTTTTTATATGCGTGCTTATCCTTCCAGTTATCTTCCAATAATTTATCGTACACTTCGTTGGTATAGGTCATTAATTGATGACCCAAGCCTGCTTCAATAGAATAAATATTAATATCCTTATTTAATTCATTGGATCTGTGTAAAGAATATTTCTTAAAGCGCATTCCTATCACCTCAAAAAATCCAAGTGTACTATATTCCTTTATCAAACTTATTTGTTTGCTTATCAACGCAATTTTCGAATCAACGCTTAAGTTCTCAAATGTTACGGTATCTATCAATGATCCGGCATCGGAACTAAAGATGATGGTATAAACTCTTTCTTCCGGGGAAGCAATAACATCAATGGGTTTTGGTTTTACATCGGCAACATGATGCGTTTTTTCTGACTTGATCCTTATCTTTTTATATTCAAGTCCTTTATAAAAACAAAGTACATAATTAAAATAATTCTTGTACTTGATCATGGGATCGGTGCGCTTGATGCTTAAATGATTGGTATCAACATTAAATGTATTGATGATAGAATCTGTAAGGCTATTATAATACAAGTATGGGGTTTGTGCCTTATTACTAATAGGGATCAAAACAACAGCAAAATATAGTATTATCTTTTTCAAAAGAGGAAGTAAAGATAATGAATTATTTCGGACCTATTTAGGCATAATTTCTTGGGCCTTTGAAGCATAAAAACCCTTGTTAGAAGCAATTTCAAGCAGCTTTTTTTGTCCTTCCTCACTACGCCCGGCCTTGATAGCCGAAAGTGCCATGTAAAATTCACTTTCTTCTAAAAAAACATTGATCTTATTTGCACCGGCAAGGTTCAAAGATGTGTAGGAAGCTTCATAATTCTTTAAATAGTAATAACACATGCCTTTATAAAAATCACAGTTCACATCGTCCTTACTTTTTTCGGAAACCGTGTTCAATAGTGATAAACATTCTTGATACTTTTGTTTTTTAAACAATTTCATGGCATCATCAATGGCTTCATGTAAATAATAATTTGGCGGCATCTTGGTTAGAGAACCTTGATCAGTTCTGTTGGCTTTGTCGGGATCAACATGCTGACCAACGATGATCATTTTTTGAGCTTCAAAATAATAGGCATGATAATTGGCGATCTTAAGATCGTGTAAATAAATAATTGGAGCATTGGGCGCATATTTCAGATCAGTTTTTAAAATGGGATCTTTAGTTAGCACACTAATTCTCGCTCCATCCAAATGGTCAACATTAGTGATGCTGTCAACCTCTATTGGCTCAATGAATTTTTCGCTAATTAAATGTGGTGTTTTACTTTGTGAGATCACTTGAATAGTATCTAGAGTTACATTCTTTACCTCATTCATCAAAGAGTTTTTATCAGCAATATTTTCGTAACGCGAAGGAAACAGTAAGGGCGTATTGTAAATCGTAAAGAACACAGTAATGCCAATAAATAATCCAATTACCAAGGCAATAAAACTACCACTAAGTCCTGCGTTTGATCCATAGCGCGTTTTAATAGTTTGTTTCAATTGCTCAACATCCTTTTCGGCATTGGGAAATGAATCATAGCCAAGCTCGGCAAGGTGTTCAAGATCTGTAGGTATGTTTTTATTAGGCTGCATTTGTGTCTTTATGATCTAAGATGATCTGTTTTAAATTTCGTTTTCCGTTTTGTATATAACTTTTCACTTCATTCAAACTGTATCCTGTTGATGCGGTAATTTCCTGATAACTTTTATTCTTCAAAAAGAACAACTCTATGCATTCTTTTTGTTTATCATTTAATTTATTCAAGAACATCGGAAGCTTTTGTATCAACTCTTCATTACTCAGACTTTCCAAATAATTCTCTTCCTGCTCATTTGGCGCTTCCAATTCAAATCCATAATGTCCTTCTCGGTAACTGAATCTTGTCTTGTTTTGTCTTATGATATTGATGCAATGATTTCTTACCACAAAACTCAACCACCCTTTAAAATTCAGCACCTCTTTTTTCTTTAATTCAACTATCAATTTCTCAAAGATCTGCATAGCCGCATCCTGTGCCTCGGCCTTATCCTTAAAAAAGAACAAGCAAGCCCCATAAACCGTTTTCACGTGCTTTTCGAAGAGTTCGCCTATCAAGGCCGTATTACCGGTGTCTTTATAGGCTTTTATGATCTCCTCATCGCTTTGATATGAAGCTTTCTTAAAGAGCCACATAAGGGTTTTAATTAATAGACAAAGTAAATCAAATATTCCATAAAAATAAATTGATAATAATTCTTATGGAATTCGTACCCCTTGCCGTCTTATCATCAAACAGAGCGCTCTAAATATAAATCTTTAAAACACTATAAATGAAAACAATCAAACTAATGGCCATGTTGATGCTTATAAGTATCACGGCCGCAGCTCAGCAAACCTATGGCGAGATCAGAGGGGTGCTAAAAAATGAACTCAAAGAAAAAGTACCTTTTGCAACGATAAAGATCCTGCAAGACGATAGACTTATTGGCGGAACAGAAAGTGATGCCGATGGTAATTACAAATATAAACCGCTTGAACCGGGTTTGTATGATGTGGTTGTTATGGAATCAGGACATCAATCCAAAAAAATAACCGGCGTAAAAGTTGTTCCCGGCGATGCCACGTATTTGAATGTTAAAATGACCTCAAATACATTTACCGAAGTTGTTGTTAATGGTAAATTAATTGTGGAGGATTATACAAAAACCGGTGCGGAAACAAATGTGTATAGCATGAAAAGTTTGGATGCAACTGAACTGATGCAAAATTCAGCGTTTGAACGTGGCGGTGATCTTATGACCGTAGTTTCTACGTTAGCATCGGATGTTGTTGAAGATGCAAGCGGCGGATTCCATTTTAGAGGTGGACGAAGTGATGCGAACGGTGTTTATATTGATGGTGTAAAATCATTGGATATGGGAACCATTCCTTCTTTATCTCTTGAGAATGTGACCGTATTTACCGGAGGAGTTCCTGCCATGTACGGTGATGTTTTAGGTGGTGTGGTTATTGTTACTACCAAAAGTTATTTCAGCGGCATTCGCGAAAAGAATATGCGCAATCGAAAAGCGGCCGAAAAACGAGAACAGAAAAAAGAGAGAGAAGAAGAGGAAAAGGAAAAAGCTGCCGGAATATTATTTCAATAAAAATTTGGTCCCCGATTCGTCGGGGACTTTTTTATACTCTAATCCCAATGATACACACATCATCCACTTGTTCAAGTGCTCCTTGCCAGGTTGTAAAAGTATTGGCCAAAAGTTCTTCTTGTTGTTTTAAGGGTAATTGATGTGATGATAAAAGAAGATCGTTCAATTGACGGGATTTGAATTTTTTTCCTAATGCTCCGCCAAACTGATCGGCATAACCATCGGTATAAGCATAAATAACATCGTTAGGTGATAAGGAACATGTAAAGAGTTTAAATTTTTCAGTACGCTCACCAAAACCTACCGGCATTTTATCTGCTTCTAAGTCGTTAAGTTTGCCGTTCTTAATTATTACAGGCGAATTATTAGCTGCAGCGTAACTTAATTCCATAGTAGTACTCTTAAGTTCTTTATTTTCGAATGTCATTTTTTTATTGAAGCAAAGTAATACCCCATCAAATCCATCTTTTTGATCATTCTTACTAATAGTGTGAATTAAACGCTCGCGTACATGATCAAATACTTTATTGGGTGCGTGGATATTTTTTTCGTTAATGGCCTCGCTTAAATACGATGCATTCAATAAACTCATAAAACCTCCGGGAACCCCATGTCCTGTGCTATCGCAAATGGCTATAAAAAGTAATTCTTCCACCATCGATTGTTTACTGTCTATTTTTGTTGTGATTATTTTTTTACTCAACCAATAAAAGTCCCCGCTCACAATATCTTTTGGTTTAAGCAAAACAAACGCATCCGAAAAGAATTTGTTCACCATGTCAAAATTCTCAAGTAAGGAATCTTGTATACGCTTGGCATAATTTATACTATCCAAGATCTCTTTTTGTTTATCTTCCAAAAGATGTTTTTGTTTTTCGATCTCCGAACTCTTTACTTCAACTTCTTCTTTTTGTTTGGAGATGATAATATTTGCATTGCGCTGTTTTTTCAGACCTCTTAAAATAAGGATAGAGAATAGCACTGCCATGATAAGCACGGCAATGATAAAATAATTGATGGTCTTTTGTTGTTTAATGGTTTTTACCGACAGATCATTTTGTTCGGTAAGCAATTTATTCATAGCCTCTTTTTTCTCTGTCTCATATTTAGTTTGCATTTCGTTGATCTGCTTTAGATCTTCCACGTTGATCAAGGAATCACGAATATTGGTCATTTTTGTATGGTAAGTAAAAGCCGACTTGTAATCGTTAGTTTTTGCCGACACCATAGCCAGATCAACATAACAATAATATTGCAAATAGGTATTTTTTTGATCGAGCGCAATTTTTAATGCTTTCAAATAATTTTCAACGGCTTTAGGGTTATTTGTTTGGGTAAAGTAGATCCTTCCAATATCAAAATAGCAAACAGCTTCTCCGTTGATATCATCAATTTTACGATAATTCTCTATGGCCTCACTCGACAGATCGAGCGCTTGCGAATATTCGCCTTTTGCCGTGTAGATCTCCGAAAGATTTCCGAGATCAGAAGCTGTTGTTTTATAATAATCATTTCTGCGCGAGATCCCTAAAGATCTATTTAAAAGATAAAGCGCAGAATCTGTATAAACAACTCCTTTATCTTTCGACTGATTCACTAACTGATAATAATTAAGTCCCATGTTAGTAAGTACGCCTGCAATATTTTCCGAATCGGCAAGCGCTAAGAATTTACGATAACTTTGATCGTAGTAACTTAACGACTGGAAATAATGTTCTTCTTTTTGATAAATGAAAGCAATAACTTTTAAGGCGATGGCAATTTTTGGTACTAGTTTTTTTTCTTCTGCAAGTTTTAGATAGCGTAGTTCGTATGTGAGCGCATTGGCATAATCGGCTTTAGCAATATAGCTTTGCGATAAAAGATCGAGCGAACGTAAGATCCCTATAGGGAAATCAATTGAGCTCGCTTTTTCATAAGCTAACAAGCCATTTGTGATGGCCGATTCGGTGAGATTTTTTTTATGAAGTTCCCAGCCCTTTTTGATCAAATTATTTAGCTCGATGGTATCGGCTGCCTCCAATTTTTTTGGAGGAGTAATTGGTGTTACAGTAGTTGCATTTTGTGAATGTGCACACACACACATACTCAACATGAGTATGACGAATAGTTTAAAGATATTTAGTTTTGCTGCCAATTTTCGAGAACTAAATGTACGGATTTTCTTCCATTTTCCTAGTCATGAATGAGCGAGTAAGCTTCGCCAATTGATAGGAGCGGGTTTAACGGAATTAAGCAGGTAATTTACTTTAAGAAAGTTTTAATGGCGTCGGCCATCAATACCTCAAAATTTTGTTTTAATTGGCTTTCGTTCTTTAAAAATAATGGAACCGATCCATCAAGCATGATGCCATGATTGATGCGATGCGATAAATGGAAAAGCACTTTTTCGATGCCCTCTATCTTTGAATAGGCATTATAGACATTGTTTGCCAAAACATAGGATAAAAATAATCCACTATGCTCGGGTAATAGATGTTTGTTCTTTTGGTAAACGCCATATACATGTGAGGCAAAATCAGGAAGATCTTTTTTGGAATACCTTGTAAAATCTTTCGCCAATAAATGATCAAAATAAATATCTACCAATACACCGCTGTATTTTTCGTAACCATCGTAGAACAAACGTTTACTTTGTTTAAAGGCCGGATGTTCGTCGGTAAATTGATCGATCTTACGATGAAGGTAAATGCCTTTTTGCACATCTTCGCTTAAATGCTCAAAATGATTACCACGTATATGATCGGCAATAAAATTACCTAACAATAAACCTTCATCGTTGTTTGATAAATATGCGTGGGCAAGATAGTTCACTACGTAAATTTACTTAAATTTATGCGATGAATGTTTTTATAGCGAACATAAAAGGCCATACCGCAAATTTAACCGCCGAAGAGAGCTGGCATTGCTATAAAGTATTGCGTCATAAAGCCGGCGATGAAATTTTTATGATCGATGGTAAAGGTGCTTCTTATAAAGGTGTGCTTGTAACTGCAAACGAAAAACAATGTACCGCTCAAATTAATGAAGGACCGATATACCAACAAAAACGAAATTATTATTTGCATTTGGCCATTGCGCCAACCAAGCAACTGGATAGAATAGAGTGGATGATAGAAAAAGCCGTAGAAATTGGCGTGGATGAATTATCATTTATAAAATGTAAGAACAGCGAGCGCGTGAATATAAAGATCGATCGCATTCAAAAAATTGTAGAGAGTGCCGTAAAACAAAGTAAGCAGGCGTTTATTCCAAAAGTAAATGAGTTAACAGAACTTAAAACTATTGTAAAAAACACCTCCGAAATAAAACTGATCGCGCATTGCGAAGAAGAAGACAAAGAGCATTTAAAAGAAATTGAATTCAAGAATAAGTCTGTTTTTGTAATGATCGGTCCCGAAGGAGATTTTAACAACGAAGAGATAGAATTAGCAAAAAATAACGGTTTTAAAGCACTTAGTTTGGGTAATACACGCTTACGCACCGAAACCGCTGGCCTTTACGTAGTGCAGGCTCTAGCCTTATTAACATAGGGTTTTTAAAACAAAAATTTGCAGGAATTTTTAAAAATTCGTAACTTGGTACTGATGTTAAAACGCTATGGCGTCATATTTTTTCTTTTAGGATTTCTGATCTTCAGTTTTTCGGGACCAATTTGCATGCTTAGTAAACTTAAAGCCCAGCAAATAACCGAATTACTTGGCAATATGGCCGAAGAAGAAGATGAAACAGAAAAGGAAGATGGTTGCGACTCTGAAGCATTCATTACTGTTTTTGAACAGATATCTTCATATCATATATTAATAGAGAAAAATTATTTTTCTCAAACTGTGGATCCTCTTCCACTATTTAATACAAATACACTTATACAACCTCCCGAAGCTTAAGATTTTTTAACGCAATTTTTTAATTGTTTAATTAATCTTAGTTTTATGAATAAAAATAATTTATACGGCGATATAAAAGCCGGAATAGTAGTTTTCTTGGTAGCGTTGCCCTTATGCTTGGGTATTTCGCTGGCCTGTGATGTCCCGCTTTTTTCGGGAATTTTAGCAGGAATAATTGGAGGTATTATTGTAGCCATATTTAGCGGCTCGGTATTGAGTGTAAGCGGACCGGCAGCCGGACTAACCGCTATTGTAATTAGTACCGTTGCCACATTAGGTTCATTCGAAAGTTTTTTGGCATGCGTTGTTATTGCCGGAATATTGCAAATGATATTCGGATTTTTAAAGGCCGGGAATTTGGGAAATTATTTTCCCTATGCGGTGATCAAAGGAATGTTGGCCGGAATTGGAATAATTTTGATCATTAATCAGATCCCTCATTTATTTGGATACGATGCCGATCCCGAAAGTGATATGTTCCTCGAAAGAGCAAACGGACATAATTCATTTAGTGATCTTATTTATATGTTCGATCAAGTTACACCCGGTGCAGTTATTATTGGTTTAACTTCTTTGGTAGTATTAGGGATAAGTGAAATGAGATTTTATAAGGAAGATAAGATCTTATCGTTTTTGCCCGGACCATTACTCGTAGTTGTTTTTGGGATCCTTATTGGTTCATCGCTTAATTCAACCGATGTATTTTATAACATTGCACCCGAACATTTTGTTCAGTTGCCCGTTATAAAAAATTTCTCTGATCTTTCGTTGGCAATTGTTAGTCCCGATTTTGGATTGGTTGACACCACTAAATTTTGGATCGCAGCGCTCACTATTGCCTTGGTAGCAAGTTTGGAAACTTTACTAAGCATTGAAGCCACCGACCGACTTGATCCTCAAAAACGGATTTCGAATGCGAATAAAGAATTATTGGCGCAAGGCATTGGAAATACCATTGCAGGCTTTATTGGTGCATTGCCTATTACAGCAGTAATTGTGCGAAGTTCGGCAAACATTAATGCAGGTGCAAAAACAAAAGCAGCTACCATCATTCATGCACTTTTATTGTTTTGTACCATTTTATTTATTCCGAAAATTTTAATGTTAATTCCTAATGCGTCGTTAGCAGCAATTTTAATTGTTACAGGATTTAAATTGGCGCGTCCTGCAAGATTTAGAGAACAGTATAAAAAAGGAATAGAACATATTTTACCTTTTGTTATTACCGTTGTGGGAATGTTGGTGACCGATCTTTTAAAAGGGATCTCGGCCGGTTTGATCGTTGGAATTTTCTTTATTATACGTTCCAACATACGCGCAACGTTTGATGTAGCAAAAATGGAGATAGAGGGGAAAATGCATTACGTTTTAAAATTGCCTCAGCATTTGACATTTTTTAATAAGGGATTTTTGGTCAACTTTTTTTCGAAGGTAGAGCAGGGGAGTGTGGTAATAGTAGATGGTTCGGTAAATAAGATAAGTGATAAAGATGCATTAGAGGTGATCTATGATTTTGCCGACGGTGCACCCGATAAAAAAATAGAAGTTCAATTTGCAAAGTTTGATAAAAAATAAATAAATTAATATGGAAAAAAGTTATAAACGTTTAATAGAAGGCAATCGTTTGTTTGCATTATCAAAACAATTTGATGATCCGGAGTATTTCAAAAAATTATCTTTGGGCCAAACGCCCGAATACCTTTGGGTAGGTTGCAGCGATAGCAGAGTACCGGCTAATGAAATTACCGGAACAGAAAGCGGTGAGATATTTGTGCATCGCAATATTGCCAATTTGGTGATACATACCGATATGAATTTAATGAGCGTGCTCGAGTATGCCGTAAATGTTTTGGGCGTTAAGCAAATTATTGTGTGCGGACATTACGGATGCGGAGGCGTGCGCGCTGCCATGAGCAATTCGAGTTTTGGATTGGTAGATAATTGGCTGAGGAACATTAAAGACGTATACCACGAACACAAAAAAGAATTAGATGAGATCACCGATCTTGAAAAACGCACCGACCGCCTCACCGAATTAAATGTGATAGACCAAGCAAAGAATCTTGCAAAAACACGCATTGTTCAAAACGCCTGGCAAAGCGGAAAAAAATTAGAGATCCACGGTTGGGTATACGGTATGACCAGCGGACTGATAAAAGAACTCAATACCCTTTACGATGAAAAAGGCGATATAGAAAACATTTACCATTACGAGATATAATAGGTGTTGTCGAGTATGGTAATGAAGCAGCCCTCCGAAAGGAGGGCTGTTGTTTTTTTAGGCAATTGCCGGTTGTTAGTGGTGAGATATCGGCGCACAGTTCACGCTGTGTCGTTGTTGCGATGCCCGCTAACAGTCGAATTTAATTTGTATTCGCGAAAAACTCTGTAGAGAATATAAATACAAGCAGCAGTTGTCACGGCTATTCCAAATTGATTATGATATGCGGGTTTGCCGGGTTTTATTTTGTTATAAAATGTCTCCATAATAAAGTAACTGACATTGAATAAATGTAGGATGATGGAAATATAGAGTGCCTTATTTAAATTTTTAAATGTCCAAAGAATTATTGGAATTAGTTGAATGCAAATAAAAGTAATGAAACCATGTTTATTATCGGATATATTGAGTGCCATTGTATGATGCTTAAAAGTCTGAAAAACAAAGAAAAAGTGAACCACATGATTGACCGCAAATAATGATATTAAAATCCGAAATTTGTCTTTTTTCTTATCGTCAAGATAAATTTGTTTAAGGCCAAAGTAACCTATCATTAATAAGATGATCAGATCAAGTGCTGAAGCTACTCTGCCAGAATTACGAGCACATTTGTCGAAAATAAATTCTGATTCTATAGCGAAAAAATTACCGGGATCTAAAGTCGACGTCCAAAATGCCCACAGATAGATCAGGCCTTCCAAACAAATTATTAATGCAATTAATAGGGGTAATTTATTTTTTGTCAGCATGCATAGTTTAGAATTAGTTTACAACATTAACGAATATGTCATGATTTTATTGCGTCGCCATGTCTGACATCGGCCAAATAATTAGATGAATGTTTGAGTGTTGAGAAAGGTAATGAAGCAGCCCTCCGAAGGGAGGGCTGCTGTTTTTTTAGGATTAAGTTTTTGCTTTTTCAGGAAGATAAAATGGTACAGAAAATTTAATTCTGCTTACTGAGCTGTTTTCATTTTCGATTTGCCCTTGTGCACCAATGCCAATACCACCTACATGAAGCCCAATACCGCCTTTGCTTTTATCACCCTCTTTAATGGTTACAGCAATATCAAAGTCTATTCTTTCAACTATTTCCTCAGTTCCTCTGTTATAGAATACAATCCCAGCCCCATTTTTTGCACCAATAAAGCCCAAATTCTTACCTGAGATCTTTGCTCCTTTGGTTTCGGCATGAACTGTTGCAATTTCAATTCCATCAATTATTTGTTTAATGGATTCAGAAATAAAATCATCTAGTTTCATAATTGTTGTTTTAAATTATAGTGGCAAACTTTTTGATACTTGTAATTATAGATTCTCGTCCTTTTTATTTGGTTTTTTAATTTTTGCGAGATCCAGGGCCGTTTTAGGCTTTCGGAAATTTTTCAGTTCCGACAAAGGGACTTTTCTTTTAAAGACTTTTGAATAATCATCATTTAATTCCTCAAAAATCTTTACTCTATGGTTGGCCAGAGCGGTTTTGAAACAAATAATAAAATTGTCAATTTCTTCTTGTGCAGGTATTGGAAATATAGATGGGCCAATCTCTGCACTAAACTCTTTCCAATTCTTTATAGAGTCATTTAGAACAGTATCCATTCTTTCGCAAACTTCATTATTAACATATTTGTTAAAGTCAAGTTCAAGTCCTACATTATATTCATGTTCTATAATTAACAATTTTCCATGACAAAGTTTAAATAAATCAACATAACTGAGAAAAAGTGATTTCTCTTCGTCAGTTTCTTTGTTAGGAAATTTACTTTTCAAATGATTTGTCAATTCTGAGTTAGCCCCTTTCAATTTTAATAAAGAAGAGCACTCATGGTTATGAGCAAATTGATTTCTAATCTCCATAAATTTAACCAAGTGCTTATACATTTCGTCGTCAATCTCTTCAAGATCGTGTAATAAGTCGATTTTGTTTTTAAAAGAAAGACTACTAGTCTTATTTCCAAGCGTTTTGGTCTTGTTTTTTACTATTCTTAAAAGGGATTTAATGATGTTAGCAGAAGTCCGTTCTTGTCTGATCGAGTGTTCAAGAACAAAACTTCTAAGGCGCATATTTAATTTTTCAGAATCTGTCATATTACAACTTACTTTTCTTGCCAGTATCGGCAGTAATTAAAAATTTTCCAGCTTTACTAATTCATAACCTAAAAGCATGCCTCCTATTTTGTCGTTAATGCAATTCCCAATTCGATTGTTTGAGCCACCGATTATTGTGTTGCCATTTGAAAAAAAGGTTAGAATTTTTTCCTTTTCTAATTTGTCTTTTAGCTTTTCTAATTCATGTAAATTGCCAGGATTAATTAACACACATGTTTGGTTCACACCGCTATTAAGTCTAGATAATATTTCAGGATTAATTTTATTTAAAAGATCAAACAGTTCTTCTTTTGTCGATTTTTGCAAAATGTCTTTCAGGTCTATGGTAAGATTACCGTCTATGCTCAATAACAAGTCAGCGACGTTGTCATATGTTTTATAAATCTGTTCATACGACTTAATTTCATCTTTTAATTTCCAAACCGTCTGGAAATCTTTTGTTATCTCGGAAGGTTTAATTGCTTGGTCTTTAAAATAGACATATAATTTTTTCGGTCTTCCATGCTCAACGAAGCCATTGTATGCTTTTTGAAATTCTTCGTAAGTAAAAGGTCCGACTTTGTCAAATAGAATGCAAATAACAAAGTCGCAACCTAGCAAAGATTTATTAAATTCTTCCTGCTTTCTTTCGACAGAGAACGATGAAGATAATTTTTCCCAAATTACTGTCTCAATATAGATATTTTGGTCAACGAGATGATCATTTTTTCTACTAAGAAAAGTCTCGATGCTTTTTCTTTCTTCGTCAAGACTTCCTGCGGAAGCAATAAATATTTTTATTCGTTTCATGTCTGTTTATTATTACCGCTAAATACCGTATAACCGAACTCAATCATCTTTCTTTACACTACAAATGGACAGCCTTTTTCAAGACTGCCCATAGTAGCAAATCAAACTAAAACTTCTCTATTTCGCCGCAGCCTCCGCAGCAGCTTCTGCTAATGCAGCTTTTATTTTATTTTCGATCTCTTCGGCAAGATCAGGATTTTCGGCGAACAATGATTTTACAGCATCGCGGCCTTGTCCTAATTTTGTATCGTCGTAAGCAAACCACGAGCCACTCTTTTTAATGATGCCTTTTTCAACACCAATATCAATGATCTCGCCAACTTTACTAATGCCTTCTCCAAATATGATATCGAATTCGGCCATGCGGAACGGCGGAGCAACTTTATTTTTTACAACTTTTACTCTTACTCTATTGCCCGCTACCACTTCGCCTTCTTTTAATTGACTTATCCTGCGGATATCCAAACGTACAGAGGCGTAGAATTTTAATGCATTACCACCGGTTGTTGTTTCGGGATTACCGAACATAATACCGATCTTTTCGCGCAATTGATTGATGAAGATACAGCAGCATCCTGTTTTGCTGATTGTTCCTGTGAGTTTACGTAAAGCCTGACTCATTAAACGCGCTTGTAATCCCATGCGACTATCACCCATTTCGCCTTCAATTTCGGCTTTAGGAGTTAGCGCAGCAACCGAATCTATTACTACAAGATCAACCGCACCACTGCGAATTAAATTATCGGCAATTTCTAAACCTTGCTCACCATTATCGGGTTGCGAGATCAAGAGACTTTGCGTATCTACTCCTAATTTCTCTGCATAAAAGCGATCAAAAGCGTGCTCTGCATCTATAATAGCTGCAATGCCACCTGCTTTTTGAACGCTGGCTATAGCATGTATTGCCAAAGTTGTTTTACCTGATGATTCGGGACCGTAGATCTCGACCACGCGGCCTTTTGGTAATCCGCCAATGCCTAATGCAATGTCTAATCCTAACGATCCGGTTGAAATAGCCTCGAGAGGTTCGATGCTGCTATCACCCATTCGCATAATGGATCCTTTACCGTAAGTTTTTTCCAACTTATCTAATGTAAGTTGTAAAGCTTTTAGCTTTTCTGTGTTCACTGTTGTTTTTTTTGAATCTGTCATTTCCATAACATCTTCGCCGTTGTTTTTTCTTGCCATGATATATTTATTTATTTTTTACAACTGAAGACAGCTAAAGGTACCTTATCTCTTTCCCCTATCTTTTCTATTTTGTTAACCATTAACTTCATACTTTTAAACATTATTCGGTTTTGTATGAAACAAAGGTATGCCCGTTTTATAGCAATTGATTGCTACAATTTGTAGTATTTTTTAAAATAGCCCATTTTACAGGGGTTCCAGAGGCAAAAATTTATGAATTTAACAGAATTTTCGGCTTTTTTTTGGCCACGGAGACGCGGAGGCGCGGAGTTTTTTTGGTATAACACATAAAATTGGAAACATATAGCAATATCATTGGTCTTATTAAAGTATAATAGATCTTCTCCGTGTCTCCGTGCCTCCGTGGCAATTAAAACACAGGACTATTTTCTTTTTAATGCTTTATAAGCCATTTCATAAGTTGGAACAGCAATACCATATCTTTTGGCTTCATCAACAACATAAGCGGTGAGTGCTTCTACTTCGGTTTGGGTTTTGTTGTTCTTTATATCCGAATGCATAGAGGACGTAGTGTCGAAAGGAAGTTTTTTTAATTTGGCGAGGGTTTTTTCGGAAATGTCGGGTGAAATGGCAATTTTCTTTTTTAATGCAATTTGTTTTACTTCCTCTACTAAGTGCGTAAAGACAGTCAATTTTTTTTCATCGGCCACAATTTCGCCAATGCAAGTATTAAAATAAGAAGTGGCCGTAGCCGTTGGTGAAATAAAAATAAATTTTTCCCAAACGATAGAAGAAATGTTTGGTGAGAGTGTGGCTTCAATACCGGCTTGTTTAAATAATGTTTCAAGCGTTTGCAATTCTTTGCCGGGACTCCCATCAATTCCAAAATAAAGTGTTTCAATATTGCCACTGTTCTCTATTACGCCTGCTTCTTTTAAACGTGATACAATATATACGCATCCGTTCAAAATTGTATTATGAGGTAAGAGTTTTTTTATTTTTTCGAAACCGTCAACGCCATTTAATAAAGGTAAAATAATAGTGTGTTCATCAATGCAAGGCTTTAATTGTTCAATAATGGAATTTAGATCGTAGGTCTTTGTGCAAATGAGAATATAATTTGCAATACCTAGTTCTTTTGGATCATCACTCGCTAAATATGGAATCGCATTAAATTCGCTAGTGCCTTTTAGTATTTTTAGGCCTTTATCTTTTATTGCTTGCAAATGTTTGCCTCTTGCTAAAAAACAAATTTCAACTTCCGCATTTTTGTGAAATTGTTTTGCCATCAGTCCGCCAAAGTAACCGCCAACGCCGCCAAGGCCTGCTATGAGTATTTTAGTTTTTGTTTTAATAGATAGGAATAACGAATTTAGGAAAATATATAAAAGGCAACAATTTAAATTTATTATATTTACAGTATTAAATCTTCAATAATGAAACGATCTTCCATCTTAATTACCTTAGCCTTTTTTAGTACTGTAGTTCTTATATCTTGCAAAAAAGATTACGAATGCAGCTGTCACACCGCAGCAGGTGCTCACGAACATGTGATCATTAAAACAACTAAGAAAAAAGCGGATGAAGAGTGCAAAGCCAAGGCTGTAGGAAGCTACACGGCTTGCGAATTAGAATAAACCTATTCGGTAACGGGTACAGTAACATCAACTGCATTACGTCTGTTCTTCCAATTGATAGTTAAAGGAATTCCACCATTAACAGGAAGCATTATAGAGCTGTCGAATCCAACGGCATATAAATAATAATTACCGTAGCGTAAGTTCTTAATGTGAACATGATTTTCGTCCACGCCAACCAATTTTAGATCATAATTAGTTGTGGGATCGCTTGGAAGATCTTTCGCATCAAACTTTACATAAACCGTTGGAAAATTAATGGCTTTACTATGATGCATTACAAACGCTGTAACGGTTGCATCGCCGCCTGTATCGCCTTTTTTGCAATCGGTGGTAAGAAGGGAAATTAAAAAAAGTATGATAAGTGATCTAGCTCTCATTTGATAAAGGTAGTTTATTTTACATCAGGAAAATTCCTATTAAAGATAATAACTTTGGCGCGTACATTTTGATAATTATAATCTTTATTGATGGCCTTAAATAGATCGTCGTACTCGGGATTTGCCCTTTTGAATTTTTTAATTTGCTTATTAGCGTCTGATATTGGATACTCAGGACTAGGGAAAGGCGCTAATTTCGACGAAAGATCCTTCGACACATAACAATAGTATCCCAAGCTAAAAGTTTCGTGATTGGTTCCGTTACGTATCATTTCCAAATGGGCAATGCCATTTTCGTAATAACAAATTTTTCCCAAAACAATGAGTTCACCAACTTGCCCCGTGCGAATATCTGTTCTAAATAAATGACCATTATATAAAAATCCCCAGATCTCTTTACATTTTATGGTTGTTTCAACGGCATTTTTAGAAACGGTGATCTTCATTTTGATAGTGCCGTAATAATTCACCATTTTATCATAGGTGGTGCCAATTTTATTTACATAATTCTCATAAGAAGTAAAAACAATGATGGTATCAAGTTTTGAATATAACTTGAATGAGAAGACAAGGATGATGATCAAAAGAATGTTCTTTGTTTTCATGACCTGGTTTTTGTTTGTACAAGGTACAAAAAATTTTGAAAAAAATGGGTACACCAAATGGCTCGGCTACGCCGAGGCGATGTATTTTGCCACGAATTACACGAATTTCACCAATCTGTGTGTAGTAGCCGAATGCACTTCACTAAACTGTGTTTGCTGATCAACCAAGTTTACACATAGATTTGTGAAATTATTTTAAACACAGATTGGTGAAAATTAGTGAAATTCGTGGCTAAGAAAGCCAGCGCGAACTTGCAGCGGAGCTGCATGGAATTTTTGCTTAAAATCCCTTAAGCAAAGCAATTTTTCCGTTTCCTCCTGCCATCCATGCAACTTTACCGGAAGGGGAGAAACGAAGTGTCATAAATTTGAGCGATTCTCCTTCTGCATCTTTGATCTCTTCCATTTTTTGTTTTTTGAGATCATATCTAAATGTGCCATCATGTCCCGTTATAAAAACATCAGTGGCATTTCTAAAACGCAGGCAACTTCCGAAAAATGGTTTTGAGTGTTTAATGACTTGCCAGGTTTTACCGCCATCTTTTGTAAGAGCTAAACTTACAATAGAAGTATCTGTTTTATCGTAATTTCCTCCGGTAACAATTCCTAACTTCTCATTAAAAAAATCAAAGGAGAACAGTCCTGTCATTGTTTCGCCTTGGGGAATGGGGGTATTGTAAGTCAAAAAACTCTTTCCCAAATTATTCGAATAAAATAAACGCGAACGTTTTCCGCCCGTTATGAACCACAACATGTTCTTGTGAACGTCTATATTTGTATTGCTTGTAGCAAAACACGCTTCGCCTTCGGATAAAGATGCTATTTTATCGTCGGCTAGGGGAGACCATGTTTCTCCTGCATCAGTTGTTTTGATGAGCATAATTTTTCCGTTAATAGGATCTCCAAGGGCAAATCCGTTCTTTTTATCATAGAACACCATGCTGTCAAAAAACGCTTTGGGATGTGTGTTCTTATAAACAACTTTCCAAGTTTTTCCTTTATTGATTGTTTTTAAAAGATAAGCTGGCGAAGCAATTCCTAAAAGTAAAACGGTTGAATCATTTAATACCGCCATAGATCTGAATTGCGGATAAATACTATCCACTTTTAAAGAATCGATGTGCCATGTTCTTCCTGAATCTTCGGTATAGCCCCAAACTCCCCTGTTGGCAGCAAACCAAACTGTTTTATCGTTTACAACTTCCAACGCGCGAATAGAAAGTTTTGGAAGTGTATTAAAATGAGATACCGATAAAGTTTCTTGTGCAAAACTGCTTTTGAAGAAAAAAATACTGATGATTATAACTAAAATTTCTTTTCTCATTGCTTCTTCTTTAAGATCCCAAATTCTTTTGCGGTTTGATAGGTGGAATGAAATCCTTTATCTATACCAAACATACCTTTTTTTCCGCCTTCATTTTCTTTATCTCCGGGTTTTATCAATAATTTATGTCCAATATTATTTATTTCATATAATATAACGGGTGTTCTTCCTAATGAATCATGATATTCTGTTCGTGTAATATCTTTAACGCTCATATAATTAGGTTCAACTTTATCGGGAATTGTGTCGGTATTATTTAATCCCGCCCATTGATTCACTAAAAAAAGTGCATTCTTTTTATTTACCACCGCATCAGTTTGTCCTTGGTAAATGATCATGTTAGGATATTTCCCTTTATAAGTTGGGTTTTGTGTTTTCACATCCTTCACTAATTTTTCTTTTGAAAAATAGTTGTTTCCACGCATAGCTTTTACACCATCTATGGCATCGTCGGCAATTTTATAAGCCCCGCCCGCAAAAATGGCCCCGCATTTAATTAGTCCGGGATGTGTGGCTGCCATTACAACACTCATGGCTGCTCCTGCGGAAAGTCCTGTGATAAAAATTTTGTTACTGTCAATTCCGTAATTCTTTTTGGCAAACACAATCATTTCAAAAATACTTTCGCATTCGCCTTTGCCTTTTTCATTATCGCGTTCGGAGAACCAATTAAAACACAAGTTGGGATTATTTAGTATTTTTTGTTGGGGATAAACAACGATGAACCAATTTAGATCGGCCAATTTATTCCATCCTGTTAATTCAGCCACAGCTTTTGCACTTTCTCCGCAACCATGTAAAACAATAACCAAGGGTAATTTATTTGTTGAGGAAGGCGAGTGGACAAACATCTTTAAATTTCCGGGGTTATTTCCAAAGCTATCTACCTCCGTAAGAAATTTTGTTTGCTGGCATTGGGCACTGGTGAAAATGAAAATAAAAAAAGAAATGCTCCAAAAATATTTCATAATTAATTTGTGAAGCTAGAGTGAAATTAATTAACGATCAGTTTTTTTGTCACTTTTTGATCATTGATCTGTAATTGCACCAAATAAGTTCCTTTTGAATAATTGGAACCCAATGTAATTTTTTGCTTTTGAATGCCGCTTTGTTTTATGTTCGCTCCCGAATGTATGGTTCTTCCACTCACATCAAGCACGGTTAACTGTACATTTCTTTGTCCTTTAAGATCATAATTAATGCAGATCTGATTTGCATCACGATCAAAAAATGTTTTTAATTCATAATCGTCAGAAATTTCTTTAACGGACGATAAAGCATTTGGATGAATTTGGAACTTATGCAAGTAAACTCTATCTCCCGTCTCCATGCCATTATTATTAGAACAAATAGTTGCATACCAAAATGTGATCTTTCCTTCATTAACCGGTGGGGCTGTCCAGCTGAATGTCCACGAACAAAAATTTGTAGAAAGAGAAGCTGTGCCGGATGTTTGGTGTGTAACAGAATAACGCAGATCTGTTCCAATAGGATGCGTGATGATCTGTGTTCGTGTAGGATCGATAATTGCAAACTGACCAACGTTTGTGCTGTCGTTATCTTTTAAAACACCAATTTCAAATCCAAATTTTTCGGTTGGTGATGCGGCTGAACCTTGAACTTGAACAGTAATTACATAGGTCGCGCCGGGAACATAAGAAGAATCGACACTTGAAAAGATGAGTGTATTATTATTTACAGCATTTAAAATAACCGGAGCATCGGTATGGCAACCCATTTGCGCGCACGTAAGATCAAGTGGAGCACCTGTACTACCCGGATGAGAGCCTGATGTTTTTATGTAACGTGTAGTATAACTTCCGCAAATGAACAAACACCCTACAAAACTTGCTATGACGATCAAATTTTTCACGATCTTTTTATTTGTTCAAGGTTAATGAGCTTGTATATACTTTATCTCCTTTATCGCTCATATCATCATTTGCCGAAACTGCACCTACATAAAATGTAACAGGCTCTGTAGAATTTTTTGGAGCGGTCCAATTTACGAACCATTCGCCAATACCTTTTGTAACGGCATCAGTTCCATTAAATGTATAGGTAGCATATTGTCTTTCTTTTAATTGGTATGCATTTTTTACTATTTGAGTTCTTTTTGTATCGGTAATGGTAAAATTTCCTACGTTAGTTTGTGTTTGAGCATTCAAAGCTGTGATCTGAAAACCAAATCGAAGTTTATCGGCATCTGTGATCCTTATTTTAATAGGATAAGTTTGTCCCGCTTCATATTTTTTAATTCCATCTCCAACCTCAATAGAAACAGAAGCCGTGCCTTCATTTATCACATTATCATCATGACAGCCTACAGCGCCGCAAGTTTTTTCGCCGGGAGCTCCTGTATGCGAAGCCGGTGCGCCCGAGCTTGAAGGGCCGGGTACAGCAGCATAAGCCATTAATAAGGTAATGGCAAAGGATAAAACTATGAATGTCTTTTTCATTGGTACGTTATAAAGATACAAAAATTTATTTAGAATCTACTCTTGTATAAATGGTAACATAAGGCTGCTGCCAAGGCGTTTGCCCTTGCCAATTAGAAGAAGGATGGATTATTTTTGCCTGTTGAATAGAAATAACAGTGCTATCTTTTATGATATAATTGGTATTTAAACGTGGAGACCTGAACTCATTTGGTTTTAAATAAGTAAGACTGTCAATAAAAAGATGATAGCCCAAACGAAAAATAAGTTTGCGGGCCTTTTTCGTTTCTTTATTTTCATATTGCATTACCGTAAGGCCACCCGCTTCGTAAAAAGTTGCAATAATGTTTGAATGTCCAACCGAATCAAGAATATGTTTAACACGTTCTTTTGGTAATGGTTCGGGAGTTTCTTTTTCCTGAGTACAAGAAACTAATGCGAATGTAAGCGCAAAAATAATAAGTATATAAAAGTATTTTTTCATTTTAATACTTTAATAAGTGCGAATGTGTTTTGAAAAACACTAATTACTCCTTATACGTTCTTGGTACATTGGGATCGGTGTAGATCACATAATCTCCCAATTTTTTGTTCTCGTTCACATCTATCTCTTTCGGGAATTTTTTTCCTCCGTCGATGCACGAAATAATAAGGATGCGAAGTTTTGGCGCGTACTTTTTTAATTGTGTTACCGTTCCCAATCCTTCGTCGCTATGAAAACGTCCATTCAATTGAAGAACTTTAGCATTGCTGTTCTTCGCAAAAACTTTACTAATAGAGTAGGCCATAGTTGCATCCCACAACGATTGAGAATGAACCATATATTTTGGCATCATGCTATTTGCTGCAACTGCGGCTTTTTTTGAAGTGTCTTTGGCACTGATACCCGCATTTTTTCCATCCGACATCAGATCGGTAAATTTTTTCCAGTATGTGCCGGTTGCTGTATCATAAGGTAAGGGAGGCAAGAATGTTTTTGCGTTAGCTGATAATTCGTTAAGAGAATTAGAACCTTTACGCGCGGCCATGTTCACATATCTTGCGGGAGCGTTGCCGGCCACTACGCTTAATTTTTTTTCTTTGGCAAATTCTATCATGGGTTTGTAATTTCTGTAATTACTCCATACACGGGCTTCTTTAAAAAAATTCTTTTCGCGAATAAAACCTTGTAAATATTCATCTAATACAACCTGACAATCGGTTTCAAACATTTCCATGCTGAGCGTTGTTTTATCACCATATGAAGCGTATAAACCTTTAAATAATTCCGTTTGCAAAAAATGGGCCACCGAATCATTGTGCTCTTCGCCAAAGAATACCACGTCGTAATTTTTCATTTCTAAAATAATATCATTCAAGGTTACTTCTTTGGAAGTTTTTGAAGAATATATTTTATAGTTATTCTCGGTAAGCGTGTCATTTGTAGATGCAAACGAAAAGAAAAGTGCAGCGGTAGCAAGAAGTAATAGGTTTTTCATGGAATTTAATTTATGATAAATCTACAAAATCTTAATGCCTTATCATAGGAACTAATTCAAAGGGAAGGATGGTGTTATAAGCGGAGATAAAGCATGTTATTAACTTATTTTGGGAAATGGAAGAAAGTTATGGTAAGCCGCAGTTGTGGGTAAGTCTTGGTCGATACACACAGCTTTATGTGGTTAGACCTAAGCTTAAGTTATTAATCCTGATCACAAGAAACCAAAATCGATGTTCTCCTGAATTTGTCTCCCATTGAAAAACTACAACAAAGGAAACCCAGATTGAAATTTAGGATCTCAGGCAAATTGTTGCTATACTTTTATTCTTTGATAAACTTGATTGTTTTAGACTGTCCTTCATTTGGAATTAGGGTCATAAAATATACTCCGTTTGCAAGTGTCGAAATATCAACATTTGTGCTGAAATTATTTTTACTAAATAAATGGTCTTTTTTTAATATAACTTTTCCGAAAGGGTCGCTTAGTTCAATAGTTACATTTGAAGTACCACTAGTTTGATATGTAATTACTAAACTCTCAGAAACCGGGTTTGGATATACAGTAAAGAAAACGGTTTCTCCTGTGTTTTGTAATAGTCCGGAACAAATTTTTACGCTTACTGTCAGTAATTTTTTTCCTATACAACCGTTAACATCAGTGCCATAACAAGTATATGTTTGAGTTGCATTTGGTGTATAGGTAACTGGGTTACCGGTTAAATTTTGTGGTTGCCAAGTATATGTATTTGCTCCAATGCCGGTTAGCCAAACAACGTTATCTAAACATACTTGTGTTGCACTGGTAATAGCATATACTGTTGGTAAAGGATTTATAGTTATTGTTTGGGTATATATGTTGCCGGGTCCAACATTATTTGTAGTGAATAAAGCTACAGTGTATGTGCCCGGATTAGCAAACGTGATCGAAGGGTTTTGCAAATTCGGAGCGTTTATCGTTATTCCTGTATTTGGAGTTACACTCCAGCTCCATGTTGTGGGACTATTAACTGAGGCGTCATTAAATTGGATCGGATCGAGTATGCAGGAACTACCATTATAATTAAATGCGCTAACAGGTTGATTTGCTAAGTCAACTTTCCACACTCCTCTTCCGTAAGTAGAAGCGATCAATTTATTAGGGTCAGCAGGAGAAATTTCCATATCCGAAATTGGCGTGTTTGGCAATCCTGAATTATATAAGGTCCAGTTTGTAGATAGGCTATCTTTATAATAAACTCCGGCATCCATTCCAATATAAATTCTATCAGGACTTCCGTTTTGATATATTCCACAGTTTGCAGGAATATTAGGTAGATTACTTGTGACATTGGTCCAAGATGCCCCACCGTTATTGGTGTAAAATATTTTATTTCCGGCAGAATACCCGCTTAATGTTAACCAAGCTTTGTTTGGGGTGTTTGGATGAATAAAAACATAGGTGGGCATTGCTGTGATCGATAGAGGCACGGTTGCTGTAACATTATTCCAGGAAACGCCACCATCATTTGTTTTGTATATCGCAGGAGCCGTTCCTCCTTTTACTGCGTAAATTACAAGATTGTTCGAAGGGGCAACTGCAAATTCAGTGATCCAGCCGCTTCCCGGAATAGTTCCGATTTGTGTCCAGGTTCCGGTTGCAAGAACAGATTTAAACATGTCGGTACATCCAGCATATATTATTCCCGGTGATTGAGGATCTTGTTTCCATGGAGTTACCCATGAACCCATTTGTGTGAGACCGGATGTGTATGCGTTCCAAGTTGCCCCTCCATTAACAGACCTTTTTAAGTTTCCAAAATACCATGATGCAAATAAATTATTATCATTTGTGCGATCAATAAAGCAGTCCATTCCATCCGAACCAAGAGATGCCGAATAAGTACCGCTTGAATAAATAGGAGTACCATTATCCTGATGCCCGGTTATCCATTTATTTGGTGTTAGAGCCGAAGTACCGATCTTATATATTTGTGAAATATTCATACCAACCGACATATCTGTCCAAGTAGAGCCGGTCCTTTTAAAAATTGAACCATCATTAATTCCGTACAAAGTTCCATTTGCATCAAATTCGATATCCTGTTGATCGGCATGAATAAATGGAGAGTTTGTTCCAAGCCAATGCCCATAAATACCCCAAGTACCACCTCCATCAGGGGTTCTCCAAACATTTAAGGCACCTACAACTACTTCATTAGAATTAGTAGGAGATGCCGCAATTTGACGATATGCCGATCCGCCTGGATCATTACCGGTATCAGACCATCCGAACAAGTTTAAAGTAGTTGGCATGATACTAAAAGTGACACCGGCATCTAACGATTTATAAAAACCAAGAAAGGTGCTATTTGAATTGTCTCCGGCCACAACGTAAACTACATTGGGATTGGCCGGAGTAACGGCAACAGCCATTTTGTATACTCCGGTATTTGGAATACCATTGCTAATTTGGATCCATGTAATACCTCCGTCTGAAGAACGTTTGAAATCACCCCAACTACCCGCATAAACAATACTTGGATTTCCGGGTTGAAACTCCAGATCATAACACAACCAATTTGAATCAACCTGGGTCCATGTTGTGCAGCCATTTGAGGTTCTGTACACACCTGTATTTGTTGCGGCAATTAATATTTGTGGATTTACAGGATTAATAATGAGCCTTCTAATTTGATTGCCTCCCAAAGGTCCGGTACTGTTCCATGTAAGGCCTCCGTCTGTTGATCTTAAAACACCTATGCTTTGTGTATTACCAAGAACTGCGTCGCCGGTTGCCAGATACATAATGTTAGTATTTATTGGATCTATGGCTAGATCTGAACAGCCTATTACAGGCAGGTTGTTTGTATTTGTAGTCCAACTTATTCCTCCATCAGTAGATGTCCATAGTCCGCCGGCCGGCGCCCCAACAAATAATTGAAGAGGGTTGCTTGGATGAATAGTGATAAAATTAAGTCTTCCATTTTTCAAATACTGACCATCAACACTGATCCCGGAAATTGAACCAAAAGGACCCATGGGTGTCCAAACCGCCGGAGCGGCTATTCTTGATTGCAATTGAAGATCTTGATTTGGATCTTCTGCATGATATCTGGTCAAAAAATCTTGAAAATTTTTCGCTGTCTGGTTTAATAAAGCAAGATCACCACTTGGGTAAACGCGAGGTTCAACAAAATACTCCCACCTTTTAAATCCCTCAAATCCATCAGATTCTTCGTTTATATCATGTTCCTCCTTTTCCCTGAGAGCCTCTTTCTCTTTATAATGCATATTAAATTCCCGTTGGATCTCATAAAAATTAGCGTTAGGTTTTTGTATCAGGTCTCTCCAGTTTTGAGCAAAGGAAAAACCGGTTACTGTAATAAAGCCTAAAAAGAAAAAAAATGATCTCATGTATAAACTATTTTAATAAATATTCACTTGCGACATTTCATTTGATCTTATTGCAGTGGAAGTTATAATTATTGAATACACTATAAATAACCATCATTGCAAAAGTGGAGCATGATATTTGATATTAGTATGTTTCATCATCCTATTACACCAAATATAATCAAAATTATTCAAAAATATAGGCCATAAAATCACCCCAAGCTTATCAATTTAGCAAGATCGGCGTGATTTTATAATCCTTATCTTAAGATACAATTTCCTACCTAAAAATAAAAAACCACCTGTATGGTGGTTCTAAGATTTTTTATCTTCCTCTTCGGCCGTAATGATAACGGTGATGATGTCCGCCGCGGAAAGGGCGGTAATAACTATGTCGGTAATAACGCACGCGCGGATAAGAATTATAACCTCCCCACCAGCCCCAACTATTAAAAATTGGCCAGCCCCAACCCCAACCTCCGCCAATAATTACATTAACGCGCGATCTTGGTTGTTGACCATTTGTTGCAACACTTTGATCGCCGGTATTTACACCTTCGTTAGAACCCGATCCGGTTCCGTATAATTCTTTTGTGCCATTTTTATATTCAATAAGCGCTATATCGGTTTTGTCAACAACGTAAACAGGGCCATCAGGATTATTTGCCTTTTTATATTTGATCTCGGTTTGATTTATCTCTACAACTTTTGCAGGAATTTTTTGTCCGCTAACGGTATAAAGCGTGTCTTGCGCAAACGAAAAGCTTGTCGCAAAACCTAAAGCAAGTATCGAAAGATGTTTCATGAACTAAAGTTACAACAAGGCCATGGCTTTATAGAATTATTAGCGTTAAATAAGGTAATTTTTAACACGAAAGCACTGTTAATAAGCCTTTTTTGCAAGTAAAATGCTTAAGGAAATTATGGTATCTTTGCAAGAATTAATACCAGATACTAAATTGACGTTCAGCGACTTTAACTTTGAAGAATCCCTATTAGAGGGTTTATATAGCATGGGTTATAAACAACCCACTCCTATTCAAGAGCAGGCAATGCCTGTGATATTAAATAATAAGGATATTGTTGCTTGTGCGCAAACAGGGACAGGAAAAACTGCAGCATTTTTACTTCCAATCATTCAACATATTTTAAAAGCAGAGACACGCCATTTAAATACACTCATCATCACACCAACGCGAGAGCTTGCATTGCAAATAGATCAGCAAATAGATGGCTTAGGTTATTTTTGTTCGGTTGGTTCAATTGCAATTTATGGAGGCAGTGATGGTATGGCTTGGGAAAATCAAAAGCAATCGATGGAGAATGGTGTGGATATTGTTGTAGCAACTCCGGGAAGATTAAAAGCATTATTGCAAAATGGGTCGATCAACTTTGAGCATTTACAACATTTGGTCTTGGATGAAGCGGATAGAATGTTGGATATGGGATTTTTTGATGATATCAAACAGATCATTGGTTATCTTCCAAAAAAACGTCAAACTATTTTATTTTCGGCAACCATGCCACCAAAAATGCGTTTGCTTGCGAATCAAATTTTGCATGAACCCGAAAGTATCAATATTGCTATTAGTAAACCGGCTGCAGGAATTTTGCAACAGGCATATGTATTATACGATGCGCAAAAAGAACCTTTGTTGCATGAGATATTAAAGAATGAGGATTTTTCGTCGGTCATTATTTTTTCTTCTACGAAGGAAAATGTAAAGCGCTTGGAAAAAAGTTTAAGTCGAAAAGAAAAGTCTATCAAAGCATTTCACTCCGACCTTGAGCAAACTGAACGAGAAGAGATCATGCGCGATTTTAAAGCGAGGCGTGTAAGAGTTTTAATTGGTACCGATATTTTATCGCGTGGCATTGATGTGGATGGAATTAGTTTAATTGTAAATTATGATGCGCCGCCGGATCCTGAAGATTATATTCATAGAATTGGGAGAACAGCGCGTGCATCAAAACAAGGCGTTGCCATTACATTCATCAACGAAAAAGATATGCAACGCTTTGGTCAAATTGAAGCGTTGATGGGAATTGAAGTGTCAAAATTATCCTTACCCGAAGGGATGGGACCAGTTCCAAAATACGATCCTGAGGCGAAACGGAAATTTGAAGGAGGAAATAAGAATTTTAAAAAGGGAGGCTTTAAAAAACCCTTCAATAAAAGCAACGATCGCAAAAGAAATTAAAATGATCTAAGTTTAATGTCGTTCAAAGATCTTCTCAATTCATACGCCAACACGGGCACTCGGCCCGATCACACAGCCTGGGAAATGGCTTTAATAAGAAAACTCAACATCTTGGCTTTTTTAGGCACGATAAATGTTTCACTTGGTCTTATTGTTTTTTATAGTTTTAACTACAGCAATTTTTATTGGGATTGTATTTTAGTGATCGTATCGGCACCTTTAGTTATTTTATTCAATAGATTAGGTAAATATGTTTGGGCAGCCTATATTTTTTGTTCTATAGGCTTTGGAATGTTCGCTTCTTTGAATTTAAAAATGGGACCATCATCTTGTGCATTCCTTTTATATTTTCCTTTGGTGATGATCATTGTTCAATTGCTCGGCAAAAAAGAAATGATAAAACATATGGCCATTATTTTTGTCATTGGTTTTGCGTCGGCTTGTGTTGTACTTTATGGGTCGCGTCACCAATGGTTAGTGGTTGAATTCAGTGATGATGTAATGGAGAACATCAAGACCATTAATTTATTTTTTAGCTTGTTCACTACCTTTTTATTTGTAACGGCCGTTTCTTTTGAGAACGCAAGGCAAGAAAAACTCATCAAGAACATACTTCACGAAAAAGAGATATTACTGGCTGAGGTATTTCATAGGGTAAAGAACAATATGAATATTGTTACAAGCCTTTTGAATTTAAAGAAAAATAGTTCTTCTTCACTTGAAGTTCAGGAAGCTTTGGAAGAGTGCAGGAATCGTGTGTTCTCGATGGCTTTAGTGCACCAAAAGATCTACACGTCAAAAAGTTTTACGCGACTAAATTTCAAAGAGTATTCAAATGATCTTGTAAATGCCTTGCGCGAATCGGTTGGTGCTTCAAAAGCAAATATCACACTTGATTGCGAAACTATTGAGCTCGAATTATCGCATGCCATTCCTTGTGGTTTGATATTGAATGAACTTATCACCAATTCGTTTAAACATGCTATGACACCAAAAGGAAATTTGAGTGTGTCTATTTGGATAAAGCAAGTGGATAATGAGGTATTGTTATCGTACAAAGATAATGGTCCGGGTTTGCCCGAGCAAGAAAGCATGGACTCGGATACATTAGGTCTTGTTTTAATACGGTCGTTGTCCGAACAATTAGATGCAAAGTTCGAATTTGGAAATGAAAAAGGATTTACCTTCGATCTTAAATTCGCAGTGAAGTAATGGACCAGATCAATGCATTATTAAATGAATATGGTTTGGTAATGCTGATCTTATTGGCTGTATTCTCATTCGCCGCAGGTTTTATTGATGCAGTAGTTGGTGGTGGGGGATTAGTGATCCTCCCATTTTTACTTATTAATTTCCCAAAACTTCCATTGCCTGTTTTGTTTGGCACAAATAAAATTGCGGGTTTTAGTGGAACAACTGTGGCCGCGTTTCAATATATGCAACGCGTGCGATTTAATTTTGTTTTGCTTTTTATTATTTCGTTGTTCGCTTTTATTGCCTCGTACTTTGGTGCAAAAACGGTAAGCAGTATCAATTCCGAATCGTTAAAGCCTTTTATATTAATGATATTGATCATTATTGCTGTGTATACTTTTTTCAAAAAAGATCTTGGCTCGGTTGAAACAAAAACATTGGTGTTTTGGAAACAAGCAGTATATGGATCTTTATTTGCAACGGTTATTGGATTTTACGATGGATTTTTTGGTCCCGGCACCGGAAGTTTTTTGGTATTAGCTTTTGTTGTTGTGTTAGGTTTTGAATTTGTTACAGCCTCTGCTTATGCCAAAGTGATCAATTGCATCACAAATATATCTGCATTGATCGTTTTTATTAAGAATGGGCAATTTATTTTAGTGATGGCAATTCTTATGGCAGTGTTCAACGTTGCAGGAAGTTATTTAGGATCTAAGATGGCCTTAAAAAAAGGAAATGCGTTTATTCGCAAGATATTTTTGCTGATCGTAAGTATAATGATCGCGAAGTATGGATATGATGTGTTTTTTGCGAAGGCATAAAACCAATATGTCGCCCCTACGGGGCTTAAGTTTTCGAGGGCAGTGTAATTACCAATATTTGATCCCTACGGGATCGAGAATCCGAAAATCCGAAACTGCGCACTAGTCATAGAGGAATTGTTTAGACATAGTCTATGCAGAGTGCATTTAACTTTAACGGGATCATTTGTCATGATTTTTCGACTGTATTTTTAGTCCCGTAGGGACTAAATATTGGTAACCGTCAATACACAATACTAAAGAAGCCCCGTAGGGGCGATATATAAATTCAATAATACTACAAAATGTAGCAATCAATCCTTGTTTGTGATACTACCTTTGTTTTAATTATGGCAAATACATACACACAGATGCACATGCAATTTATTTTTGTTGTGAAGTACAGAGAAGCGTCTATCAATTCACAATGGAAAGATGAACTGTATAAATACATTACCGGCATCGTTCAAAACCATGGACATAAAATGATTTGTATGAATGGAATGCCCGATCATGTTCATTTATTCATCGGAATGCGACCAACACAATCTGTGTCTGATTTGTTAAGGGAAATTAAAACCTCCTCTTCAAGATGGATCAACGAACGAAAATTTGTTAAAGGAAAATTTGAGTGGCAAAGTGGTTATGCGGCATTTGCCTATAGTAAAAGCCACGTTCCAAGAGTAATTAATTACATTCAAAATCAAGAAATACATCATAAAACCATTTCGTTTAAAATGGAATATAAAAATTTCTTAAAGGAACACGAAATCGATTATAACGAAAGATTTGTTTTTCAAGAAATGGAGTGATAAGTTAAAGCTCTACCGCTTAATAAATTTCTCCGTTGAAAACTCCCCCGAATTATTCTTGAGCTTTATGATATATAAACCATCGGGTAGCAAGGAAACATCTAACGTTGAAACAAATTCTTTTTCAATCACCTTTTGCCCTAGGTAATTTGAGATCTCAATGGTTTTTGGCGCAGTAAGATCTGTGCTAATTGTAATTTGATTATTGGAAGGATTAGGATACACCGATAATTCCTTTTTAGTTTTTTCGATCTCCTTTACACTATAAACACCGGCTATATTCACATTCACAAGATTGGTTTGTGTTGTGCCATTTGTATTCATGTCGATATAATCAAGTGTTACTGTTCCTATGGCTTGAATACCACTTTGCAACAACACGCTATATCTTTCTCCGGGCATCATGTAACACGTATCGTTCACCATCGCAGCAGGCAAAGGTCTGCCATCCGAATCTAAAATTTGTGCGTTTAACCATGAAGGAAATATGATCCTGTTCGCTAAATAGCCAATATTAGCCATTCGCATTAATATTTTTTCGCCTTGCGCACCTTTTATTTGAATTGAATCATCTGCATTTATTTCAGCGCCGCATTTTCCGTTGATCAAAAAATAATTGGGTACATATTTTGAAATATGCAAGGTATCCATTAGTGTATCATGAATAGGGGGATGGTAATGCCAAACAGAATCTACTTCGCTGGTTAACCATTTATAATCTTTATGGTAAGCCGGACCGCCTGTCCAAACAGTTTTTGCAGCTCCCGCAGCACGCACAACGATCATGCCATACATTCCCATTTGCACATGTATCACATCGGCAGCATGACAATGATATAAATACGTTCCCGCATTTTTTGCTCTAAAACTGTAGGTTGTATCTTGTTGATGAGTTAGCCAAAACGATGTAGAAGGATCACCATCATTCCTAGTATCAACATCCAATCCATGCAAATGTATGGTGTGATGTTCGTTTTGGGAGATACTTTTTGTATTCAAAATAACACTATCACCTTCATTGCAATAAAGGATCTTGGCAGGAATTTTAGCTGCTCCACCCAGTGTGCTTGTGATACCAAAAATGGGAATAACTTTTCCATCGCACATGGTATCTTTTTGCGCATTACTTCTTAGAATACACTGATACGTAATTGTAGTTTGTGCCTGCGTTACAATGCAAAACATGAATAGAAAAAATATGTAAAGTACTTTCTTCAATTTATTTGCATTATGGTGAACATGCCGTTGGGATGTGTATTTCCTCCGGTAACAGCAACCAAATTATGATCATGTACCGAATATTTTCCTTTTTTATCTGGAACTAATTTTAAGATCATCACATCCATTGAGAACATTCCCCACGTATCCTTTGCCCAATTGTTTTGGATCTTTTTGCAATCGGTAAAAATGCTTTTTGGATGAAAGCCATGAAAATGCAGCGAATGCATAGAGTGTCCGGTGTTTGCAACATAAATATAAATGGTATCGTAAATATTGTTAGTTATTTTTACCGTTGGGTCTAATTGCAGCTGCGAATAACTTTTGCCATTGATGGTAAAGTAATCGGGATAGTAAGTATTCCAATTCACGTTATATCCCAATTGCTGATTATAAGGACTTGAATGTTCTTTTATATTCCAATAATATACAATGTCTGTGGGTTTATCTTTTACTGCAATGATCCCTGCTAAGCCCATATAAGTGTTGCGCGGATAAGCTAAATGATCGTAATAAATAAAGGTACTTCGTTGCGTTGGTAATACTGTACATGTAATATTCGCTGCAGGATTTATAGTATATGAGATCCCGGGATAATTTTTTACTTTAAAACCATGTGAAGCGGTATCATTATTAGTAACGGTAATAATTAATGTATCATTCTTTAAACAAGAAACTACAGTATTAGCAGAAACAAAAGTTGTGGAAGAATTAAAGGCGAGAACAGGAAATGTGGTGCTTTTTACAGTTGTAAGAATTCCGCGATTAATGAAAAGATTTTGAAACACCTTTGTGGCACATACATATCCACTCAAGAGCGAACACAGAAAGAGTAGAAGAGTTGCGCGCTTAAAACGCATGGTTATTCTTTTAGGATGCGTTTGAACAAAGTTCGTTCGGGAGTTTCAATAGTTACCAAATAAAAACCTACAGGTAAGCCTGAAAGATCAATAGTAGTTGATGTGTATGGAGCATTTACTTTTCTTCCAAATACATCAGTAAGATAAATAGATCTGGCATTTAATTTTTGAGCGTCAATATAAAGTGTATTACTTACCGGATTAGGATAGATCTTTACATCATCGTTTGATGCTAACTCTTGTAAGCCGGCCGGCGCTGCATTAATGGTCCATGTAAGTGTATCGGCATTAGAAGGAGAGCCTGTAACGTAAACGCGTACTTTTACAACGCCGCTACCTGCAATATTTGTTGGATCAATATTTAAACCAAGAAATGCTTCCGCTCCTCCAACAGTTGAGGTGAACATGGTTGTTGGTCCTGCCGGAATACCGGTGTGACAAGTTCCAAGATCGCACATGGCATAGTCCCAACCCAAAGGAACATTTATGGAAATTAGTTCCCAAGTAACGCTAAGCGTTGTTGTGGGCGCCTTTTGCATGTAGATATCATTTATGGTGACACTAAAAAATACAGCAGAAAAAGTAACTGAACGCGCAGGACTTATAGTATACGTTTGTGCATTAAAACTTAATGCAGCAAAAAGGAAAATATAGAGAATTGTTCTTTTCATTAATGTGCAATTATAAATTTAATTGGTTCACTAACTTTACCACTGGTTAGCTTTAAAAAATAAACACCGTTAGGCAGTTCAGAAACGTCGATCGAGTTTTTATTTTCTCCCGAAACACTTTGAATGGTAAGTGACTTACTTTTTTGACCTAAAGAGTTGTAAATGTCAACGGAATAAATTTTGGTTTGAGTTGATTGAAATGTTAGTTGCAAAAAACTTGAGGCGGGACTTGGTGAAAGTTTTATGTCTTTTGTAGTTACCGAGATCTCGTTTATCCCAGTTACATCATTTAGTGCAAGGTTTACCGCGTTTTGAACGGCACTTGTATTGATATTAGCGCTTCCATTTACATTATAATAAACTGAGTGTGTTGAAATTCCTCCAAACACAACCAATTTAGGCATTCCTACCGTTCCATAATCCGACATATTGATGACCGAATTTGTAAATTTTGTTGTGCAAGTTAAACTATTGCTTATAACCCAATTATTCAAGGTGCCACAACTTGTTGTACCAACATCATCTGCAATATAAAAAACCACTTGTCCGGGATTAGACACGGAATAACTGTTGGCTACATTCCAAGCAACCTGGCATGCTGCTGTGCAACTTCCACAAGGCATTACCCATGCCAGTAAAACTATTTTACCCGAATTAAGTTCGTTAAATAAATTATGCGAAACGCTGTTGCAATCGTTTGAGGTAAAATCAACAGGAGCTTGTGCATTTGAACTTATTGCAAGCAAACCAAGTGAAATTGTAAGTAAAAGTTTTTTCATCGTTTAATTTTTAATGATCTTTTTTGTTTCGATTTTGCCCGTGGAATAAATTGCTTTTAAGAAATATTCTCCCTGAGGCTCATCTTCCAATTGTATAATATGTTTTTTATCGGTGATATCTTTTTGCTGATAAATAATTTTGCCACTAATATCAGTTACCAATAATTGATAGACTGAACTCTCTGATGTTATAAACGTAAACTCTCCTTTAGTTGGATTTGGGAAACTAAATAAGTTTGCGTTTGAATTTGTTTTTAGGCCTGTTGCTAAAATGGTTGTTGCAGTTAAATGCAGGGTATCGGCATTATTTGCAAAACCAACTTGGTTAAATTTAATACTAGCTGTTGCCTGACCAGGGTTAATAGAATCGTTTTTAAAAAGTATAGACATTTGCGGTCCCCATGAAAAAGGTGGCACATCTATGTTAACATAATCCAATGCTGGAGGGTTACATTGAATAAAACAAAAGCATGAATACCAGAAGGGAGGATTATATTTTGTGTACCTGTTGAATTGTATTGTAATTGATGAAGACGTAGGGTTGTAAAATCCAATATGAAAATAAAGTGAACTTCCGGGTACATCCGTGGTATTGGTTGGAGATGCTGTATAGGTAAACACCTGGCTTTTTACACCAAGACCAGAAAGAAGTAACAAAAGAAGTAAAAGTTTTTTCATGTTGAACGATAAAGGTAAGAAATTTAAGATTCAAACGCAAGGAGTTCTTAATAGGGTTCTGAACAAGTTTAGTTGATGAATTTAGTGTTAAAACCCCTTAAAATTAACCCCTCTTATTGCTTGGTATTAGTTATAACACTCGATTTTTAGTAAATTTGAATATCAGATGAAAAGGACATTAACTTTTATAGTCATCTTCAACCTTTTATTCTCTATTATGGGAGTGGCGCAATATGCGCATTATTGTTGCGATGCCACATTTGAAACTTATTTCACGGCACCATCATGTAATTGCGAAGAAATGGCCTGCGAGGATGAGGATTGTTGTAAAGATGAGGTAAAGGTAATGCAGTTGATGCAGGATGGGATCTCCTCTGAAAGATCGGAGGTAGCAAAGCCAATTTTTAAAGCAACATTTTTCTACACCTACACTACTGATCTTCATAATGCATTAAGTTGTGCAACAGCCCCGTCTTTTCTTTCAGGGATCAATGAAGTTTACGAGTCACCGCCTATTTATTTAAAAAATAGATCGATCCTTATCTAGGGTTTCGTTGTGCTCTTTTCAGAGCAAAATATTATCAGTTCAATAAGTTTAAATTCTATCATGTGATCGAAAGATCTTGGAATTTATTTAATAATAAATAAAATGAAAAAAAATATAATATTCATCATACTATTCGTAGTATGTAATTTGGCTAATACCCAGGAAAAAAACGCCGTTGTAACCACAACCTTATCGGTTCGGGGTAATTGCGGCGAATGTAAAGAGCGTATTGAGAACGCCGCTGATATAAAAGGTGTAAAAGTATCAAAATGGGACTCAAAGACGCAGGTACTTTCTATAACATATAAACCCGAAAAGGTAACGCTTGATCAAATAAAACAGGCCATATTGAAATGTGGTCATGATGTGGAAAATGACAAAGCACCCGACGCAGTTTATAGCAAATTACCACAATGTTGCAAATTTCGCGATAGAAAATGCGAGAAATGATGTGGCGGCTTAGAGCTTATTACATTTTTATTTTTTTCTTTATTTCCATTCTTTCCCAAGCACAAACTATTAGCGGAAGAGTATTTGAAGTAAGTGAAAAGAAAGATACCACGGCTTTGCCCGGGGCAAATTTGTATTGGCTGGGAACAACAATTGGCGTGAGCACTGATGTTAAAGGAAACTATAAACTTAATAAGGTTAATCAGAATAACGTATTGGTGATCTCATTTATTGGATTGCAAAATGATACGCTTTCAATTGACACAACCAAGCTAATTGCTAATTTTTATTTGTCCAATGCAAAAACCTTGCAAGAAGTAGAAGTGGTGTATAGAAACCCAACCTCGCAATTCTCTTTTCTTAACCCAATTAAAATAGAAACACTCGGGCAAGGTGAACTTGCCAAAGCCGCTTGTTGTAATCTTTCTGAAAGTTTTGAGACCAATCCATCGGTAGACGTGAATTATGCGGATGCGATTACCGGAACAAAACAAATTCAAATGTTGGGATTGGCAGGACATTATGCCTTAATTACCAAGGAGAATATGCCGTATTTAAGAGGACTAGCAACAATTTACGGCTTAAGTTTTATTCCCGGCACATGGATACAATCGATCCAATTAGGAAAAGGTGCAGGAAGTGTGATAAATGGTTATGAAAGTTTTACGGGACAAATAAATACCGAACTACAAAAACCTGATCAAGAAGAGCGATTGTTTTTTAATGCCTATGTAAATGCAAATGGACGCAACGAATACAATCTTAATTTGGCAACAAAACTAAACAAGATCTGGAGCTCAGGATTGTTAGGACACTTTAGTTTAAATCCTTTAAAGCAAGATTTTAATGGTGATGGTTTTTTGGATATTCCAACCGGAAAACAGTATAACTTCATGCCTCGTTTAAATTATGAAACAAAAAAAGGATATGAAGGTCAATTTGGAGGAAATTATGTGTTGGATGAACGTGTTGGTGGACAAATGATGTTTGATCGTTCGATGGAGAGAGCATTGCAACCATATTATGGCATTGGCATTAATTCAGAAAAATGGGATGTGTTCACGAAGAATGGTTTTGTGTTTAGAGACAAGATAGAAACAAGTATGGGATTGCAGTTAAGTTTTTTAAAGCACAAGCAAAATAATTATTACGGATTGAATAATTATAAAGGTGAACAGCAAACTTTTTATGCTAATTATATTTTCCAAGGGATCTTGGGTAATTCTGATCATAAATTCAGAACGGGTGCCAGTTATATGTGGGACAGCATTTCTGAAACGTATAAAGGATATAAGTTCAAAAGGGCAGAATCGGTGCCAGGCGTATTTTATGAGTATACCTATACCTATATGACCAAATTTAATGTGGTAGCAGGTTTGCGCGCCGACTATCATAATTATTACGGTTTGTTTTTTACTCCGCGCTTGCATATGCGTTATGCATTCAATGATGAAAAGAGCGTTGTGCGCGTTTCCGGCGGAAGAGCGTTAAGAACCGCAAATATTTTGGCGGAGAATTCAGCTTTTATGGCTACGTCCAGGGATCTTATCTTAACACCTTCTAATTTTTCAATGCCTTATGGTTTAAACCCGGAGGTAGCCTGGAATTATGGAATAAACTATTTACAAAAATTCAGACTCAATTATCGTGATGCGCAATTTGTGTTGGATGTATATCGCACCGATTTTAAAGATCAGGTGGTGGTAGATATTGATAAAGATCCACAACAAGTATTATTTTATAATTTAAAGGGAAGATCTTTTTCAAATACATTACAAACAGAATTTAGTTGGGAAGTTAGAAAGCGATTGGATATGCGTATTGCTTATCGTTATATTGATACTCGTACGCAATACAGCGATGCACTTTTGCCAAAATATCTTTTAGGGAAACATAGAGCCTTCATTAATCTATCTTATCAAACAAAAAATAAACATTGGCAATTTGATCATACAACACAATGGAATGGAAGTAAGCGTTTGCCAAATACATCAGCTAACCCTGCAGGATATACAAGAGCAAATTCATCGCCTTGGTATTTTATTTTGAATGGACAAATAACTTATAAAACAGGATTCAAAAAGCAATTTGATATTTATTTAGGCGTAGAAAATGCTTTGAATCAACGTCAGTTAAACCCAATTGTGTCGGCCGATAATCCATTCGGAAAATATTTTGATGCATCAATGATCTGGGGGCCAATTTATGGAAGAATGTTTTATGCGGGAATAAGATTTAAGATAAAGAGGAAGGGGGAATAGGGCTATTTCCCTTTAAAATTGTAAAATAAAAAATCCTGTAGGGTATAAATTATACTAGTAATTCAAAACCTTATCACTGTCTGCGATCCAATAGGTTAATGTTTTTAAATTGGTCCATTCAACTCCGTCAATTAATTTAAGATCTTTCATGCCCCTGGCTTCACCGCAAGATGTACACATTTTAACGACGCCCCCTTTTTGAATAATAGTTCCCATCATAGTTTCAATATTATAAAAACCAGCAGGGGTTTTATCGTTCCTAATGGCGCAGAGAACCCCGTCAGCAAGTAAATAAATTCTGATCTTAGCCTTTTCGTCGTCCTTTTGAAACTGCATTGCAATTCGTAATGCATTGTAAACGTTTTCGCTTTCGTAGGGCGCTTCGTTAATATTAATAAGTAGCTTCATTTATAATTAAATTTTAAATCCAATAATTAAAATATCATCCGTTTGCTCTAGATCACCTTTCCAGTTGCTAATTATAGCGTCTAATATTTTCTTTTGCTCCGTTAAAGTTTGATTGCAAATTGACTGTAATAAAGCTTTCATTTGTTTGTATTTGAATTTTTTCCCTTTAGGCCCTCCGAATTGATCGGTATAACCATCTGTATAAAGATAAAAAATATCTCCGGTTTCTACATTAATGGTTTGCTCTTTAAAATTCTCGGTTCTCTCTCCCTTTCCTATTGGCATTTTATCTGCTTCAAATTCTATAACTTTATTGTTGCGGATCAGAATAGGGGCGTTGTGAGCTGCAGCAAAACTTAGCTTTTTCTTTTCTCTATCAATGCATACTAAAACACCGTCCATGCCATCCTGTCCGCCATCTTGCGAAATGCTTTCCACTAATTTGGTTCTAACATGACCGCAGATCTCATTTGGTGCTAAAATATTTCTTTCATTTACAGCCTCATTCAAAAAAGAGATGTTCAATAAACTCATAAATGCGCCCGGCACACCATGCCCAGTACTATCACAGGCGGCAAGGTAAAATTTATTGTTTTTTGTGGTTGCCCAATAAAAATCGCCACTCACAATATCTTTAGGTCTAAATAAAATAAAAAATTCCGAAAGATTATTTTTAAGTAATTCCTTATTGGCTAACATTGTGCCTTGAATTCGCTTTGCATAATTAATAGAAGCGGTAATTTCTTGATTGTTTTCGTGTATGACAGCACTTTTTTCTTGTTCCGATTTTTTTAACTCGGCCTGCTTGCTAAAGAAATAATATTGAAGAAGATAAATAATGACGGATACACCAATCACATTCATTAAAAACATTCCATTAATAAACGTTTGCGATATATTCCAATGAAAGTATTGGGGCAAATCATCATTTATAAAAAATGCAATTGCTATCATCACAATAAAAGCTACGAACCAACCAATGGACCGTTTTACTTCGTAAAATGCCATTGCCCCAAGTGGAGAAATAACAGCCCACAGTATTACGGAGCTTGATGGAATGAAACCACCCAAAGATATCTGAAGAAAGAATGGCAGCAACAGAATAAGCAAGATCTGACTGAAGCGAAAGAACTTGAATTGTTGAAACACAAGAAAAAGCCCCACACTTATTAATGAAAGAATGCCATAGCAAAACGGAATGAGGCCGGGTAGAAACAAGCTATTGTACATATACAAAACGCCCCACATGCAACCCATGAGTGCGAAAGGAATTGCCATCACGAGTAAAGTGGACTTTTTTAATTTTTCATCTTCGCTGTCGGTTTGTAAATGACCTCTTGAAAGTATTTTTTGAAGTGTGGATCTATTTTTAACGGTATTCTCATTTTCTCGTTTGATCCAACCGAAAGTCCCTTCTTCTAAAAAATAAGCTTCAATATTGTAATTCTCCCTAATAAAATTCGCCGAACGATCGGAACGACCACCGCCACTGCCACAAACTGTGACAATAGGCTTGGTTAGATCTATATTTAAATTTTTTGACTCAAGTTTACCGATCGGTAAGTTGATCGCAAACGGAATATGCTTCTCTTTATATTCTTCTTCGCTTCTAACATCAATTACCGTAACCCCGTTGGGGTTTTTTAGCAATTGATCTAGTTCGGTGAGATCTATAGATCTTTTATTTTCCATTTATTATTTTTTTTGATTTAATTAGCCAGTCGAATAATTTTGGTGCGGATATTGTGCATTTCATGCGTTGTTGAATGATCAAAGAAGAGAATAGTGTGAGCGCACCAATAGTGATGATGGAAGTATTAATGCTAAATGCGTCAGCAATTATACCTGTAAGTATTGCACCAATGGCGTAACCCAGATCTCTCCATAAACGAAAAATTCCAAGGCTTTTAGCACGGTCGTGCGGATTGGTGTTTTCGGCAACGGTTGCTAAGAAAGTAGGATAAACCATTGCTGTGCCCCAACCTAAGAGAATAGAAAGCAAAATAAAATGTGTTATTGAATTTGCGAAAACAAAAAATAACAATGCAATGCCTTGCAAAAACATTCCCCAAAACAACATGCTCTTTTTACAAAAGAAGTCGGACATTTTACCTGTGAGTAATTGCCCTATGCCCCAAACGGCAGGATAGATGGCTGTAACAATTCCTATCTCTGCAATGGAGAAATCTTTTTGCGCTAATAAAATAGGGAACAAGCCCCAAACCATACCATCGTTAAGATTATTTACAAGTCCGGCTTGCGTTACAGAACCAAGATTTCGATTGAAGATTGTTGTGTCCCAAAAGATATTTTTCAAAATAGGAATATTATTTTCTTCTGCTTCTTTATTTACATGGTGCATGGTGTCTTTAAGAAAAAAAACACTTGAAATTAATCCGAGCGCCGACAAAACAATTCCGATGTAAAAAGGATAGGGGCGAATACCATATTCTCCGGCGATCCAACCCGTAAGAAAAGCTACGACTGCAACTGCAATGTAACCTGCAAATTCGTTTAAGCCCATTGCAAAACCTCGCTGTTTTTCGCCAACCAGATCAATTTTCATTACAACGGTACTCGACCATGCTAAACCCTGATTGATCCCTAAAAGAATATTTGCTGCAATGATCCAGTTCCAACTCGGTGCATTCATTAAAATAAATGGAACGGGGATTGCGAATACCCAACCGGCTATGAGTAATTTTTTTCGTCCGAATTTATTGGCGAGATTTCCTGTAAAATAATTTGTAAGTGCTTTCACAATACCAAATACAACAATAAAAGAAAGGATGGCAGTTTTTGCAGCCAAATGAAAATCGGCTTCGGCAATTTTTGGAAGAATGGATCGCTCTAAACCGATCATACCACCAACAAAAGCGTTGATGATCACCAACAGAACAAATTGCGGAAGATTTTCTTTAAGACCGAGTTTTACAGTTTGCATACCTATACTTTGGTAGAGTAAAGGTAGAGCACCCGTTTTGGGAAGTACTTAACATATGATAAATAATCACTTTGAGCCCCTGATACGGCTAAGACTTACCTGAGTGATACCTAAGTAAGAAGCAACGTATTTTAGGGGTACTCTTTTGAGTACATCTGGCGCGTCTTTTATAAGGGAATTGTAACGTTCTTCGGCGGTATGAAACTGTATGCCCTCGATTCGGTTTACAGTATCAACGTAAGCGCTCTCGAATATCAAGCGGAACAAACGTTCTATTTCAGGAAACTTATCGTACAGTTTAAAAAGCTGAGTTGAATTGATCGCAACAATTTCGGAATCTTCTATAATTTGAATTGCTTTGCGTGAGGGCTTGCCCGTAAATAAACTTTCAACGCGCGCAATAATGTTATTGTCAAAAGCAAAACTCTCGGTTATATCAACACCATCTTTAAAGTAATAAATGCGGGCGACTCCTTTGTTTACGAAGTAAATTGTTTTGCAAGTGTGTCCGATGGGTTGAAGATCTGTATTTTTTTTAACTGTAATTGTTTTAGAAAGTTCGGCAATAGCTTTTTCAGCTTCTTTTGAAAGTGTATTGAATTTGCCGAGGTATTTAAAAAGTGAGGTCAAATGGTAATTAAATATACCAAATATAGCACAAAAACTTTACGGACTAAACCACATACGTCACCGCATTGATATTCATTCCCGCCCCAACCGATGCTAAAAGTATAACATCGCCTTTTTCTAAAGTATGGCCCGGGAGTTGACCTTTTAAGACCATATCTAAAAGGGTAGGGATGGTTGCTACCGAACTATTGCCTAATTTATGAATATTCATAGGCATGATATTTTCGGGAGCAGCAACACCATATAATTTGTAGAAGCTTTTTAAAATAGCAAGATCCATTTTTTCGTTGGCCTGATGAATGAATATCTTTTTTAGGCGATCAATGGGAGTTCCTGATCTGTCTAAACATAATTTCATTGCCTTTGGTACATTGCGTAATGCAAACTCATATATTTTTTTACCGTGCATTTTGATATAGAGGGTTTCATCGGTATCTTTTTTATTTGATCTCCCGCAAAATAAATAATATGCTTCGTCAAACGAATATGTCTGGGCCGTTGTACTAATAATACCTCTGATCTCTGAAGTAGTAGTTCCTTCAACAATAGTTGCTGCAGCACCATCACCATATATCATGGAGTCGCGATCAAAAGGATCTAAGGCACGCGAAAGTGTTTCGGCACCTATCACTAAAATACGATTTGAATTTTCGGTTAAAATATATTGTCGCGCCAATATCAATCCTTGTACCCAACCAGGACAACCAAAAATGATATCAAACGCAATGCAATTTGGGTTTTGTATCCTTAAACCGTGCTTTACACGTGAAGCGACACTTGGTAAAATATCTACCTGAGAACTTCCTGAGGCGATATTTCCAAAATTGTGGGCAAGAATGATAACATCAATACTTTCTTTATCAATCCCTGCATCTTCAATGGCACGTTGTGCTGCAATTAAAGCAATGTCGGAATTAGTTTGAGAAGCATCTACATAACGACGTTCGGTAATGCCCGTAATTTCTTCAAGCTTTTGTGCAATGTGTAAAGGAGTTTCGGAAATTTGTTTTCCTTCTGGGTCAAAAAAAACAGAAGCTTCAAAATCAGCTCTGGTGGTTTTGTTTTCCGGAATATAACTTCCGGTACCTGTAATTATGATATTTTGCGTAAACAATTGTAAAAAAAGTGAAATTAACCGAGTTGTATTGCTGGTACAAACAGATTGAGATCTCAATCTTCTTATGAAGGACATAAAGGTAGGCTTAATTAATGGCCAAACCTAATTTGAGGAATTATGAATGCTTTAACTTTTAATGTGATTTAAAATAACTTGTCATTGTTTTGACGGACATTTATGATCGCCGTAAGAACAGAATACGCAACAATCGCCATCCTTTGGGTGAAAGCTTGTCCTGCATTTGCTGCAAGTATAAACCAGTAGACATTGTTCGGTTGGTAGAGTTTCGGTTTTCTTGAAACCGCATTTTGGACAGGTGATCTCTGATGTTAGAGATAGTTTGCTTTCACTTTTTTCTGCGCAGCAAGATGAAGCACTGTCGCATGCCGGTGTACAACTTTCTTCTGCATCTGTTGAACATTCGCCGGGCGCACATTCTGTGCCGCATTCCTGTGAAGCAGACGCTGCTTGGTATTTTGTAACTTCAAAATAACTAAGAAAGCCAATACTTGCTATTAAACCAAACCAAAATACAAATTTATTGAGTTTGGTCCTTCGTTTTTCTTTATCGGTAGGCGCACAATCGCAACCGCCATCTGTATTACAATTGAATTTTGGAAGTACATATAGTGAATAATAGGAAATTGTGAACGAAACCGCACTTACAGCAATTAATATCGGTTCAATAACACTCATCCATGGAGAGCTAGCCATGGTAGCAGATGAAATTCCAAATAAGGAAGCAATAGGACTTGCACAAACACCAATGCAAGCGCCGCTTTTACAACATGATAATAAAATTGGTGCAGCAGAAGTTAGTCCGCCGGTAAGTGTTGTCCAAATTGTTCGTTTTTGTTTCATTTAATTTAAATTATCTTCAATAAATTTTTTGCAATAGGCCTTTATCTCATCTCTTACTTTATCAAACGCTTTTATAATTTCTTCTTCCGTTCCTTTTGCTTTTGCGGGATCAGGAAAATTGTGATGATGCCGTTTTGCCGACGATGGAATAAAAGGACAATTCTCTTTTGCATGATCGCATACGGTGATAATATGATCAAATTCGATATTTCTATACTCATCCACATTGTTAGATGAATGTTTTGAAATATCTATTCCATCACGTCTCATGGTAGCTATCGCATTTGGATTCACCCCATGCGTTTCAATTCCTGCACTGTAAATTTTGGCCTTTGCACCTGCATAGTGCCGCAAATAGCCCTCAGCCATTTGACTTCGACAACTATTACCGGTGCAAAGTACCAAAATATTCATTATACAAGCAGCCATAAGATATTGATGATGGTAAAGCGTGCATCAAAACCAAAAATAATATTTAGTGCTATAAGACCTAGTGTGATCACAATGGGTTTTTTGTATTTTAAAAGTGTTTCCATTAGCAGCAAGAGGTTTTTTTAGTTGATGTATTTATTGAAGTTTGCACATTTGCATTGCAACCGCAATCGCTTTTTGTTTCTTCGCTTGAAACAGTGCAACATGCAGTAGCTTCTTTCATTTCGTAATGTGGATCGTTGAATTCAGCATCTTCATGAAAGTAATATACCTCCCACTGAACGCCATCGGGATCGTTGGCCCAAAATTTATCTTGCTTGGCATAACAGCAATTTGTTCCTATTTCTTCTTTTGCAACAAGGTTCTTTGCTTTTGCTTCGGCTAATCGTTTATTCAATTCTTCAACGCTTTCTACCTGGAAACCTAAGTGACCAAAGTTTTGCTGAACGCGCTCTTTATTTTCTACAAAAGAAATAATGAGTGAAGGACTTTCTAAGGTGTACTTAGCGTAATTTGGTTTAACCTTTGAGGGTTGTTGTCCAAAAAGAGCCGTGTAAAAGTTAACTGTGTTTTGAATGTTGCTAACATATAAGCTAACATGCATTCTTGGGAACTGATCTGTTTTCATTTTATTTTTATATTATATCGTAATGTAACGATGGTTTGTTTCAAATTTTTTTAGCTTAGCAGCATTTTCCTTTACCGGTGCAATTATCAAAAAAAGTGCTGAGATAGAGTTTAGCATTATCCCATTCTTTTTCGTCAATGCAATAGCATACTTTAGCGCCTTCAATTGTTCCTTTAATAAGGCCGGCCTCTTTTAATTCTTTCAAATGCTGCGATACCGTGCTTTGCGAGAGGGGCAACTCTTCTACAATATCACCGCACATGCAGTCTTGCCGTTTGGTTAGTACTTCCAAAATAGCAACGCGAGCGGGGTGACCCAAAGCCTTTGAGTATTTGGCGATCTTATTTTGTTTAACGGTGAATTCTTCTGTTTTAGTTGCTCCCATGATCTTTAATTATATCGTAAAATTACGATAGATATTTATGTCTGCAAAATATTTAATGTTAATTTTTTTGAAATTTGAAAAGCATGATGTCTTAATTAGCCTGTATGCCTTTAATTTACAATAGCTTATAAGCTGTTAATTAACCTCGGAACTCAAAACAAAAAAAACGATTATATTTATAAGCTAAGGTTGAATTTAAACTATGAGAATTTTTAATACGCACATTTTCCTGCTAGCTGCAGGACTTTCTTTTTCGCAAATGCCAAAGAACATGGACTTTAGTGATCGCTCATCCACTGAAACCGGAACTCTGCAAGGAGGTACACCTGCAAATTATTTTAATGTAGAGAAAAAAGTGGTTAGAGCTCTTGTTACAAAAGAATACGGATATTATAAAGCAGTAACCGAAGGCATTATCAATGGTGTAGACGTAGGTTGGATCAACAGTCCCAGTTGGAAGCGTAAATATGAATGGAATTATGGCGAAGTTTATTCGGAAGGATTGTTTCGTACTAAAACTGATGATGAAAAAAATTTTCCTCAACGTTTTGTGATCGGAAATTTCTTTCAACCAACAAAGGGACATCCTTTATATCAGTACATGTTGAATCAGAATGATAGTTTATATCTGCCATCTGCAGGTGCAGGCAATACACACGTATATCAGGTAAAAGTTCAAACGTATGAGAACAATCCGCCTCGCATGGCGGTAAATATTCACATCAATGATCTGATGCGCAATACTTCCATTTCGGAATACAAAGAATTGGATTGGAAAGTGAAATTAAAAACGCCTTACAAGATCTTTAAGCGTAACGATTCTGTTTGGTTCAAAAAGATAGATGCCATGGACATGGAAGGAAATGATATGCGTTTCCAAAAAAATGCGGTTTTCATTGTTATTGGTAATGTAAAAGATGTTGACTTTACGAAAGGAATAACAGATGGTACGCAAGAGTATCGTTGGACCACCTATCCAAACAAAGAAGGAACATCAACTACGCGCCTCGATCATGTGATCATCGAACTAATTGGGCATGATGAATCCATCAAACTTTTTTTCGATAAAATAGATTGGAAGAAAATTGATGCGGCGTTCAAAATTAAAGCGAAGTAGATCGTTTTAAGATACATTTAACCACGAAAAACACGAAATTAGAGGCAAACACGAAAGACACGAAGTTCTATTTCGTGTCTTTCGTGTAAATTTTTCGTGCCTTTCGTGGTTAAAATGGATTTAATCTTCAAGTATTAAAAACTCCGTCCTTCTATTCTTAGCTCTTCCCGCTTCAGTTTTATTATCGGCAATTGGTTTGTTTGGACCAAAACCTTGCGCGGTGATGCGTTTACCCGGAACCTTATGTTCTTCTAAAAATGATTTTACCGAATACGCACGATTGCTACTTAAAGCTTCATTGTCTTTTGGATTACCAACATTATCGGTATGACCTTGAATTTCTACGTGCATGTTGGGATTATCTAAAAGGTAAGCGGAAAATGCTATTAATACAGCTTTACTTTCATCGGTAATTTCGGCGCTATTAGTTTTATAGTGTAAATTTTCGATCACGAAGCTTTTACCTTGTTCAGCTTTTTCAGCGGAAATTATCAATGGTGCTAAAGTTGTGGTTGGCATTGCTGCCATTTTTTTGGCGTCAACAAAGGTTGTATTGAATGCCATACTATCTTTTTTAATTGTGATCGTAAAGTTCTCAAATTTTTCTTTGTTGATCACTCCCATGAAATTTCCTGTCATACTATCAACAACCAGATTAGTTTTTTCTTGGGTTTCTAAATTATATTTCTCAACAATGGCGTTAACGATCGGCTCGCCCGCAGCGGTTACTGCTTTTCCGTGAAAGAAATCTACATTTTGCGGACGTGCTTCTTTGTATAAAGGAAAACTGTAAAGATCATAGCGGCCAATTCCTTTTCCTTTTACTTTGCCTTCATCAAAACTCGAGAAGTACGCTGTTTTAGCATCGCGACTCACAAAAAAACAAGCATCTTCTTTAGGACTATTGATTGGAGAACCAATATTCACGGCATCATCCCATTTACCCTTAATATCTTTTTTCGTATAAAAAATATCATATTCACCAAAACCATAATGACCATTGCTACTAAAATATAAAGTTTCACTATCGCTGTGAATGAATGGTGTTTTTTCATTTTTATTTGTATTTACACTCGGTCCAAGATTTTCAGGAACGCTCCATTGTCCTGTTTTTTTGTCTTTACGGGTTACGTAAATATCAATTCCTCCATATCCTCCCGGTCTATCGCTGGCAAAATATAATGTTACACCATCGGATGCCAAGCTTGGCTGACTATCCCAATATTTTGGATCATTCACAGGCGGTGGAAGTTTACTTATCTCTCCCCATTCTTCATTGAACACATCTGTTTTTGCATTACAATAATACAAGTCAACATTGGGCTGCATGCCGCCTTCATTTTTCATCATAGCAAAATACAGATCCTTATTATTAATAGAAATTGTACAACCGCCTTGGTTATCTTCCGATTCATTAAAAGGATAATACATCAGATCGCCTTTATTGAACACACCA
>JAHEYC010000005.1:0-27858 GCA_023251775.1 Sphingobacteriaceae bacterium | reverse complement strand
TTGAGAACATAAATACCTCTGTTTCGGCATCGGTACTGTAAACTTTTAATTGTTTTTTTGGTTGTCTACGAACGAACAAACAATATTTATCATCGGGAGTGATATAAGATAAATATTCATCACGCTCTGAAGAAACCCCCGTAACAACTTTTGGATCGAAGGGAACAACTTTTTTTAATTGTTTATCTTTTACACATTCGTATCTCATGCCTTTTGCATTGATGCGCTGTTGATCATAATCTTTTGCAAATTTAAATGCGTCCTCATCCTTAAAATTCAAAAACAATTCAAAATAACGGATAGCAGAATCATTTTTAAATTCTTCGTAGAAGGCCGTACCAATAAAATAATAAGCCTCACTGTGTATTTGGGGACAATATTTAATGGCAGCCATATAAAACGGAACTGTTGGAGTATAAGGTTTATTTTCCAACATGCAACGCACCATGATCTCGTGTGCTAAAGCAAATTGTGCATCGGCAAATTCGGGTTCAATATCGATGGCCTCCATTAAGAATTTTATACGATCAGGTTTTTCGTATTTCTTTTTATCAGTACCCTTCATAAAAAGAAGCATGGCTTTTTTATTGGTCATTTCGTTGCACACGTCTCGCGTGTGTTCGTCTTGCGCAGAAGTTTTAGAAATGAAACAAAAAATGAGAAGAAAAGAAGGAAGTAATTTCCGTAAATATAAACTTGTTGCCATAGTCATCTATATAACAAATTTAATGCTAAGGATACGAGTTTGGAAGTGAAAAGGGCTTTGTTATGGACTAAGAATTGTTAATTCGTGAGGTATTAATGAATAATAACAAATTTCCTGGTACTCATCAATTTACCGGCTTCCATAACATTAACCAAATAAGTGCCATTTTCAAGGGTAGAAGTACTTATTTTGGTGTTTGAGATGAATTCAGAAGTTAAAAGTTTTCTTCCGGTAATATCAAACACTTCCAGTTTTTTAGAGTTTAAAGATGCGCTTTTGAAATACACGTTCAATACATCAGAGCTTGGATTTGGATAAACATCAAAACGAACTTCATTTGGATCAACCTTTTTTACATCAACACCGCAATTCAAAAGACCAAAAGAAGTTTGATTTTGAATAACAAATGCGCCTGTTCCATCAGGACATCTTCCTGTTGAAACATTGGCTGTTTGATTTCCAAAAGTTAAGCTATCAATGATCAAACCTGAGCTGCTGCTTAACATGATCTTTTCGCCATTCTCGCTTAATTTAAAATTGGCATGTATATTTATAGAAGGTGTTGTAACGGCATCGGCCCAAACTTTTAAAAATCCATTGGCCGGAATAGTTGTGCTAGGACTAAATGCAAATTTTAATTTATTAGTGAAATCATCGGTTAAATAAAAACCACTAAGACTTAATGGTGTTGAAGTTGTATTATATAATTCGATCCAATCCTCGTGATTACCAAATTCATTTACGGCGTCGGTTGTATTTAATGTCAAAAATTCATTGATAGTAATTTGTCCGGGCGCAGGAACTCCCGATGCATTTATCACATGATATTCGTGTTCGGCCCTTTGTGGAGAAAAGAAACCTGCGCTAGCGTTATCTGCATAAATATAATATTGCACTTGCGGACTGCTAACGGCAACATCAATTCCATACACACCATCGCCCGAAGCGCCATCGCCATGTGCGCCATCATCAAACATAAGTGTACGCTTGAATCTTTCCATCACCGAATTTCGTTTACCGATATACACTGCAGTGGCATTTCCAACCGTAGCTGTAACAAATACAGTGGAGTTGATCATCGGATTTAAACTCGACGCAGCAACAGCGCTAATAGTAGGAGCAACTTGCGAAAATTCGGGAGTAGAATATAAATAGGTACGACGGTTATTCATAAATGGAAAAATTCCGGGAACAGTTTTTGGTCCAAGCACAACGGTAGAAGTGAGATTATTTTGAAACTGTGCATACGTACCAAATTTATAAGGATCAGAAAGTACCGCGGTATCAACTATATTATGTAAGGTTTGTGCAAATACAGAATAAGATCCACTGGCCAAATTTTCATCAACAATAGTTTTAAAATGCGCAATGTACATGCGTTTGAACATTGGAACTGCCAAAACATTTTTTACTAAGGGCCACATGGTATCGTTGATGTGTAAAACGGGCGTCATATTTTCCATTTGTGTGATCGAGTAGGGAGGACCGCTATCTGCTTTATTGAAAATACCAATTCCGCCATTCAGATCCCAGATAATTGGATTGAAACGTTTATTGTGATCTTGATAGATATAATAATTATGTTTTCCGTTCCCTAAATAACTATCGAGTGTAACAAAGGCATTATTGTAGGCATGAAGCCAAAGCGTTCGGTCAACATCCAAACTATTTTCTAAACCGCTCACATTATTTTTTAGCGTATCGCAAAAACGCATTAGGTTTGTCCAACCATAATTAGATTTCATGGTATAGGGAGTATAATATAAGGTTGTATCACTTCCTTTGTAGCGGAGGTCGCAACCTCCAAGATCTCCAAATACAAACGTGTGATTATCGCTATAAAATCTGCTTAACAGAAAATCTTTAGTAACCGCTTCCACATTTGTATAAACTCCAAAATATACTCCATTTACAATTACTTGTGCAAAATTGGCCTTACTTCCTTCGGAGTAATTTTGAAATGTATTATAAAGTAATACTTCGCGAACAAAGGATGGTTCGTTATAACCGTTACTTAGTTTAATGTCTTTATAGCCTAAATAATTCTGAGATTTAAAGTGATCAAGTTCAATATGGAATGGATTTTTAAGGTTAGCAGGATTATACGAACTATTTCCCTTGTATTTTACGCCGGCGCTGTCAAATTTAATTCCATTGATCTTTACCCATTTCGACATGGTATAACTATCACTTCCTTGCTTGGCGGTATCTAAGATATAATCCCAATTAGATTGAAGAAAAGATATTTCTATCCTTTGAATGGTATTGATATCGTAAAAATTTTGCGAAAATAATTTCGAATTACAAACTATCAAAAAAACTAAAAAAGTAAAAAATGATCTCATGAAATTTATTTGTGAACTAAGATACGAAAAAAAAGGTAAATGAAAAACACCGCATTTTTTTGCGGTGCTTTAGGTTGGGCGGGACATTTTGTCCCTCAAGCAATATTTAAAGCGAAATTATTTTTTTGGTTGATCTTTGTTTCCTTGATCTGTCTTTTTATTGCGTTCTAAAATTCCATCAAGCAATTGCAAACCTAATAAACCGTTGATAGGTCCGTTTTGTCCATCACCATTTCCGGTAATTAAAACCTCAGGAATTATTTTGATGCGCTCTTTACCAATTTGCTCTGTAACTTTTAGTTTGGTGAAATTATCTCCGCCCATGGCTTCCACCGATAATTTATAGGCTGTTGCATTTGATTTACCAATAGCTAGGATCTTTTCTGCTTCTGCATTACCGGTAACAGATATTTTTTCTGCTTCAGCATTAGCTAATGCTTTAATTTTTTCTGCTTCGGCACTTGCGGTAACTTTTGTTTTTTCAGCATCGGCATTAGCAATAATTTTTAAACGATCTGCTTCAGCCACTGATGAGATCTTTACACCACTTGCTTCTCCGGTTGCTTTTTTAACCGCTGCATCGGCAATACGCTCTGCAATTAATACACCCTGATCGGCTTTTACAATTTCTTTTTGCATATCAGCCACTGCAGTTTCTTTTTCGAGTGTTTGACGAGTAACCTCCGCGCGTTTTTGAGTTTCGTAAGTTGTATTTTGCTCTTCCGCAATTTTACGATCGGTCAATGTTTTCATTAAACTTTCTGGAGGAACAATATCTCCAATTAATGTATCAACACCATTCACATTATATTGATCTAATACTTCACTGATACGTTTCTTTGCAGCATCTTGTCGTTCTTTACGAGAACTTAAGAAGGCGATCACATCACTGTCTTGCGCAGAGTTACGGAAATAGTTACCAATAGTAGGTTCTAAAACCTGACCAACTAAATTCATCATACTTCCAAAACGTGCAATTACTTTTGGTGCTTCGGTAGTTGGAATATGAATGATCTGACTTACATCCAAATTAAAAGGGAATCCATCTTTACTTCGCACAGTGATAGTACTTAAATTTTTATCTAATTGATGCGATTCACTTCGCGCATTGGCCCAATTTAAAACTAAGTTTGTTGTTGGTACTAATTCAACACGCATTATAAATGTATTGATTGGATATTTTCCCGGACCCAATGGTTCTGCCCAAACACCTTTTTCGCCTTTGGCAACTATATTACCGTGTTTGAATTCGACGCCGCTTAAGTCTTTTCCTTCTTTTCCAACATAACTAATTACAACACCAACATACCCAATTGGGATCTCCATCATTTTTATTTGTTCAACGCCAACAAACCAAGGATTGATATAATACGAACCCGCCAAAATAACTTGTGGTTGCAAACCTTTATTTCCACCACCGCGTAAAAATGTATCCGCATCTTGGAAATTATTATGACCAGGAACATCTTTACCGGCTATGCTTCCTTCTTCAATTGGCATTCCGTCTAAAGTTGTAATGATACCCACCATACTTTCGTTAATGGTGAACATATCTACCGTAAAGATCTCAAACAAAAAAGTATTGATACGATAAGTACCAGCAGTAATATATGCACTTTGTCTTCCTTTACTTCCGCCTTTAGTTAAAAATGCAACAGTATCTTGAAATCCATCGCATTCAACTTTCCGCGCTAAAATATGACCGGTCTCCAATTCTTTTCCGTCTTTTGCAACGATCAATCCAATTTTTCCTTGAGGAATAACCGTAAGTGCTTGCTGCGTTATTTCAAATTGCCAGATCCATTTCCAGAAATAAATTCCCGGCGCTAATGTCTGCGCTTGAAAACCTGCTTCACCTTCCACGGCAATAATTCTTCCCGGAGGTAATTCGGATTTTCCGAAGAGCACGAATTTTTTAGTAACCAAACCAATTTTGTCTTCGGGAATAATGATAATTCCGAATAAACGAAAGATGAGTTTGTAGAACACGAGTAATAAGATGGGTACAATGACCCACCAAAATTTTAATACATAAGGTAACATGATCGAGGATTTTAGAGTATAAAATTACTCAATGCTAACACGAGGCTTTCAACAAAATATGAACTGTTTGCTCTTTTTTAGTTAAATCGTATCAAGCTTGTTTTTAGTCAAGTTATTTTGGTGTTCACCTGTATTTAAGGTAGTTGCAGGCTCAAAAAGCATGATCGATACCTCATTTTTAGCTACCGGACGATGTTCAACTCCCTTGGGAACGATCAAAAATTCGCCTTCTTTTAAGAGAACGTTCTTGTCGCGAAATTCCATGGTGAATTCTCCGTGTAATACTAAAAACAATTCATCCTCATGTTCGTGCGAGTGCCAAATAAATTCACCTTGAAATTTGGCGAGCTTTACGTGTTGTCCATTTAATTCTCCCACAATTCTTGGATTCCAATGATCTTGGAATAAGGATAATTTTTGTTCGATGTTTACTTTAGCAATTTCCATTTTTAATTGGTTTGTTTATCGTTTGGTATTTCATGTTTGACCGTGGTAACTTTTTTCTTGTAAATTCCTTTGAATGCACGCGATACTAATTTACCTGTGTTTTCACGTACATCCCAAATTTGTGTCACTGTTCCATCCTTATTTTTTTCCCAGGTTATTGTATTATAATAAAAAGCAACTTTTTTTCCTTGCATCATGGCGCTTTTAAGTTCCATTTTACCATTATTAAAGGCACCCTTCAAAGATAAAATAGTTCCGGTATTATCTATCCATAATTGATTCCAGGTATTATCTACCGGATCAAAGTAATTTGTACTGGTACCTGTTTGTGTATTCGACTTCCAGTTCTCTCGCAAACCGCAACCACCTTCTATTACTTCAATTTTATTTTCACCTACTTTTTTGCCGGTAGTATCATAAACATCCCAATCTCCTAACCAAAAGTTGAATTGTTTGTGCGCTTCGCTGCAACACGAACAGGTTGTCGTTTTTTGAGCATGAGTGTATAGTGTGAGAAACAGTATTATAAGTGTTATTACTTTTTTCATATTATCTGTTTTGAATTTGCCAATTAAGTTTTGTGATGGAATAAATATAATTCAATTTCGACGTTTCGCCATAATATTCCATTTCTATTTCTCCAATTTTTTGAGCTCCTAATTTTGTGATGGCCTTTTGTGAGCGAATATTTACCGCTCCTATATGAAAATTAACTTCATTAACGTATTCAAAAGCATGACCCATCATAACTTCCTTTGCTGCCCTATTAAAACTACCACCCCAATGCGAACGCGCAAAAAATGTATAGCCAATGGTGATGGAACCTTTTTCGATATCTAAACCGTAATAACGCGAACTGCCAATGACTTCATTTGTTTTGGCATCGTAAATAATATACGCGCCTTTTGATTCCATTGCTCCCTTAAAGAAAACTTCGAACACTTCTTTTTTGTAACGATCTTTATTAGGGTGTTGTTCCCAAATGAGCGGATCGGAAGCTACAGCAAATAATTTTTCGAAGTCTGTTGCTTTTAAAGGCTCCAGTTTTACAAAATAATTTTGAAGGGGTTGTTGGATGTTCATTTACTTAATAAAAAAAGTGGAACCTTCTATGGTTCGTTGATCTTTAGTGCCAATAAATTCGATCACCACCTTACTGAATATATAAATATCGCCGGGAGCGCAGAATTTTGTTTGATCCCCGATCTTATTATCGGTAAGTAAATAATTCTTTGTTTCACCATTACTTATTTTGGTCAATTCCATTCCTACAATGGTAAAACCGCAAGGGTAATCAAAACTAGAGAGGTTTAAAACAACCGTTTCGGCTTGCGAAAAATCTTTAGCCTTAACATCTCCGCCCTTTAACCATTCGTTCCCCGCGTACAAAGTAATAATTGGGGAAGGAATTTTTCTATTTCGGAATTTGTAGGCGTAGGTTTGTGCATTTACACTAACGTAAACAAATGTTGGATTTGTATTCTTTACATCAATATAATAGATAGAAGAATCTTTTGAGCTCGTGTCTTCTTTTAAAATAATACCATTTTGAACTTTTACGGAATATTTTTTAGACGGATCTTTATAAAGAATAAATGGATTTTCAACGCCAATATAAAAATGGTCGCTGGGTTTTATTCGGTAAAATGGCTGATCGCCCTTTGTATTCTTTTTAACGGCAATTTTAGACTGCGCAGAAAAATTAGAGAAGAGTAATAATAGGATGACTAAAAAAAGATGTCTCATTTGTTATGTAAATATAACCAAATGAGGTCAAAGAGAAACAGCTTATTCCACAGGATAACCCTTTTTTATCCAATCTTCTTCAATTCCTACAGGAAGATCAAGGATGAGCACTTTTTTAAAGCCCGCTTTGTTGGCGGCGTCAAAAGCAGGACGGATATTAGGACAAGTTTTATACGAACAGCATCCGCAGTAAAACACAACAGCTTTATCTTTATCGAGCCCCTCTAACTTATCTTTTAATCGCATCATGCCAAATTCGTAATTAACCGCCCCAACCAATTGCGCCGTTTTAATATTTTGCATTGGTCCTATATTTAAAATTAGCGGAAGATCTTTTGCATTGGTTTTGATCTTATCCGCAAGATCTTTGGTTGGAAGGATCTGTTCTTTTTTCCAGGGTTGATCTTGCGAAAATGCAGAAAGGGAAATGAATGTGAGTAAAGTGAGAAGTAATTTCATAATGTTGTTTCCTCAAAATTAAGCAATGTTCGTGCCCTAAGCTCTTAAAAAATCATAAAACACCTTTTTATTATTCTTATATTTGAACTATGGGAACTATACCTGTTAGGCAATTACTAAAAATGGCGGTGATCACGGCACCTTTAATGGGCTTGATGTTAGTGACACCTGTTTTCTTGCTTGTTGCTTTTGAACAGATCAGTTTTTTTGCGGCGTGGACCATGGTAACCAGTGCTATAACTGTTGCTTGGATGCTGAATATTGCTTTGATCAATTTTGTTAAAGCAAAATGGGTATTAACCTGGATCAGAATCCCGTTGTGCGCGGTTGTTATGTTCTGTATCAGTTTTATTGGTACTTCACTAATAGATCGCGATAAATTAAAAGTAGACATCTATAAAGTGGATATTATCCGTGTAGTAAATATTATAGCGGTGAATTCTATCATTTACATGCTCATTGATCTTACGCTTACGAAAGAAAATAAAAATAAAATGGCACTGGAACATGCCAATTTGAAATTGGTCTATTTGGAGTCGGAATATAAATTATTGAAAGATCAAATAAATCCGCATTTTTTGTTCAACGCATTAAGCACAGCCAAAGCACTTGTAAAACAAAAACCAGAATTAGCCGAAGAATATATTGTTCGCCTTTCTGATTTCCTTAGAGCTTCCATCAATAACGATAAAAAAACAGTTTCATTAAAAGAAGAAGTAAAGTTATGCGATGATTTTATTTCTTTAAATAAGATCCGTTTCGGTGATGCTATTATATACAAATGCGATCTTAAAACAGATACTTCAAACCATTTTGTTCCGTATTTCTCTTTACTCTCGTTAATAGAGAATGCCGTAAAGCACAATCAATTCACTCTAGATTCGCCCATAACGATCGAACTTGCGGCAAGTAATGACGTGGTTTATGTGAGAAATAACCGAAAAGAAAAATTCAGGATGGATGATTCACCAAAAACCGGATTAAAGAATTTGAATGAGCGATATAGGATCTTAACAGGAAATGATATTTCTACAGAAGAAACAAAAGATCACTTTAAAGTAAGTATGAGTTTATTACAAAAATGAAGGTCGTAATAATAGAAGACGAACAATTTACTGCGGAGGATCTGGCAACTACAATTACCGGACTCAGAAGTAATTATTCTGTTGTAAAGATGTTGTCATCGGTGAATGATGCAAAAAATTATTTTTCGAAACAACAACACATTGATCTTGTTTTCTCTGACATTCATTTAGGCGATGGATTAAGTTTTGAGATCTTTAAAGCTATTGACATCAAAACGCCAATAATTTTTTGCACGGCTTATGATAATTATGCCATTCAAGCATTTAAAGCCAATGGAATAGATTATATCTTAAAGCCAATTGATAAGAATAGTATTTTAGAAGCGCTCGAGAAATTTGAACGCATTAGTCAGCCCGCTACACAAGCAAATTCAATGATGACGGGTTTATTGGAGATGTTCAAAAACTCAAAGGACGAAAGTGGCCGTTCTATTTTGGTTCATCATAAGGATAAAATTATTCCTGTAAAATTAAATGATATTTCGGTGTTCTATATTCGCAACGAAAGTACATGGATCATAGATGAGCATGGCAAAACGTATCCTATTTCCGAAACATTAGACACAATTGAGCAAATGAATGCGCCTTTTTTGTTTAGAGCCAATCGCCAATGCATTGTGAACCGCAAAGCAGTGAAAGATGCCACACAACATTTTGCACGTAAACTTATAGTGAACCTTACTATTCCTTTTCAAGAGCAAATAAGTATAAGTAAAGAAAGATCCTCGGTTTTTCTTAAATGGCTCGAGAATTCTTAGGTCGGTTTCTGTCCGTTTCAAGTATAAATTTGTCCGCTTTACCCTTTTTATTGAACAATTCCCTTTGTTTTGCATTTTCTTTGAACCGGGAAATAAAACATAATGCAATAAATGGTTTTAAAGAAGTTCATACTTGTTCTATGCATCTTTACCGCAGCAATTTCAAATGCTCAAAACGCCTTAACTTTTGGTTCGGTTGATTCTCTTCTTATATACGCCGAACAAAAAAGTTATGTGATCAAAACCGGCGATCAACAAAGTCTTTTAGCAAAGTGGACAAAGATCTCCTCGTATTTCAATACAATTAATATTAAGAGTCCAATAAGCGCAACATGGACAGATAATTTACAATTACCCGTGAGTTATTTACCTGCGGAAGCTTTTGGAGGACCCGCAGGTACATTTAAAGCAGTGACCATGGGTCAGCAATACATTACAAATTATGCCATCACACCGCAGATCGATATTATTAATCCTTCGGCATGGGCGCGCATCAAAAGCGCAGAACTTAATAAGCAATTGATAAAGGTAAATAATCAAGTAGCTAAAAAGAATTTATTTGAATCTATTGCTGCAACATATTACAATATTCTATCGCTTCAATTTCAGGTAAATTTAATTCAACAACATGTAAAGGCAGGCGACTCGTTGCAAACCATTGGCGAGAATAAATTTTCGCAAGGCATTATTCGCGAACAAGACCTTAATAATATAAAAGTAAATCAATTGAATATTGAGGATAAACTTAATCAGGTAAAAGCACAGTTAGAGCAAAACATAAATAGTTTAAAGATATTATGTGATCTAAAGTCGGAGACTAACATACAATTCACCGAAACAATTGAAAACGCTTCTGTAGAAAGCGATCAAAAGGCGGCAAGTTCGATGCTTTTAATAAAGCAAGCTCAACTTCAATCGCACTATTTAAAAAGTGAGATGAATGCAAATCGTTGGTTAACATTTTCGCCTACCTTATCGTTAATATTCAATCAAGCATGGCAGCAAAACAGTAATGTTGGATTTACCGACAGTAAAGCCAATAAATTCACTTCACAATATATTGGCTTAAGATTAAGTGTGCCTTTTCCTTTAGATCCGGGCCGTTTGGCGCAAAATTATACGGCTAAGATCAATTATAATATGTCTGCTATAACCGCTTTGCATTCAGATCTTCAAAACGGAATGATCAATCAAAATTTAGATATTGATCAACAACGTTCGCTTTCTACTTACAATACTACAAAGCAAATAAGTGAATTAAAAAGTGCGAATTATACAAAGAGCATGAATCAATACAAAGAAGGAATTTTATCAACCGATCTTTTGCTCAATAGTTTTAGCGATAAGGTAAATGCGGATATAGCATTGGCAGGAGCAAAAGCATCTTTGAAATTTACCCAGGCAAAAATAAAATTAAACAATACCATACAATGAAACGACTAATTGTATTTTCAACGATCTTACTTTTTACCGCTTGTGGTAAAAAAGATAAAGAAGGAAAACCCGAGTATAAAGATATCACCGAAACGGTTTTTGCTTCGGGTGTATTGGAGCCAAATAATAAATATAATTTAACCGCGCAATCGGAAGGTTATGTTGTGGCGCTAAATTTTACCGAAGGCGATCAAGTTAAAACGGGAGATGTGTTAGCCATTGTGGATAATCAACAAGCAGTTTTTAATCAAAAAGCAGCCGAACAATTATTAGGAATATCGCAGGTAAATGTGTCGGATAATGCTCCAGTTCTTAAACAAACAGAAGCATCAATAGTTTTGGCTACTGAAAAATTAAAACAAGATGAACAGCAATTTAATCGATACAAGAAATTATTAGAAAGCAATAGTATCTCCAAACTTGAATACGAAAATATGCAATTGGCCTACGAAAATTCAAAGACCAATCTTTCAAATCTGCAGCAAACCTTAAAATTGCAAAAGCAACAAGCCGATCAGCAATTAATAAATCAGGAAGCGCAAAAGAATATAAATTCCTTTTTAAGTGGCAATAATGAAGTAAAAGCTGTGGTTGGGGGTAAAGTGTATAAAAAAATGAAAGAAGTAGGCGATTATGTGCGCAAGGGAGATGTGATAGCTATGATAGGCGATGCGCATAGCGTTTATGCGCGCGTGAATGTGGACGAAAGTAATATTGCGAAAATAAAGCCGGGACAAAAAGCCATAATTCAATTAAATACCAATAAAGGAATTAACTACGAAGGAGTCATGGATGAAGTATTACCTGCATTTGAGGATGCTTCGCAATCGTTTGTGTGTAAAATAAAATTCGACAAGGAGCCTGACCTAAAGATCTCGGGAACACAATTGCAAGCAAATATTGTGATAGGCAGTAAGCAAAAAGCGTTTGTGATCCCACGTTCATTTTTGGATTATGGTAATAAAGTAAATGTAAAAGGAGCAGATGGTGCAGTGATCGTAAAAACCGGATTTGTATCAAGCGATTGGGTAGAAATTATAGAGGGATTAAAAGAAAATGACGTATTACTTCCAATGACCAAATAAAAAAGTGAAACCAAAGCACAAACATAATATTAGTTCAGAGATCTCGATCTCTTATATTGTCACTAAAAAGAAACTCACCATGATAGCGGCTTTGGGAGTTACTTTGGGCATTGCCATTTTTGTGTTCATGAATTCGATGATGAAAGGATTCGATCGCACGTCAACCGAAGGTATTTTTAAAACGGTTCCGCATATTCGATTATTTAAAGATGATGAAACAAGTAAACCCTTGGCGCAACAAATTCAAAAAGGAGAGGAAACTGTTATTGTAAATCCAAGGATAGTTCCCGAAAATAATGTATTAGTAAATCCCAATTCACTCATTGCCTTGTTGCAACATCAAGATCAGGTAACTGTTGTTACACCACAAGTGAATACAAACGTATTTTATAATAGTGGTAAGTCGCAGATCAGTGGTTTATCTACCGGCGTTAATATTGCAGAAGCCGATCGCATGTTCAATATCCGCTCATATGTTGTAGAAGGAAATATGGATGACCTGAAGAGCGTACAAAATGGGATATTGTTGGTAGTTGGTATCGCGCAAAAAATGAATGTAAGAACGGGAGATAATATCACCATCACATCTTCGCGTAATGTGATAAAAGTAATGAAAGTGGTTGGTTTGTTCAGAACAAATAATTCGGTGACCGATAAAAGCAGATCGTATATCAATATTAGTTTAGCGCAACAACTGTTACAAAAAAATTCAAGTTATATTACCGATATCAATGTCAATGTAACCGAATTTGATAATGCGGCCGACTATGCAGCGCGTTTCTCAAAACTTACAGGTTATAAAGCAGAAGATTGGAAAGCAGCCAATGAAACCTTAATGGCTGCCGGAAAAATGAGAAAGATCATCATTACGCTTATTTCATTCAGTATTTTATTGGTAGCGGGATTTGGGATCTACAATATTTTAAACATGACCATCTCGCAAAAGATAAATGATATAGCCATTTTAAAAGCTATGGGTTTTAAAGGAGGAGATGTAATAAGAATATTTGTACAACAAGCTCTTATTATTGGAATGATAGGATTAGCTATTGGTCTATTACTTGCAACCGTTCTAGTAAATGTGTTAGCTCATGTTTACGTAGGTGGAGATATTGGTTATTTCCCCATACGTTTTGAGCCAAGCATGTATGCCCGAGGATTTCTTTTTGGATTTATCATTACGTTTTTTGCAGGTTATATTCCTGCGCGCAAAGCTGCCGATGTTGATCCGGTATCAATTTTTAGAAAATGAGTGCACAAGAAATTGTTTTACAAACAAAAAATGTTGGAAAATATTTTTATGATCCCGAAAAATTCAGGGTGCTTAACAATATCTCTATTCAAGCAAATAAAGGTGAATTTCTCACTTTAATAGGAAAGTCGGGGAGTGGTAAATCAACATTACTTTATCTTCTTTCAACCATGGATACGGATTACGATGGCGAGATCTTTATTGATGATATAAAAGTTACCGGCATGCATCAAAACCAATTAGCTGCTCTTCGGAACGAGAAGATAGGATTTGTTTTTCAATTTCATTATTTATTACCAGAATTCAGTTGTTTAAAAAATGTGATGATCCCGGCATTGCGTTTGGGAAATTATACTCGCAAAGAAATTGAAGAGCGCGCTTATAAAAAATTAGAGATGTTAGGTTTAAAAGATCAGGCTTTAAAACCTGCTTCTAAATTATCGGGTGGTCAACAACAACGTGTTGCTATTGCCCGCGCTTTGATCAACGATCCAAAAATTATTATGGGCGACGAGCCAACCGGAAATTTAGATAGTAAGAATACCCAAATTGTTTTTGATATATTTAAACAACTTACGCGCGAATTCGGACAAACCATTGTGGCTGTAACACACGATAATGACTTCGCAGAACATTCCGATCGCACCATAGTGATGCAAGATGGTGTTATAATTGATCAAAATTTTAAAGTTTCGTAATTAACTCTCTACTTGAGTTTTTATCTTTTTAAGAATTGGATCCCAACCTTCACCATTGTTGTAAGCTTCCTTATAACGCTTTTCGCCTTCGGCAACTTGGTTGTAATCGCCTTGAGTTACACGTAAGGTGGTGCCGTTATTTTCTTCAATAAGATCGTAAGTAACGGTTAAATAATTTTCGGGAATATCAGGAATGCTCGGATTATGCGGATCAATAACAGTGTACGCCAAATGTTTTCCGTGTTCAATGCCTTTAACATGGCCTTTCACAGGAATAAATTCTTTTCCTTCGTGCATCATTTTCCAAATAAGCGTACTGCCAACTTTCCAATCGGAAATAGTTTCGCAACCAAACATATATTTTTTGGTCTCTTCGGGTTTTGTAAGTGCATCCCAAACTTTTTTAGCAGGAGCATTAATGTGGATGGTATTCACAATGTGTAATTGATTCATAGTACTATGGAATTGTAAAATTAATTTGTGTAGTGGTGGTGGTTGTTCCTGCTGCGCCTAAAGTAAATGTTGTATTCACTGTACTTATCCAATCGCCGCTATTAATGGTCTTGTTGTCATCATTGTCATAAAAAGCATAATAGTAATATGTGCCGGGATGCATATAATTAAATGTATAGCTTGCACTGCTTGCCGAAAGAAAAACATAACGTGAACGCGTTTTTAAATTTGCCGCGTTATATGTAAAACCCGAAAATAATGGTTGTGTTGTGATCACCAAAAAAACTTTTTTACTAGGAACAGGGGTATAGGTTGCTGCGTAATTATAAGTGGTGGTGGTTTGTCCCAAATACGGTTGCGCTGTTTCTGGATATGGATCTCCGGCCGGCGGACCCGATGTAGAATAGTAAACAGCTTCTGTTACCGAAGCAAATGTACTCGTGAAATCTTTGGTTAATGTTTTCTTAGGAAATGAAAAATTTGTTACAGCTGCTTGGCACGAAAGAGAGTCTTGCAATTTAGCGCTCCAACTCATGTGTGGTGCGGCCGAAGTAAGCGTATTATATTTATTGGTATAAGAACGCACATATAAACTATCAGCTCTAAAAATAACTTCGGTATATGCTTTCTTTTTCCCTTTTAGTATTTCCGAAAAACGATAGAAAGAACTATTGGTGCTTTCAGAAACACTATCCGCCAAAAAATACGAAACGCGTTTCATGGCATTGAACGATCCACCATTTCTAAAGGCAACTTTGTATTCATTATTGTATTTAGCAATAAAAAAAGACATAAAAATATCGTTCAATGTGTCTAATTCATTTTTTGCAGAAATTTGATTCTCTGAATTGGGACGAAAGTCAACGATCCACTCGGGATATCCTCCCAGTGGTGTAGTGGAAGTTACAGGACCATTCCAAATACCTTTTAATTTTTTTAGAACGCCAAAACCAAACGTATTATTTATATCAGGCTGTGTAGGCGGAGGATTAGGATCCGGTGTTGGTCCATTCGTTTTCTCATCGTGTTTACAATTTGTAAGGTAAAATAGAACGGCGAAAGAAATTAGGAGGATCTTTTTAAGCATGCCCTAATGTATTAATTATTTTGAAAGAAAAACCCTTAATTTTTCGATAGCTCCGGTATTAGCCTTCTGATTTTCGTCACGTTCGGCCTTGGTTGAAAAGTTTTCTTGACTGAAGCTAAGTTCTGTACCCTCTTTAACGCTATTAAATACAACCGTGGTCCATACTTCTATTTTTGGGAAATGATCAAAATGCGCTACCCATTTTAATTTTTGATCGGGAATAACTTCTTTATAGGTGAGCGTAAAATCCCAATTCTGAGCGCCAATACGTAAAATTGCATGCGCTTTGCCTTCGGGTTTAGCATCAATAGTTATACTATCTACACCCCAAATTATTTTTAAAGCTTGCGGATCTAAATACGCATTGTACACTTTTTTGGGAGAGACATTCAGTAATTTTGTGATGGTATACGAGGTTGAGTCTTGCATGCTTTTTTTTGTTAGTGTATTTTCTTTAGCATGATCTGAACAAGCAAATGCAAAACAAATAACTAGTGCCAAACTAAGTTTCATAAATTTCATATGATAAATATACAAAATGATCTTTTCTTTAATTAAGATCCTTTTTTGGCACATTTATTGTATTCCTATTATATATATGTAATTGTTTTGTCATTGAAGTATTCTTTTAGTAAAAAACTAAAATTGACGAAGTTATTTTGCTTAAGAAATAGGAATGCTGTAAAAAAAGCAATGAGTAGAGCTGGCATATAATTGAGCAAGGGTTTTTGTGAAAAGGAATTGAGGCCGTAATTTTGTAATGTAAAACTTAAACAACGTACTAAGAATATGAGTAATTCAAATACAGAGAAAGCAATGAATGTGTCGTACAGCGTGCTTTCTAGCGAGTTCGATGGCCTATTGATAGTAGCAAAAAGAGAACTCAATACCTATAAACTTTTTATTTCAAAGGAATTGTTGGGTTGCTGCGAAACTGTAGAGGTTTATGATCCTATTATTAATAAGAACATGGTGAACTTTATTGAAGGAGTGGGAAACGGCCATTACCGCCGCTTTTTTGATGGTTACCTTGTAGATCGCGTTATAGCAAGCTAGATATTTTGGTTATTGAGCTTGTAAGCTCGAAATCTAAATTATTTAGCTGATATTTGACCGTCACGATACGTCGTGGCGGTTTTTTTGTGTTTAATAATGCCTAAATAAAACAACAAAAGGAAGGACTATGAAAAAAGGAATTATGCTAATGCTTGCATTTATGCTACTGGAAAGTTTAAGTGCTCAAGAGATCAAAGTTGAAACATTAATTACAAAACGAAGCGATGGCACTTCTGAAAATTATCGTAAAATGACAGTATCAGGTGTATATAATGGCAAGGACCTGTATATAAGAAATTCTTTTGGCGGTAATGGAATAGGGTATTGTGTAACACAAGTGAACGTAAATAAAAATATTACTACCGATGAGATCAATGCTACGGTGTTTAGAGTTAACCTTGAGTTACATAAACTAAAATTGAATGAAAAATTTACTTTAGAGGTATTCTATAAAGATAAATGCGGCACTCCCGATGGGATCCTCATGTTGAATCCCGGATCTATCAAACAAAAAGATCCAACAGGAAATAACGTTTTGGTATTGGAGGGAAAAAGTTTTGACCAGAATTTAATGGTGGTTAATCCCCGTTCGAGTAAAGGAGTTTACGGAATTAGATCAGTGACCGTGAATGGAAAAAAAGTGGAAGGTATAGAGAAAGATGTTTTCGAGATACAACTTTATAATTTGGGAATTAAATATGAAGAAAAAATAAAGATCGAATTCAAATATGAGAATGATTGCGACCCCTTTATCATAAATCCGGAAGTGATCAATTATTAAATACTTATTTGGTCTGTCTCTTTAAAACAAGAGTATCCTTGCCGGCTGACTCTGCCAAAAAAATAAACTTCATTTGTTCCTTTTTGTAAGACTTCGACAAACTTTTACAAAAACCATGCTGCGTATAGGTTTCAAATTTTAAAGTAAGTTTATTTGTAGAGTTCATAACATATTTTCCTTCATAATCCCAAATACAATCATTACCACACATGGGCGAGAAATAAAGTCTAACATTGGAAGTATCTTTGAACCATAAAAATGTTCCTTGGCTCGGACCATCATGCGTTACCCTTGCAAGTTTAATGATACCAACTTTTGGATCGATGATACTTTTGCTTGCTATCCAAATACCTTGCACAGATATTAGATTATTTTTCACCTGAGCAAAGGATGAACCCGAAACAAGAAAGAGATATATTAAGAAATGATAACGCATATTTATTTTTTTCTCACAGGGATCCAAATTTCTTCTTCCGATTCCGGCGATTCTGCTTTGTATTTTGAACCCATTACGGCAAAATGCGGACGATGGTCCAATTCATGATCTGAATTTGGCAACCAATTGTAAAAAATATTTTCGTAAGTTCTTTTTCCTTCGCTTGCCGGTCCTTTATGTAAAAAAACCGCATACAAACCGGTTGGAATTAATAATTTTTCCATTTCAGCAGGAATATGATCATAATTGCTCACTTCAACCGCCGCCCATTTAGTAAATTCGTTTGCAGGGTCAAATGTTTTAAAAAAAGAAACATCATCGTAAATTTCTAATGAATAAAGATCTGTGCCGATCATATGTTGTATATCTTTTCGTCGCGGTTGAAACCATTGCCATAAGTCGCGTGTGGTATTATTTACAAACGACATGCGTTTGCTTTTCCCAAGGAGTTTTTTTTCTTGTAAAGTTTCGAATCGTAAAAACATATGCTAATTTAGTAAATGGCACGCGGATTACGCGGATTTTTTTATGATTTCTTAAGATAGGACAAATATATCAGCGCCGATCATAAGCGATCCGCGTCATCAGCGTGCTATCATGGTATTAAAAAACCGTTCCCGTTCCATACAAGATCCCCAAAGCTTTTATGCCCATAGAATAGCTGCAGCCAAGATACATTGAGAAATTATCGCCTTGCATAATACGAAAACGTCCGGCCAAAACCGGCGCTACAACTATATCATTTCGTTTATTAAAAATAAAACTTGCTAATGGTCCAACTTCAAATTCAACTTTTGACCGCGAATCTAATTTTATTTGGAATAACTTGAACTGTATACCTGTTCCAAACGTGATCGACGCTTTTTCGTTGATGATAGCACCATTTACAACATATTGTTTTGTTCCTGTGGGCAAATTAAAAAATAAAGGGATCCTTATTTTCTTAGTTGGTCTTAACTCAGCCAAAAACAAAATAGCACTTGTAGGAACTATAATAGAAGCTTGTCTTCGAATACTATCCAGTTTGGCGTCGGGAATGAATAATAAGGATTGACCAAAACTCAATTCAAAAAGTTTGTTCTTCTTTTTAAAAAGAGTTTTTGTGGTATCTGTTTGAGCGCATACTATTTGAGATAAAAATGCGATCGTGAACAGGGAAAGAAATATTTTCGGCTTCATACGAATAAGGTTTGGTATGAAGATAATGACAATAGAAAGCAGATTAGTCTGATCTTACGCGATTTGTTAAGAGGGAAATGTGTATATATCTGCAGAAATAGCCTTATCTGCAAAAGAAATTACCCTGGAATTTGTTTAGGATAAAAAAAATAGAAAATCTATTTCATTAGCTTTTCAATGAATTCAAGCGCTGCTGCCCTTAAATGTTGATATTTGGGATCGGCGCTAAAACCAACACCCGAATTGTAATGCGAGTCACCTTTATAGGCACACAATAAGAATTCGGGACCGCCTAACTCGATCGAAATAGGGGAGTATTCGGTTTGCACTTTTAATTCAACTTTATATTCCGCATTCGACACGTAAAAAATATGTTTCTCGTAAATATCCTTTTTTGCGCCTTCTTCAAAACGTTCGTAAACACTCACCGTTTTATCTTTCCATGGAAATTGCTCAATGCAGAACTTATCGGCAAGATCTCCAACCAACAAACCTTTTTTATGCGCTTCATAAAGTTTTTCTTTATAGGGTTTTGCTTTATCGTAATCCCTCATCTTGTAATATACTTGTATCAATTTTGTGTAAGGATCAAAATCATTTGGATAAAGAGTTATCATTTCTAAAAAACTTTGTTCTGCTTTTACCTCGTTATTCATTTTACTTTCCAGAATACCGATATTACTTAGGATATGTGAGTAATCATCGGATGTTTTGGCAACACCGGCTTTTGCAACATAATAAGCCTCCAACGCTTTCTTTTCATTTTTTAATCCCATATAAATTTGTGGAATTGCAATAAATGCACGAGATGAACAATTTTTTTGTTGCGTTGCTTTTTTATAATTAGCGATGGCTTCGTCAAACTTTTTAAGAGAGCTATACGAATCGGCCATGCCGATGTAGTAATCGGCTTCTTTAGGATTTAAACTTATGGCGGTACTAAAGCAGGCTAATGCTTCTGTGTATTTAAGTACATAGTTCAACTCAAATCCTTTGATGTAATATGGACGTGGATCTTTTGGATTTTTTTGAATGGAGAGATTCAAAAAGTTAAGACAATTATTATCATCTTCCTGAAAGTAATAAGCTAATCCTACATAATAAAGTGCTTCGGCCGAAAGCTCTTTAGAGTTTGACGCATATTGGCTTGTAGCAGTTTTGTATTGTTTTTTATCACAAAGATCTTTTAGAATAGCCGCAGTTTTATCTTGAGCCAACGTTATTAGCGAAGATAAAATAAGAAAAGCTATCATAACAGAATGCTTCATTTTCATAAGGTGAAGATACAAAAAAAATAGAACGCAGATGATGCGGAAATGTTATGATTTGTTAGGATCTTACAGAGTCTCTTTTATTTTCCTCTATCGTAATAGGTTTCATCGCATACGATGAGTCCGTTCTTGAAAGTGAAGACACAACAAATGGGTAGTGACCATTTTTCTTGACCCTTATTTGTTTTGGCAGTTCCGGAAGAGATGAATTGAATGGTAACTTTATCGGCAGATCCAAAAATATGGGTTATTGAATCTTTAATGTCAGGCGACCATGATTCCATTTCCTTGTATTTTGCGGCTTTGTCTTTTCGATTCACTATTACATAATTTGCTCCATACGACGGATCAAGATTTTGACAAGAATCGGAAAAGAAAGCGGAATGCTCTTCCCATTTATGTGCATTGAAGGCGCTAAACGACTCCAGGGCCAAAGCAATATTGTTATCTACTTCGAGTGGTCTTGTACTTTCGGTAGATAAAATGGTATTCTTTGTTTTTGTTTCGCTACAGGAATAAAGTGTAATGAGTGCGAAAAAGAAAAATATTTTTATGTTCATTGGTTGAGATTTTACATGAAGTTACAAATGGAACTTCTTGATCTTCCTATAATATGACAAACGGCGGGAATTATATTTCGGCTCAGCAATTTTAACAAAAGCAGGTCATTGTTGAGACCTTTTACATAAAATAATTAATATCTTTACTTATCAAATAATAACACCATGAAAAAAATTGTAGCCATAATTATTTTGTCAGCTCTTACAGCGTCTTTTAGTGGATGCGGAGAAAGTGCAGCAGAAAAAGAAGAAAGAGAGAAAAAAGAAAGAGAAGCAAAGTTCAAATCGGTAGGCGGTGCTTTGGGTGCTCTTGTAAAAATGGGCAATAGTATGGGTAAAGCAGCAAAAGTGTCGGAAGATAAGCGTAAAGCACGTCGCGCAAAAGGCGATACATTGGCTATGCCTTTTGTTGAATTAGAGAAATTCTTACCAACCATAGATGGATATAAGATGAGCGAACCCGATGGCGGTTCTATCAATATGACGGGCATGTCGTACTCAAGCGCTGAGGCAACTTATAAAAATGATAAAGGTGAGCGCATAAAAGTTTCCATTGTGGATTATAACCAGGCTTTTGCTTTGTATTCAACTGCCACTATGATGTGGTCGATGGGATTAAGTGTTGATACAAAAACAGAAAAGGCCTGTGGATTTAAACTTGATAATTCGGCAGGAGGTTGGGAATCGTATAAAAAGAAAAGTAAAAAAGCGCAAGTTACCTTGGGAATTGGCGATCGTTTTTGGATAAATGTGGAGGCCGATAAACAAGAGAACACTGATCTTGTAAAGGAAATTGCAAAGTCGATCGATATTAAAAAACTTTCGGCAATTTAAAAAAGCTCAATACATCAGGTCTTTCTTTTTTAGCACTTTATTGTCGTGGTAACCTGTGTATTTTTTCCAATCATTCTTGATCTTTAGTTCTTTGCCATTGTAGCTTACGTAAATGTATTCGGGATTCATTTTCTTTTGTTGCGCATGCGCTTGCATAGCTGTTATGCCGCTTCGGCAAGGTGTTGTCCAAATAACTTCAATTTCAAATCCACCTTGATCATTTGTTTTAATTATTTTGGTTTTGTCACCAAACTTTACCGTTAACTCAACATTCTTTAAAGAAATACTATCCGGACTATAAGCAATTCCTACAATATAATATTTCCCTTGAGCGCCTTTGGCTGATGCAAAGGTGGAGATAATTGAAAATAAAAGTACGGCAAGAAAATGTTTCATGTAAACGTCATTTATTCTGTAACAGGAATATTCAATTCTAACTCTAAACCTTTTTCTTTGTGCTTAATTTTTAAACCTGCATTCCCGCTTACCTTTGTTGCACTTGCGCTATCATATCCAATAGCGTAAAAAAAGTAATAACCTGTCTTTAGATCTTTAAAAGTTGTATACCCATCGCTATTACTCCATTGTTTTGAATCGTAAACGGTAGTATCAGTTCCCGCAAAATTATAGGAGCCGTATTTAACGAAAACACGAGCATTTTTTATGGCTTTTCCATGATGAGTAACTGTTGTTACAATATTTGTGTTTCCACCTGTTCCACCTTTTTTACAAGCGAAACAAAAGGCGATGATCAAAAGTAATAGATATGTTTGTTTAAATCTCATTTCTATTTGCTCGTGTTTTTAAATTCAAGATCCCAAATACCCATATCATCTTCTAATTCTATTAACGAATAGATATACGTTTTTAAAGAGCGAAAATAACTAAGGTATACTTCGTCCAGCTTCCTGTGACTCTCTGATAGATCCAGAAAACTTGTCTTACCGCTTTTATAACTTTCCAATTCTTGCTCTAATACTTTATCCGAACTTTCCATTAAGCCGCTATTATATATTTGCAATTGTTTTTCGGCAATGATATAGCGGTCGTACGATTGACTGATCTCGATCTTCACCAAATTTTGAATATAGTTCTGTTCATTTTCGGCTTCTTGTCGTTGTAATTCAGCGATCTTAAGGTCTTCTTTTTTTAAATTAGAAAAAGCAATGGGCATGCTAAACATTACCGTTATGGCTTGATAAGAGGGAGTAGGGCCAATGTAATTGGTTGCTTCGGTATACGAATTATTTCCGAACGTGATATCAAGATCTTTACGACGATTAGCTTTGGCAAGTTTTTTATGTTCTTCGCTAAGCATGTATCTTTTTTTAGCCATCACCACATCGGTTCGTTCTTCTAAGGCAATTGGCATGATGCTGTCGATATTGAATTTTTTAAATGGAATTTCTAGCGAACCTTTTACGGTAATAGAACTATCTTTATTATAATTAGAAAGCGGGATATACAGATCATAAAGCGCTATTTCCAATTCTGCTTCCGATTGGTATAATTGATCCAATATCTGTCCGGCTTCAATTTGTAAGCGATATAATTCAACCCCTTTTATCTCACCCGAATTTTCTTTCTTCTTTAATTCAGTTTGCATCAACTCATTTGTTTTACTGTTCTTTTCGTAATCCATTTGGGCAATGAGTACATTGATAAAACGTTTGGTGACATCCAGTTTAAAAACCCTTAAGTAATCTTCGTAAAGGGCAATTTCCAATTCCTTTTCAGTTTTAGCTATTTTGATGCCTTGTTTATATTTTCCGCCACGAGGAATAGTTTGATTAACCCCAACAAAAATTTGCTGTTGCAAATGTTGGCCGGTGATATCACCCGAAGCTTCTCCAAAAGTGAATTGTGGATTCGGAAAAATCTTAGCCAACGAAATTTTTGCATCCGCTTCGTTTACCTTATATTTTTCGGCGGCCAACAAAAGATTGCTTTTGGTAGCAAGGTTCAAATATTCTTTGTAAGATAAAGTTTTTGAGAAATTTTTATTGGTTAATATCTTTTGCGCTCCAATAGTGGAAAATGAAGTGAGCAGCACTATAGTTAGTAAGGATCTTAACATAAGATGATATGAAGATAAGAAAGGTTTTGTGGATGGCAAAACAGAAAAATTTACCTTTCGGCCATCAATAGTTTCTCCCTTTGCTCTTCAAGGCCAGTCGTAGGTTTGGGCCATTTTAAACTTTGATACCAGGCCTGTGTTTCTTTTACACTTTTATCAAATGGTGTCATGCGTACACCAAGATCTTTTGCTAAGCGCTCATTACTTATGAGTAAAGATCTGTTGAACCAAAGCGGAATATCAAGTCCGGGTTCAATACCTTTTTTTAGGAGTTCATCTGAATTTACGTTCTGTATTACTGAAGTTTCATCAATGGAGTTTATGATCGAATGCAAAGATAAGGGCGAATGCGTAGTAGCATTGTAAACGGTAGAGTGTTTGGGAACATCCATGGCTTTGATAATGATCTCAACCAGATCGTTCACATACGTAAGTGTTATTATATCTGTGCCTTTATTGGGTAAAATTATCGACTGTTTTTTTGCAGCTTTATAAAGCCAATAGTAAAAGCGATCGGTAGTATCATATTTACCGTACACAATAGACGGTCGTAAAATAATTTTATCGAGCCACTCTGTTTTTTGTAATACTCTTTCGCATTCGGCTTTACGGCTGCCATAGCTTGCCATTGTTGTATCAGTTCTTTGCAACGGATCACAAGAATATAGTTCATCATCTTCGGTGATCAAATTGGGTGTTTCTTTTTGATACACTGAGATAGTTGAAATGAAAATATAGCGTTTTACATTTCCTTTTAGAGTATCCAATAAATTTTGTAAGGAATTAGGATAATAACACGACAGATCAATAACGCCATCCCAGTGTTGACCTTTTAATTGAGCAATATCATTTGTTTCGCGATCACCTTTTATTTTTTTGAGTTTTGGAAAAAGGTCGGAATTGGTTTGTTGTCTGTTGAAAAGCGTAACATCATATTCAGAATTTTCTTGCAAACGCTCCACAAGATTTCGTCCTATAAATTGTGTGCCTCCGAGTATAAGTATTTTTTTCATAGATCATGAAGTTACAAAAATGATCTCATTTGTAAGAGATGTATTTTTAAATGGGCAGTAAGATCAACTCTTAAACGCTAATGTCCGCAGGACAGGCCACAAATGTGCGAGGGCAAATTTCGCGTTTACCCTCCGGAGTTTAAGAGAGGAGGAAGCGAAAGGAACTATAGAGTTTAGGTAAGCGTTTGCTATTAACGTTTGGCGTGCAGGCGCCGGCGGGCTTTCGAAGCATCACCTGTCCCAACCGACCAAAGGTATTTTAAAGATACTTAGTTTATTAGTGAGCCGCAAACAAACTTGTGCTGAGCTTGTCGAAGCATTGCCGCTTTAATTGCGCGCGAACGATGCGATACCCGTCCCGCCCGCTTGCAATTGATGGCAGGTTACCGTCTGGCCGTTAATTTAGTATATTTGTCTTGTGAAATACAAGTCGCCAGATAGTCAAGGAGATATTTTACCAAATTTACTTGGTCCAACAACCGAGAAACAAATTAATGTATCGGAGTTCGAGGGATTTTTGAAAGCAGAAATTTATTTTACCGAAAAGTTGTCTGCGAGAACTAAATTTGACGTTAAGTATATTTTAGGGCTGCATAATATGGCTTTAAGTCATTTGTATAGTTTTGCAGGAAAGTACAGAGATGTAAATATGTCTAAAGGAGGATTTCCTTTTGCCGCTGCAAAATTTTTACCAGAAACAATGTCGGAATTTGAAACAGGGATATTGTCGAAGCTGAAAAACAAATATGAAAGTCAGGAAGATTTAATTAAGGATGTCGCAATCGTGCATGGCGAATTACTTTTTATTCATCCATTTCGTGAAGGGAATGGTCGAGCTGCTCGCTTACTTGCAAATTTAATGATCCGTAAAGCAGGATATGAGACTTTAAAATTTGAAAGAGTCGGGAAGAAGGAATTTGAAGAATACGTTAAAGCTGTTCAGAATTGCGCGAACAAAGATTATGAAAAAATGATAGACTTTATTAAGTCTATTTTCCCAGATTAAGTTCCACTTTTTTGAGTGTCTGCTCAGCAACACTTAATGGAATGTCGATACCCTCAATTTTAAATGAAGCCATAAGAGACTTTAGGATTTGCTCCCTAAGTGAATGTCCTTTTTTAGATTTCTTTGAGGTCGATTTCATAACGTAAATATACGAAATTGTCGGCTTATTTGCAATCCCTTTTGTCGGCGGTTTGGTGGTCGTCGCGGCTTGCTGGTAACGTTTGGTGTGCAGGCGCCGGCGGGCTTTCGAAGCACCATCGTCATTAACCCACCAAAGGTTATTTAAAGATACAAAAGGTTTTTAGCCGCAGCAAATGTAAGCGCGCGATAGCGGCCTCTATCATCGCTCGCGGCGATGAGCTTTTCCGCCCGCTGGCGCTTGCACGCCGGTTATAGGTTGTGCGCTGCACTTAGGTGCGTCTTGATCGGGCGTCTGCTTGTGATTTTTTAGTAAAAAATATTGTCTTTTTTTCGTATATTTACAGCATGAAAGCAATGGTTATTACTCCCAAAAGTCAAACTGAATTTAAGTTTATTAATGACTTACTTAAGAAGCTTGGGATTTTGTCTGCAACTATGACAGAAGAAGAATTGGAAGACATTGGTTTGTCAAAAATGCTTAAGTCTGCTGATAAAACAAAAAAAGTCAGCAGAGAGAGTGTTATGAATAAACTTAGGTCATAACAATGCAAGTTGAGTTTTTAAGTAAATTTTCTAAAGACATTGATCACATTAGTCAGAAGTCTGTAAAAACTAATGTCGCCAAATTAATTCGCTTAATGGAGTCTGAAAGCGATTTGAATAATATTCCTAATTTAAAAAAGCTTGTTGGTCACAAGTCAGCTTATAGAGTCCGAATAGGAGACTATAGAGTTGGATTTTTTTACGAAAGTCGAAAAGTAATTTTTGCGAGAATTGTCCACCGTAAAGATATTTACAAAGTGTTTCCTTAATTCTCGCGGATCAGCGCATTACCTATAACGTTTGGCGGCCTTGCGCCGTTTTTTGCTTGTCCAAGTTATGCATTTGAGCGTTAACACGCAAAAAATGGAGCAAGACCGCTGTTATAGGTAGTAGGGCGCACACAGTTTTTCTGTCGGTGTCCGCCTATACTTGGTTGAATATTTTTATTTTTCTTTTGTGGCAAAGGTCTGCAAAGTCTTTTTCATTATATGTCACAAGATAGTCGACTTTTGTATTTACGTCCTTTAAAATTTCTCGGATTACGCCGTCGGCTAAACTATATGTAAATCCCTGCATTCTGTTGCTTTCAAAAACTTCAATCATTGCGTTTTCTCGATACTCGCTATCGTCAATCCGAATTATTTCCGGTTTATTTAGAAGCTTTTCAAAAAAGATAAGTCGTTCTCTTTGTCTGGCAAGTCGCGTCGTTATAGTTTCATAAACGCAAGGCCAAGGAAAAAGAATTTTATTATTTTCAATTACTTCTGAAATTTCATTTGATTGTGTATGATACTGATCGCGAGGGTCGACCAAACCTAACCAAAAACATGCGTCAGTTAAAACTACTTTATTCATTCAACGTCGCTTTGAAATCCAATGTTTCTTGTCTGACCGTAACCTTCCCATGCTGCTCTTTGTCTTTTGCCAAATAAAAAGCCGCTTGACATTTTACCGGTTGTGGTGTCTTTGTAAATAATATAAATTCGGTCTAAAGGCGAAAGCTTAACGTATTTCCTAATTGTCTTTTTTAGCGCAATAGGAATATTTCCAGTAACTTTTACTTTCATAACTGCTAAAGAGTCACCGCATTCTTCAGCGCCAAACTTGTCGAGCCAGGTGTAAAGGCCCTTGTAATCTCCTCTGATTCCGAGGTCGTAAGAAATCCAAATTGTCTTTTTCATTTGTCTATTATTGAATAGCATAATTTATTTTTTAATCGTTAGTCTGTCCGCCCTATTACCTATAACGTTTGGCAGACTGGCGCCGTTGGGTTTTCGAAGCCCAATGATTTTTTACCTACCAAAGGTTATTTAAAGATACTAATGTTTATTAGCGAGAGCAAATGGAATTTCCCGAAGGGACC
>JAHEYC010000072.1 GCA_023251775.1 Sphingobacteriaceae bacterium | reverse complement strand
TTATAATAATATGCGCCAAGGCGAAATGTTGATGGCCTCCAACCGAATGTATTTGGCCGAACAAGCATTTAAACGTTCGGAAGATTATTATGTAAGGGCCGATAAGATCAAAGGAAATACAGTTTATGCACAGGTAATAAGTGATCTGGGATTATTGTATCAAAACAAGGGCCTTTACGCAAAGGCCATGCCGTTTTGCGATTCGGCCATTGCGCTTCGCAAAGCCATGGATAATAAAATAATGATCGCTGTATCGCTTAACAATAAAGGTGTTTTGCTAAAGGATATGGGAAATTATACCGAGGCAGAAGAGTACATTAAAAAAGCGTACAAAATTTTGATCGAAGAAAAGGACAACCTTGGTGCAGCACTCACAAGCAATAATTTGGCGATGGTGTATGTTGACATGAACAAACTAAAAGATGCCGAATTGAATATGGATAGTGCCATGACCAAAGCGGCGAGAGTGCTCGAAACAAATTCATCCAATTATATTAAGTTGGATGTTAATCTTGCTCAGGTATATCGACTTCAAAAAAAATATGATAAGGCCGAAGAGATCTTTAATAAAGCAATTATTGTAAAAGAGAAAAAATTAGGTGTGCATCCCGATCTGGCACATTTAAAAAGTGGTTTGGCGCAATTGTACATTGAGATGGAGAATTACAAAGAGGTAGAGAAATTATTGCAAAGCGCGCACGATATCAATAAACGTAAACTGGGAGATAAACATCCGCTTACCGTAAAGATCTTACAAGAACAAGCAAACTATTACAGGATCGTTGGTGATAACGAACAAGCACTCACCATGATCAAAAAAGTATTGGAACAAAAAAAGGAATTGTATGGCGAAACACATCCGTCGTATCTGCAAGCACTCGAACAGCAGGCCATCATCCAATGGAATTTAAAAGATGTGGCCGGCGCTAAAGCATCGTTTCAAATTGTGTTAGATAATACACAAAATTACATCACTAACTTTTTTAATACACTTAACGATAACGAAAAGAATTTGTATTGGGAAAAAACGCAGAACATGTTACAGCGTTATTATGCGTTCGTATTGGCGAGTTATAAGACCGATCCTGAGTTAGTAAAACAAATGCTCAATACTTTGATCGTTACCAAAGGATTTTTATTGAACGGCTCTTCAAAATTACGCAATAGCATTTTACAAAGCGATGATGTTGAATTAAAAAAATTGTATAAAAAATGGTTAGAGACAAAAGAGAATTTAAATAGTGCTTACCAATTAAGCAAAGAAGAATTAGCGCAGGATAAGATCAATATTGATAGTTTGCAAAAGAAAGCCGATGAGTACGAACGTTTACTATCGCAAAAAAGCGCTTTGTTCGGCGAGAATAGTGCAAAAGGGATAAGCTCTTACGAAACCATACAACAAGCATTAAAACCAAACGAAGCGGCCATTGAAATTGTTCAAGTGAACGAATACAAAAATAAACTCACGGGTCGTTCGCTTTATATGGGAATGGTTCTAAAAAGCAATTCACTTGGTGTGGTAGAAATGGGTTATGCCGATACGATCAATAATTCCATTGCAATTTTCAGATCCAACATCATCGATCAAAAACCCGAATTATTTATTTATCCCATTGCATGGAAAAGAATTGATTCGAGTTTAGCAGGAATTGATAGAACATATCTTTCGTTGGATGGTGCGTATCATCAGCTGAGTATTAATTCTATTAAAGATAAAAGCGGAAAATATATCCTTGATAAATACGCTATTCAATTTGTAGGAAACATCAAGGACATAATTTCTGTAAAAAAGGATGAGGACAAACACGAAAAACCAAAAACAGCATTCTTGATTGGAAATCCACTTTATGGTAAACATGATCTTATTCCACAATTACCCGGAACAGAAACAGAAGTAAAAAATATTACCACCACTTTAAAAGCATTGAAGTTAACTACAACAACATTATATGGTAAAGAAGCTACTGAAACAAAAGTAAAGGCTATTAAGTCGCCCGATATTTTACACATAGCAACACACGGTTATTTTTTGGCCGATCTTTCAAAAATGGAAACTAATAAAGTATTAGGAATTGATATTGCTGTAGCAAAAGAAAATCCTTTATTACGCAGCGGTTTATTATTGGCCAATTGCGATAACGTTTTTGATGAGAATTACCATGGTTCAGGAACAGATAATGGCGTGTTAACTGCTTACGAAGCCATGACATTGAACTTAGATAAAACCGATCTGGTTGTTTTAAGCGCCTGCGAAACAGGATTAGGAAGTGTAAAGCAAGGTGAAGGCGTTTACGGTTTACAACGCGCGTTCTTGATCGCCGGTGCCAAATCCATCATCATGAGTTTATGGAGCGTGAGCGATGAAGCTACTATGGAATTAATGACCAATTTTTACAGCAACTACGCCAAAACGGGAAATAAACAACAATCATTTGCCGACGCTCAGAAAAAATTGAAACTAAAGTATAAGGAACCATTCTATTGGGGCGCCTTTGTGATGTTGAATATTTGAACGTTTAAAGCGAATTCCATTAAATTTTCCGGGTCCCCAACCATTATACCCCCTGAGGCGTAATACTATAGAAGTTTGGCCTTTCAGGCAACCTTTTCATTTTTTATCGTATTTTGTATAGAGTATGTGTGAGACCCGCAATTATACCGATCCCAATCTGGCAATAATTAAACGTTGCCAAAAAGGAGAGAGATTAGCTTTTCAGGAATTGTACAACCTGTATGCTAAAGCTATGTTCAATATTTCGTTAAGAATAGTGAACAACAGCGAAGAGGCTGAGGAGGTATTGCAGGATGCGTTTGTAAAAGCATTTAACAAGATCAGCACCTATGATCCTAAATTCTCCTTTGGCATGTGGCTAAAAAGAATGGTGATCAATGCATCACTCGATGTTCTTAGAAAAAGAAAAGTGATCTTGGTTTCTTTGGAAGAAATGTATATAGAGCAGGAAGCGGAAGATGACGATGATGACCAAGACAACGATAAATACATATATGATGTTGAGACAATAAAAAAATGTATCACCCAATTACCCGATGGTTATAGAACAATTCTTTCATTATACTTGTTCGAGGATCACACGCACCAGGAGGTTGCGGATATGCTAGGGATAAATATTGGAACTTCTAAATCGCAATACAGAAAAGCAAAATTGAAACTAATTGAACTACTTAAACACAACACTATAACTCATGAGCGATCAGCTTAAAAAATTCGTCACAGAACACAGGCAGGAATTCGATGCCATTGATCCGCCAAAGGGTCTTTGGGAAAAGATTGACGCCGGCATGTCTAAGAAAAGTACCCTAGGGGGTATAGGTAAGCACTTATCAATGCTCATCTATTTTGGTTTTGGATTAAGTATCCTTGCCCTCACGGTTTATTTGGATAAAAACTCCAACGTTGGATCTCAAAGTGACCAACCGCCTATCACCTCTATTAATTCAGCTTCAAGCATGAAGGTTGAAGATCAATTGACCAAAGAGCAAAGCAACTCGTTTGTGGCTAAATCTTCAGCAATTTCACAAAACGTTGAGAATAAAGAATTGATCCCGGAAATAGAGGTTATTCCCGATACAACGGCTATAAGCTCCGTGCAATTGGAAGAAGATGAGAATTTAGAGGAAATGACCGAGGAACAATTTGCGGAAGCCGAAGAAGAAACAGAAGAAGAGGCGATCGCTAAAAAAGAACCGGTATCGGTAAAGAGCAAAAGATTGGGTGTTTATATTCCCGAAGATCCGGAAAACAAAAATACTTATACAGGCACACTTTACGATGCTTCGTCTATTTGTGCGATGCTCCGTGCCTACAAATTCCCCGGTAAGGTTGAAAATAGCAGATTTAAAAGATCAAAGGGCAACGGAAATTTTGGAACGGGAGCAAAGTTAAAGACCATTAGTTGCAGTAATTTGCAAAGAAGAACAAGCATGAATGCGGTGTGGCTAAAAGGTCTTGCCGGCAAAAAGCTTAAGCTATCGCTGAAAAGTGGATTTAAGAACGTATACCTCATAAATCGTAATGGAGAAAAAATAAATCCAATAGCTATCTCACATTATTTTAAAGGGCTTAACGTTATAACTTACGTTGGAAAGAATCTTGATCTTGTATATAAGGATAAAGTTGAGCTGCTCCTGTTCTTCAAAAAAGTGGAAGTAGGAGATAAGATCATGATAGATGGTAAAGTACAGGTATTAGTAAAGGAACAGCCTTTGCGTTGATCTAGTAACATCTTTAATTAGAGATTTTATCGTGCAGAATAGAATGTAGCTGAGCTAAATCCCAAAATTGCTATAATCTGTAGCAATCAATCGGCACTACTTGCCATACCTTTGTAGTGTAATGAGTGTAACAGCCAAAGTTAAAAAAACATTTTTTTGTCAGAGCTGCGGAGCGCAAGCCGCCAAGTGGGTTGGTAAATGCACCAGCTGTGGCGAATGGAATACCTATGTGGAAGAGATCATTCAAAAGGAAACGAAGAATTCTCGTCTGCAAATATTTTCTTCCAATAAAAATGGAAATGTAAAAGCAAATGCATCTATCTTATTAAATGAAGTTGGCACAGCCGAATATCCGCGCATTGCAGTTCCCGGAAAAGAATTAACGCGCGTGCTTGGCGGGGGAATTGTACCCGGAAGTTTGGTTTTGTTTGGCGGAGAGCCCGGCATTGGAAAATCAACGCTCATGTTGCAGTTAGCTTTACGTTTAAAGAATTTAAAGGTATTGTATGTAAGTGGTGAAGAAAGCGAACAACAAATAAAAATGCGCGCAGATAGAATTGGCATTACCACTAACACCTGTTTTATTTTACAGGAAACAAATACGCAAAACATTTTCCAACAAATAGCCGAGATACAACCGCAGTTGGTAGTTATTGATTCTATTCAAACAATTCATACATCATATATTGATAGCAGTCCCGGAAGTGTTAGCCAAGTACGCGAATGCGCGGCCGAATTTTTGCGTTTTGCAAAAGAAACAAATACGCCTGTGTTCATGATAGGGCATATTACCAAAGAAGGAAGTTTGGCCGGACCAAAAGTTTTAGAACACATGGTAGATACTGTTTTGCAATTTGAAGGCGACCGTAATCATATTTACCGTTTATTGCGTTGTACAAAAAATCGTTTTGGAAGCACCAACGAAATGGGAATTTACGAAATGAACGGCGATGGTTTGCGCGAAGTTTTAAATCCATCCGAAATATTAATTACCGATCGCGATATACCAACAAGCGGTGTAGCAATTGCTGCAACCTTGGAAGGAAATCGTCCTATGCTCATTGAAACACAAGCTTTGGTAAGTAGTGCAGCATACGGAACTCCTCAAAGAAGTTCTACAGGTTTTGATCTGCGCCGATTATCCATGTTACTCGCTGTTCTTGAAAAACGTTGTGGATTTAAATTGGGAATAAAAGATGTATTCATAAATATTGCAGGGGGAATTCGCGTAGAAGATCCCGGAATTGATCTTGCATTGGTTTGCGGGGTGTTAAGTAGCAGTGAAGATATTCCTATTCCGCAAACCATTTGTTTTAGTGGAGAAGTTGGTTTAACAGGCGAGATCCGTCCTGTAAATAAGATCGAACAACGCGTAAGTGAAGCCGAAAAATTAGGCTTCAAAAAGATCATTATCAGTTCGCACAATCTAAAAGGCCTGCATAAAAAAACATTCAGCATCGAAATTGTGCCCGTTTCAAAGATAGATGAGGTTTTTAGCCTTATATTTGGCTAGAATGCGGCTTGTCAAAAAAATAAGTTTTTTACTCTTATTCACGTTTTTTATTTCGGTTGCTTTTTCCCAGCAAAAAAAGATCGATAGTTTACTGAACGCCATTAAAAAAGCAAACTCTGATTCCGGATTGGTAAATGCTTACAGGGAGCTATATTATTATTATAATGATAAAGATGAGTATAGCCATTATAAAAGCATAGGTGAAAAAGTTGTGGAGTTGGGCAATAAGAACGACAACGATTATTGGAAGGGATTTGGTCATCGGGTTTTGGGAGATTACCTCCATTCACAGCAAAAAAATGAAGAAGCGCTGCGCAATTATCTTATCTCAATAAATTTTCTTGAAAAGACTAAAGAGTATCTTTCGCTTACCTCAGCGTATACCAATTTGGGTGGGGTTTATTACGATGTTTACGGTCCAAAAAAAGCTGCAATTTATTTTAAAAAAGCGCTATCTATTATTAAGCAACATAATATCGATGACATTTCTTCCATTACCAATTTAAATAATAACCTTGGGATATGTGCTGCAAGCGACGGAAATATGGGACTTGCAAAATTCTATTTTACAAATTCATTAAATTATTGGATCAAAGAAAGAGACAGTATTAGTATGGCTACCGGCTATAATAATTTGGCAAACGTTTTCCGCGAATCGGGTTCTATGGATTCAGCCTTAATATATTTTAAAAAAGCCCTTGACCTTAAATTAAGATTTAAAGGAAATGATGATATCGTTGATGCTTACTTAAATTACGGAGGAGTATATTATCAAATGAAAAAGCTAGACAAAGCTTTGATTGAATTTGGAAAAGGTGAAAAATATGTTGATACAACCGAGAATTTCACCGATACACGAAGGCTATACAATATTTCCGCCTTGTGTTATGAGGGCCTTAAAGATTATAAGAATGCATTTCTATACATAAGGAAGGCAAATTACCTTCTAGCAAAAAAGAATTTGGAGTTAAGTCAAACTTCTCTCGCGCGAACTGATGTAGCTTATTCCGACAGCTTAGTAAGCGCGGGGGAAAAACAAATTGCTGAACTCCAAATTGAGAATCAAAATACCCAACTTGAAAGAGACAAACAGCAGAAAATATATTTGACCATAGGACTTACCATTGTTTTGATCGGTGGGATATTATTTTACAACCGTTATAAGATCACCAAAAAACAAAAAGAGATCATTGAAGTTCAAAAACACCTTGTTGAAGAGCAAAAGAAAGAGATCGTTGATAGCATCACTTATGCGAATCGCATTCAAAACGCGGTGCTCACCCACGAAAGTGTTTGGCAAACTATTTCTCCTCAGTATTTTGTTCTGTTCAAACCAAAAGATATTGTTAGCGGTGATTTTTACTGGGCGCATCGCGCAGAAAATAAATATATCTGGGCTGTTGCCGATTGTACCGGACATGGTGTGCCGGGTGCGTTCATGAGTATGCTTGGCAATAGCTTACTTAATGAAATTGTAATTGAAAATAAAATTCATAGACCATCAGAGATCCTTAACCGTTTACGCGCAAAAATAATATTAGCACTTACCAAAGAGAATGTGAGCCAGAACGATGGAATGGATATTAGTTTGTGTGTTTGGGATAGAAGCAATAATATGCTTGAATTCTCAGGCGCAAATAATCATGTAGTGATCATTCGTGATGGTATCTTAAACAAAATAAAAGGTGATAAAATGCCAATAGGAAATTATCACGGAGAAGAAAAACCATTTGCATCTAACGAATTTAAGCTTCAAAAGAACGATGCAATTTATATGTATACCGATGGCTATGTTGATCAGTTTGGAGGTCCAAAAGGAAAGAAATTTAGGTATAAACAACTTGATGAACTTCTAATTACTAACTACTCATCAGATATGGGTCTGCAAGCCAAATTATTAGAGCAAACCTTTTTAAAATGGAAGGGTGAATTAGTTCAAACTGACGACATTTGTATTATAGGCATAAAAGTATTAACTTAAGATAGTAATATGAGAACTATTTTCTTTTTCGTAAGCTTTTATTTATGCTTTCTATCTGCATTTTATTCTCAACAAAGATACATCGATTCGCTTACGAATCTTCTAAGGTCTGGTAAGGAAGACACCAACAGGGTGAACCGCCTTAATGATCTTGGGAGGGAATTAGCGTTTAGCGATCCCGACACGTCAATTATATTAGGTAAACAGGCACTTGTTTTAGCCGAGAAGTTGTATCGTTCAGATGTTTCCAAACCCAACCAAAAAAAAGCTGCTAGCAGAAGAGTATCAAGTACTCTTGGAAATTTGGGAGCTTATTATTGGATAAAAGCAGATTATAACAACGCCTTGGATAATTATTTAAAGGCACTTAAGATCGACGAAGACGTTAAGTATAAGAATGGAATTGCAAGGCACCTAGGCAACATTGGAATGGTTTATTTTGCGCAAAACTCGTACGAGCAGGCACTCGAATATTATTTTAAATTCCTTGAATTGGGGATAGAACTTAAAAATAAGAATTATGAAGCTACATCGCTTGGTAATATTGGCAATGCTTATTGTGCTCAGGCCGATATGGCAAGAGTTTCGAATGATCTTAATAAGGCGGCCATACTTTACAAGAAGGCCTTGGATTTTTATTTACAAGCCTTAGAGATCGATGACCAACTTGGGAATAAAAGTGGAGTAGCAAGGCATTATGGCAATATTGGAAGCGTTAATTCGTCAATGGCAGAAGTGTCTCGACACAATAATAATGAAACTGAGGCAAAGGCTCAACTTGAAAAAGCGGTTAATTATTATTTACTCTCTACCAAGATGGCAGAAGAGTTAGGTAATAATAATCTTTTGGCTATTCAACTTGGGAACCTGGGATCAGTTTATACCACTCAAAAAAAATATAAGGAAGCTTCAGTTTATCTTTTTAGAGCACTTGAACTCAACACAAAAGTATCGGCTTTCTCTGGAATAAAACATGATTATGAATACTTGAGTTCACTATATGAAAGATCAAACGTTACACTTCCCGACAAAATAAATAATAAAACACTTAACAAAGAGGACATGAGGCTTCGCTCTCTTTATTATTATAAAAAATTCGTCGAGATACGTGATACCATTTTAAGCGAAGAGAAAAAAAAGGAACTCGTTCGGAAAGAAATGAATTTTGATTTTCAAAAAAAGGAAGCAGCAACAAAGGCCGAGCAGGATAAAAAAGATGCTATTGCAAAAGAAGCACTCAAACAAAAAGAACAACAGCGTAATTATTTTATCATCGGATTCATAATAACTGCAGTCCTTGCATTATACATCTTTTGGGGTTACAAACAGAAACAAAGATCCAATCAAATTATTACGAGCCAAAAGATATTAGTGGACACCAAGCAAAAAGAGATATTGGATAGTATTCATTATGCTCAACGCATACAAAGTGCCTTGCTAACTAATAATAGCATTTGGCAAAAAATATCGCAACAACATTTCGTGTTCTTTAAACCAAAGGATATTGTGAGCGGCGATTTTTATTGGGCTTTTGAAACCCCGGATAATAAAAGCATTTGGGCTGCGGCCGATTGTACAGGACATGGCGTGCCCGGTGCATTCATGAGTATGCTCGGAAACAGTTTGCTTAACGAGATCGTGATCGAAAATAAGATCTATAAAGCATCTGAGATCCTTAACCGTTTGCGCGCAAAAATAATATTAGCACTTACCAAAGAGAATGTGAGCCAGAACGATGGAATGGATATTAGTTTGTGTGTTTGGGATAGAAGCAATAATATGCTTGAATTCTCCGGCGCAAATAATCACGCGGTGATCATTAGAGATAATACTTTACAAAAAATAAAAGGGGATAAGATGCCTATTGGAAATTACCACGGAGAAGAAAAATCATTTACATCAAACGAATTCAAACTTCAAAACAACGACACAATTTATCTTTATACCGATGGCTTTGCCGACCAGTTTGGAGGTCCAAAAGGAAAGAAATTCCGGTATAAACAGCTCGATGAACATCTGCTTACCAATCATGCTTCGGATATGAGTCTGCAAGCCAAATTATTAGAGCAAACCTTTTTAACATGGAAGGGTGAATTAGTTCAAACCGACGATATTTGTATTATTGGGATAAAAGTGTTAACTTAAGGTCCCTGAAACACTTGATCCTCATATTCGTTTCGTTTATTGTGGCGGTAACAATGGCTTTTAATGCCTCTATTTTGCCCAAAAAAACAAGACCTGTCGAAAAAACTCCTGTAAAGATCAGCAAGGATGAAAATGGACCATCTCTATGTTCATGTGTAATAGGTGTTTGTGACCCCTTAAGTAAAGTAAGTCACAATTACGTATTCGATAAGCAGATCTACGATTTCAGATGTGATACCATTGCCCAGGTAAAATTCTGGCGTAATATCATGAATTTGCATGAAGATACCTGCATTGTAAATGTAGCAACGCATCGCCACGAGTTAATGCGAATTCATAACAAAACCTGGTCGAGTTTAAGCGACGAGCAAAAAACATGTTTTAAAGATAGCGTACGAACATTAATGGGATTAGATTCGGCGCATCGCATTTTACTTACATCCGGAAAAAAATTCTTTTACGATTTCGATCGCGCATTCAATCAATTCGAAAAAGGAATTAATTGTTTTATTGAGAATGATGTTGATCCATGGTACGCGCAATCTATTTTACTAATAGAAAGCCCTAACAAATTACAAAAATCCAATGCAGGAGCATATGGCCCTTTTCAGTTAATGAAAGATGTTGCGCGTTTGTTTGGGTTAAAAGTAAATCGCCACATGGATGAGCGTTCTAATTTTGAACGTTCGGCTTATGCGGCAAGCAGCCTTCTTAAAAAAGTGTGCATCCCAAAAACGCGAGAAATGCTGGATACATTAGGAATAAAAAATTATAACGAAACAGATCTTTGGTTCCGTTTATTAGTAATGCATTCATATCATGCAGGCACGGGTAATGTGAAGCAGGCATTAAAGACATTTAATCCAACCACCGGCGATATGAATTTGATCTATGATCTTTGGAAAGCCGAGACGCGCCATTTCAGATCGGCTTCTCAAAATTACTCCCAATTAGTTTTAGCTGCGCATTTAGAAATGAATGAACGCATGAAAAAACAGATATTTTATCTTGCTTCGACCCCCTCTAAAAATTCACTTGGCTCAGCCCAAAGCTTTAGCAGTAATAAGTGAATTTACTATAAGTAGTTGATTTATAGTATAAAGATCCATCTTATCTAAACTTCGCTATTTCTCTCTCACTAAGCAAAAGCCCTTATTTCATAATTTTATCCACCAGGGCTAAAAGGCGTTTAAATTTTTGTTTAAATTAGCTGGTTGTAAGCTAGCCCATGCAGAATTCAAAACAAATACATATCTCATTTAAACTGATATTCAGTATTTGCTTCTTGTTATGCTTTACAATTTCACGTGCAGGAGAAAATCCTTCAACAAAAAAAGTAACTTCCGGAGATACATTAAAATCACCTTCCTTGGGTTCGCCTTTAAATAAGGATGAGGCCATTAAATGTACCAGAGCAGAATTACTTTCTAAAGAATTTTCTGTTATAGGCGATAAAAGCTATCCCGAATTATTACGTATAACGTTTCAAGATCTTGAAAGAGGAAGTCGCGAGATCATCTTCCAAAAAAAGATCGTAGAGAACGATGAGGTAAAATTCTCATTCCCTCACGCACTCGTTAAAGAAACTGCCATGGCCGTTCTTATTATCATGAAAGGCGATGGAATGTTCTTCAAAAAGATCGATATCGTCGACTAAATATCCCTTTTGTTAAAATAATCTAAGAATTTAAGTGCTATTCCTTATTAAAGCGTAACTTTATAGTCGCAAAAATGAAACATACAAAAGCCATATCTATCTTCTTCCTGGTTAGTTTCTTTATTTCTATTTCTACCAATATCTGTTTGGCCTCTTTTGTCGCACCTTCAAAATCTATTTCATTACATACAAAAGATCATTTGCGTGTTAACGAATCTGTTCTCACCTCAAACATAAATGATATTTTATTTGAAGAGAATGAAAATGAGAATGAGAATGAACTTGAGTTCGATCTGGCACTTATTCTAATTCCTTTTTTCCTCGAAACATTTAACTTCCAAACATTACAAGATCATTTTATTGATCCATCTTCCATTGTAATACCTACAGGAGAACCTATCTATATTCAGGTCTCTAATTTCCGTATCTGATCTTTTTTTACACCTTTTCGGGTGTTGAGCTAAACTAAGCTCACGCATATCAATTCATTTATTAATTATCTATTTGAACGGAAAGCACAAATTGTGCACAGCTTCAAATAAAATTTTAAAAAGATCATGTCGACTACTTCAAATTCTAACAAACACATTCCTGCAGATGGACTTGCAGGATTAAAAGAGAATTTTTCACAAGATGCACTGTCGGGCTTCTTAGTATTTTTATTAGCGCTTCCTTTAAGTTTAGGAATTGCAAAAGCTTCCGATTTTCCCGCCATCTTCGGATTGGTTACCGCTATTATTGGTGGTGTTGTTGTAAGTTTTTTTGCAGGTTCACGTTTATCTATTAAAGGACCAGCAGCCGGCTTGATCGTTATTTGCAGCGGAGCTATTGCAGCATTTGGTGGTGGCGAACAAGGTTGGCATTTGGCATTAGGTGCAGTTGTTGTGGCAGGAGTTATTCAAATTTTATTTGGCGTATTTAAGTTAGGTAAGCTGGCCGACTTTTTTCCGAGCGCAGCTATTCATGGAATGTTAGCCGCCATTGGCATCATTATCATGTCAAAACAAATTCATACGTTGTTAGGCATCAATCCTGCTTTATTAAAAGGCAAAGAACCTTTGGAATTATTAGCAATGATCCCCGAAAGTATCATGCACGAAAATGCACACATTGCCGAAATTGGAATTTCATGTTTGGTTATTTTGATCCTGTTTAGTTTCGTAAAAAATAAAAAACTCAAAAAAATTCCTGCACCTCTTGTGGTATTATTAGTTGCTATCCCTTTCGGAATAATTTTACACGTTAAAACAGAAGGCACTGTTGCCAATTTCGCTTTAGTAAAAGTGGGAAGCATCTTCGATGCATTTAAAAATGGTATTTTTAATGTTGATTTTAGCGGTGTTTCTTCCCATACAGGTGTTTTTGTAGAGTATGTTATTTTGTTCGCCTTAATAGGAAGTTTAGAATCACTTCTTACTGCAAAAGCGATCGATCTTGTTGATCCTTTCAATCGTAAATCAGATTTTAATAAGGATCTAGTGGCAGTTGGAATTGGAAATACTTTATCGGGATTATTAGGCGGTTTACCAATGATAAGCGAAGTGGCTCGTAGTTCGGCCAATGTTACTAATGGTGCACGAACTCGCTGGGCAAATTTTTGGCATGGTTTATTTTTGTTAGTAGCAATCTTATTCGCAGTGCCACTTATCGAAATGATCCCAAATGCTGCTTTAGCTGCCATGCTTATTTATGTGGGCTTTAGATTAGCGCATCCGCGAGAGTTCAAACACATGTTGCATATTGGTGTTGATCAACTAGTGATATTTGTTGTGACCATTATTATGACACTTGCTACCGATCTTTTAATTGGCGTAGGAAGCGGGATCTTAATGGAATTCATTTTCATCACCATAAGTGGTGCGCGACCAAAGAATTTTTTCACATCACGCGTTGCAGTTAAAAAAGAAGAAAATACTATCACTGCCACTGTAACAGGTGACGCTTTATTTTCAAACTATTTGGGATTAAAGAAAACACTTAACGGTTTAGAAAAAGGAAAATCGCTCACCATTGATCTTTCGGAATGTAAACTCATTGATCATACAACATTGCACTCGCTTCACGGATTTAGAAACGATTATGAAATGGAAGGTGGACATGTGATGATCAAAGAACATACTGCTCATAGATCAAAAGGAAATGCACCAACCTCTACAAAAGTATTAAAAATGAATTAAAAATACTCGCCCTGCTTTAAACACCCGTTCTCAAAATTTTATTGGGTGTTTAAAGTTCGGGCGAGCCCATTTTTTTAAACAAAATTTTTATGAGAAACCTATTTATAGTAACACTTATACTTCTATCACTTGCCGTTTATTCACAAACGGCCGATAGTGTTAGCGTTGCTATTCCTAAAAAGGAAAAGAATGCTTTAAAATTCAATCTGAACGACGATGGCTCGCACTATTTCCAAGTAACATTCTTAAATCAAACTTGGGCGCGCTTTAACCAAAGTAACGACAGTACTACGCAGTTCAATAAAACTTCTCCTTCTACATTTGATATTGGATTAAGGAGAACACGTATGCAGATGTTCGGTCAGATCACCGATCGTGCTTTTGTTTATTTTCAATTTGGACAAAATAATTTTAATAGCGCGTATAATTATGCAAGCAATCCTGCCAACCGAAAGATCGCTGCATTTTTTCACGATGCCTTATGCGAATATAAATTAAGCAAAGGCAATCAATTAAAAATTGGCGGTGGTTTATCGATAATGAATGGCGTGTCGCGTTTCTCTCAACCTTCTGTTGGAACTATCATGACCTTGGATGTTCCGGTATTTTTGCAATACTCCGTTGATCAGATCGATCAGTTCGATAGAAGATTAGCCTTGTATGCGCGCGGACAAGTTGGAAAATTAGATTACCGCGTTTATATGGCCAATCCTTTTCCTGTAAATTCAAACGGAAGCGCTGCACCTGCTCTTGGAAAAGCCGCAACATTTGTAAACACCGCTGTATATACAGGAGCGCTTGCAGGAAAAAGTCCCGGCATTAGCGACCAATACGGCGGCTATTTTGCTTATAATATTTTTGACATGGAAGGACATAACACACCTTACATGACAGGCACCTATTTGGGATCAAAAAAAGTTTGGAACATTGCCGTTGGTGGTGTGTATCAAAAAAATGCAACATGGTATCTCGATCAAAAGGTAACTAACGGTCCTTACGTTGACACAACATTTGCGAATATGATGCATTTAAGTTTTGAAACATTTTTGGATATGCCTGTCAATAAAGAAAAAGGAACTGCAGTAAGTGCCTTTGCGGGATATTATAATACCAATTATGGAAATAAATATTTGCGATACAATGGCATCATGAATCCTGCCACCGGTACAACACAAAAACGCATCGTGCAATCAAACGCTTATGGAAATGCCTTTCCAATGTTTGGCACCGGACAAGTTGTATACGTGCAATTTGGTTACTTGATGTCGAAAAAATTATTGGGAGAGAAAAATGGTCAGTTAATGCCATACCTAAGCGGACAATATGCGGACTATACAGGATTACAAAATAAAGCCATGGTAGTGTATGATATTGGTTTTAATTGGTTAATGAAAGGACATAATTCAAAATTGTCGATCGATTATCAGAATAGGCCAACGTATCATTTGGATCCAAATAATGATATACAAACCGGCAGTCGAAAAAGTTGCATTACAGTTCAATATCAAATATCTATTTAATGATGGAAAAACAACTTGATATAACCGAAACTAGAACACAAACCAAAGCGTTTGATGAACATGAAGTGATCCATGAGCTAAAACATTATTTGCCTGCTCAAGCACCACTAAAAGATTTCATTCATCACAACACACTGCATGCATTTCAAAATTTAAAATTTGAAGAAGCTATACGCAGAGCTGCTAAAATGTTTGGCTATAAAGTTTCCTTATCACTAAATGAGTTTCGCGAATTATATGCCGAAAAAAAGATCGGTCATGCTAATTTGGAAAGAGTGATCATAAACAAAAAAGGAAAAGAGAATTTAAAAAAATGGTTAGATAGTGCTTTGGTGTTTGATCATGATACTTCCAACAAATCGCGTATTGGAGAACTACGATCAAATTGGCGTTCGAAATATTATTTGAATATTGATTCGGTTACTCATCCAAAGATCTTCAGGATCTTGTGTAGTTATCTCGATCAAGGAATATCTGTTTGGAAATTTCCGGAAGATGATAAAGGATTTTTAACTACACTTCGCGAAATTGAAAAGCATAGTGCCGTGAGTCTTTTTAATTCGAAGCGAGTTCGCGAACGATTTTTGAATAACCGTTGCGAGATCCCGGAATTACTTAAGGACCTCGTTGGCGATGAACGTTTGTACAAACAATATCTGTACGATCAGCAATTTGCGCACCAGGGTTGGAGCGGAATGGTTTCGGCAATTGAAGATCAACCACAATCGCTTTTAGATCCCAAAAGTATTTCGCTAAAAGAATTGATCATATTAGAATGTCTTTTAGAGATAGATACACTTGATAGTAAATTCGGGGATAATTGGACACCATTATGTTTAAAGATCCAACGAAAAAAAGACGATCTTTTTTCGGATGTACCGGCTACAGAATTAAGCGAGGTAATGTTCATGTTTCAATGCGCATATGAGTGGACCTACTACGATAATGTATTAAGTGGTTTAAAGGCTGTACATATTGAACCTAAAAAAGAAGTGATCCCTTCTTTCCAAGCTATGTTTTGTATTGATGATCGCGAATGTTCAATTAGAAGATATGTTGAAGAAATGGATCCGCATTGCGAAACATTTGGAACACCCGGATTTTTTGGCGTTGAATTCTTCTTTAAACCCGAATACGGGAAGTTCTATAGCAAACTTTGTCCTGCACCTATCACACCAAAATATCTTATCAAAGAGATCGATACAAAGAATGTACGAAAAACAGATGTGCATTTTACCGGACAAACATTTTCATTGGTTCGTGGATGGATCATCTCAACAACCTTAGGATTTTGGTCGGCATTTCGTTTAGTACTGCAAATTTTCCGTCCTAAAATGAGTCCTTCCACAGCGTTCTCATTTAATCACATGGATAAATTCTCAAAGCTCACCATTGAAAATACCAATAGCGCCGATGTTGAGAATGGTTTGCAAGTTGGTTTTACAATTGATGAAATGGTAACACGTGTGGAAGGTCTTTTAAAAAGCATAGGACTAATAAAAGACTTTGCACCTATTGTATATGTGATCGGTCATGGATCAAGCAGCGTTAATAATCCTCATTATGCGGGTTATGATTGCGGCGCATGCAGTGGTCGCCCGGGTTCGGTGAATTCGCGTGTGGCAAGTTATATGGCCAATAAAAAAGAAGTGAGAGAAGCATTAAAGCAAAAGGGAATTGTTATTCCTGATACCACTCAATTTGTTGGAGGTTTGCACGATACTTCGCGCGATGATATGATGTTCTTTGACGAAGAACTTTTAAGTCCGGCAAATGCCGAATTACATAAGAAAAGTGTTTTGGCTTTTGCAAAAGCCTTGGATCTTAATGCAAAAGAACGTTCGCGACGATTGGTGTCGATCGATTCAACATTAAGTGCCGAAAAGATCCACGAAAAAGTAAGAACGCGTTCGGTCTCAATTTTTGAACCTCGTCCCGAATTGAATCATGCAACAAATACACTTTGCATTGTTGGTGGAAGGAACATGACCAAAGAATTATTCCTCGACAGAAGAGCGTTCATGAATTCCTACGATCATACCATTGATCCCGAAGGAAAGATCCTGGCCGGTATCATGAAACCTCTTGGTCCGGTTTGCGGCGGTATCAATCTCGAATATTTTTTCTCAAGAGTTGATAATTATAAATTAGGTGCAGGAACTAAATTACCTCATAACGTGATGGGATTATTTGGTGTGGCAAATGGTATTGATGGCGATCTTCGTCCGGGTTTACCAAGCCAAATGATAGAAGTGCACGACCCTATGCGTTTACTTATTTTGGTAGAGCATTATCCGCAAATAGTTCTCAATACTATCAAGTCGATGGATGCCATGTACGAATGGTATATAAACGATTGGATAAATCTTATTGCCATTCATCCCGAAACGCGCGAGTTTTATTTGTTCAAAGATGGAAAGTTTGAATTGTACGAACCGCTTGTTCAACCTATTCCTGAAGTAAAAGATATGACGCCGATCATTGAACATACATTAGAAGATATCCCTGTTCATTTAATTAAAAGATAATTATGCAAACCTTCATACAACTTTTTGTTCTATTACCAATAATTGGGTTCATCATCAATCTTTTTATTCCGCGTAAAAAAGAAAAGCTCATTGCGGCCTCCGGCATTTATACAGTTGGACTTCATTTTTTTGGTTTCCTTGCGTTCACTACTTATTGGCTCGTTACCGGACATGTTACCGTTGATTTTAAAAATCTTGTTCTGTTTGAAGCAAATGAGTATGAATTTTTTATCGACTTTCACTTTGATAAAATAACGGTGGTTTACATGGGTGTTGGTGCATTCTTAACTTTCCTTGTAACAATTTACTGTCATTATTACTTGCATCGCGAGTCCGGATATAAACGCTTCTTCAATACCATTATGTTCTTTTACACCGGTTATACCATCACAGTTCTTTCGGGAAATCTCGAAACTTTATTCATTGGTTGGGAAATATTAGGCATCTCTTCATTTTTATTGATCGCATTTTATCGCGATCGTTATTTACCGGTAAAAAATGCCTTCAAAGTATTTTCTATTTACCGTTTGGGAGATGTAGGTTTGATATTGGCCATGTGGGCTTGCCATCATTTGTTCCATACCAATGTTACATTTTTTGAATTAGAAAATGCTACACTTGTAAGCGAACATTTAGAAAGTCATA
>JAHEYC010000071.1 GCA_023251775.1 Sphingobacteriaceae bacterium | reverse complement strand
CTTCCATTTTCATCGTGGTTACCAAGGGCTATGGAAGGACCAACCCCATCGAGTGCAATTTTTTACGGATCGCTTTCGGTACATCTTGGTGTATTTCTTTTACTAAGAACCTATGAATTATGGGAGAATCAGATCTCGGTTCGCATTCTTATTGGAGTTTTGGGATTAGCAACAAGCGTTATAACTACCAGCATCGCCAGAGTTCAGTCCTCTATTAAATCACAAATTGCTTACGCCTCTATTTCGCAAATTGGTTTGATATTCATTGAACTTGCATTTGAATTAAAAACGATTGCCCTAATTCACTTTGCAGGAAATGCATTCTTGAGAACTTATCAGTTATTGGTTTCTCCTTCTACTGTGAGTTATTTGATAAGAGAGCAATTCTACAATTTTGTTCCTAAACCAAAAAGTATTGAGGATTCATTCTCTAAAAAAATAAGAAATACATTCTATATTTTAAGTTTGAAGGAATTTAATTTAGATACATTAGTTTATATTTTATGGCGACCATTAAAAGTGATGGGCAGAAGTTTAGGTTTTGTGAATGCTAAAAATGTATTGTTCTATTTTATCCCTGCGTATGTGATAGGAATTGTTCTGTTAATGAACGAACAATACATTCCCGAGACAATCCATAATTATATTCCAACCATTTTTTCTTTCATTGGATTTGTGATGGTATTAAAATCCTATACAGAGCGTAAAAATGTTATACTGGCATGGACACTCATCATCATGAATCATTTTTGGATCGTGTTGGCAGTATCCTTCAACGAACATTATGTATATGGTCATTCCTTAATGTACCTAAGTGGTATCATTGTGATGGGAGCTGTTGGGTATGTAACCATCATTAAATTAAAAAAGACAGAAATGCATGTGGATCTGAATCAATTCAACGGACACTCTTACGAACATCCAAAATTCGCATTTGTGTTCTTGTTGGCGTGTTTAGGATTAACTGGATTTCCTATCACACCAACGTTTATTGGAGAGGATATTATTTTTACACATATCCACGAGCACCAAGTGGCTTTGGCTTTCTTTACATCATCAAGTTTGATCATTGATGGTATTGCAGCTATTCGCATCTACGCAAGGGTGTTCATGGGTCCGCATATTAAAACTTACCACGAAGCAGCCTATAGGTCCTCATAAAAAATGAAAGCATAACTTCTTTGGATCTTATTGTTGAGTATGAACGTTGTTAACTTTCATACCATAAAAAAACCGAAAACAATGTCTTCGGTTCTTTTAATAATAAATTTATCGCGAATTAATTCACTACTAATTTTCCTCTACTCGCAATCGTATTTTTGTTTGATACAGTAAATGTATATAAACCTTTGCTGTAAGTCTCAAGATTTAATTCTGCTTTTCCACCGATCATTACAGTTGTTGTTACTTCACGTCCCATAGCATCAAATAATTTTACAATACAATTATCATTAAATGTAAGATCACTTACTTCAATGGTTACATTACCCGAAGTTGGATTTGGATAAACTTTGTTCTCAAGTTTTTCTGTACTTAATTCACTAACGCCTGTGCTTACGGTTAAACCAATTGTGCTTAATGGCATACGAACAACTCTTTGTCCCGAACCTGCAGTAGTATTAATTCCGGCAACAATGTATGCACCACTCACCGTAACACTTCTCATTAAATTCTCAAAATTACCAAAGTTCAAACCGGTATTGTAGCGTAGCCATGTATTTCCACCATTAAGTGTGTACACAAAACCCGAATCGGTTGCGCAAAAAACAGCACTCGACGTGTGAACATAAATATCGTAGATGCCATAAAAACCATTATCATCTCCAATATTATAAACCGTTGCCCAATTGGCACCGGCATCTGTTGATCTTACAATTCTTCCGCCTGCAGTTCCGCAATATAATGTACTTCCTGAAGAAGCTAATGAACGTGTGTACTTATGAATATTTTGTGTTGGCATTCCTGTTAAGCCACCGGTAAATGTCATACCACCATCAGTTGATTTTATCACACCGGTATTTGTTGTACCTGCATAAAGTGTACCACCAAGATTTCTGAAAACAGTTGGGATGCACGAATTAGCAGGCGATGATTTTAATGCCCATGTTGCACCGTTCAATTGCCAAATTTTAATGTTTACACCAGAGGTTGGACTCACAGCTGCTAAAACTGATCCGCTCAACGATGTCATTGATTGAATAGTTGAAGTACTTGTTAGTGCACTTGCCATTACCGACCAGTTATTTCCTGTTGAAGAAGAGAATACAGAAAAGTTTCTATGAGCATATAATGTAGCGCCCGACAGAGTACCAAATTTTAATCCTTGTGCCGGAACTCCGGTATTGCTTGGTGCCCATGTTGCGCCATCATCGGTTGAAGAAAATAAACCACTCGAAACACCATCACTGGCTAATGCTTTTCCAAAAGCGTAAGTAACATCGTTAGATGAATTGTTACCCGTATAAACCCATTGGCTAAACCCGGCAAAACAACTCAATGTAAATACAGAAAGTAAAAGTTTTTTCATGTCTTTTAAATTTAAAAATTAGTAAACAAATATAGGCTAATTAACGAAAACTACAATAGGTCATTAGCAAGGTTCGCTAACTCGCTTCGCTCGCCTTTTTCAAGGGTAATATGGGCATAAAGCGGCTGTCCTTTTACCTTGTCTATCAGGTAGCTAAGTCCATTACTTTGGGTGTCCAAATAAGGCGTATCTATTTGGTAAATATCGCCCGTAAAGATAATTTTTGTGTTTTCGCCCGCTCGGGTAATAATGGTCTTTACCTCGTGTGGCGTTAAATTTTGCGCTTCATCCACAATGAAAAAAACATTACTTAAACTTCTTCCGCGAATGTAGGCAAGCGGACAAACAACTAATTTTTGGTTCTCCACCATTTCATTTAATTGTTTATGCTCTTTATCTTTTTCGCTGAACTGACTGCGAATGAATTTTAAATTATCCCACAATGGTTCCATGTACGGGTTTAATTTACTATTCACATCGCCGGGTAAATATCCAATATCTTTATTACTCAACGGAACAATAGGACGCGCTAAATAAATTTGATGATAATTTCGGCGTTGCTCTAATGCACCTGCTAAGGATAATAATGTTTTTCCTGTTCCCGCTACACCTTGTATGGTCACTAATTTCAAAGTAGGATTCATGATCGCATCCAATGCAAATGCTTGCTCGGCATTTTTTGGGATCACACCAAAGGCAGCAGATTTTACAACACGATTAATGGTGTTCTCATCTTTATCGTAACGCGCCAATACACTTTGATTTCCGTTCTTTAAAATATAATAATGATTCGGAATGATCTGATTCTTTTTCAAAACATCATCCGCTTTGCAAAATCCATTATTGTAAATGCTCGTGATCGCATCTTGTTTTATTTTTTGGATCTCGCTTCTTCCCGTGTAAAGTTCATCTATTGTTTTTACTTTACCTGTTTCATAATCCTCTGCATTTAAACTCAGAGATTTTGCTTTGATGCGAAGATTGATATCCTTAGTAACTAAAATTACTTTTCGTGTAGGATTTTGTTCGGCAGTATATAAGGCCGTATTTAAAATTCGGTGATCAGCTTTCTTATCATCAAACACACGTTCGGCATTTACTTTGCTCGAGGTATGCATCTCAATTTTAAATTTTCCGCGATTCGGTCCGTTAATGGCCGCCCAATCTTGCAAGGTATTATTTCCGCTGAGTTGATCTATATAGCGCGTAAATTCACGAGCCGAATAATTCTTGGTATCGTTACCTTTTTTAAAATTATCAAGTTCTTCTAGAACGGTTATGGGTATCACTACATCATGCTCTGCAAAATTTCGTAAGGCATTGTGATCGTAAATGATGACGGAGGTGTCGAGAACAAAAATTTTCGGAAGTTCTTTCCTGCTCGAGGACGGTTTCTTTTTGGCCATAGTTTGAAAAAACGATTTGCACTAAATTAGAGCTAATTGAAACCTTATTTGGTTTGCAGCTTTATTTTAATAAACAGCAAATTGTTTATTTGTGCCGTAGCTCAGGCCCAGTCCATTTTTCAACACTTTTCAACATCAAAGGTGTGGTTCCATCAATCTATTACCTTTGCTTTTTTAAATCCCATGAGCCAGTCAAAACCAATAAAAAGCGCCTTAATATCAGTATATTATAAAGACAATTTAGAACCCATCATTAAAAAGTTGCATTCTCAAAATGTAACGCTTTACAGCACGGGCGGAACATTGTCGTTCATCGAAAAACTGGGAATTCCGGTGATAGCAGTGGAATCGCTCACTAATTATCCTGAAATTTTTGGAGGAAGAGTGAAGACATTACATCCTGCTATTTTTGGCGGGATCCTTAACAGGCGCGATAATCCAACCGATATTCTCGAAAAAGAACAACACCATATTGGCGATATTGATCTTGTTATTGTTGATCTTTATCCTTTTGAAGAAACTGTTGCTTCGGGAGCTTCTGATGCAGATATCATCGAAAAAATAGACATTGGCGGAATTTCGTTGATAAGAGCAGCCGCTAAAAATTTCAATGATGTGCTTATTGTTTCTACGCGACACGATTACGCGGATCTTTTGAATTTATTGCAAACTAAAAATGGAAAGACCGATCTTGCCGACCGCAAACGCTTTGCTGCAAAGGCTTTCGCCACATCCTCGCATTATGATAGCGCTATTTTTAATTACTTTAATAAGACAGAGAAACTAACGCAATTCAAACAAAGCATACAGCACGGACAAGTGTTGAGGTATGGCGAGAACCCGCATCAGCAGGGCATTTTTTATGGGAATTTGGATGCGATGTTCACCAAACTTAACGGCAAAGAACTTTCGTATAATAACCTTTTGGATGTGGATGCTGCGGTGGCTTTGATAGGAGATTTTAAAGATTCTGATCCAACCTTTGCTATTTTAAAACATAACAACGCTTGCGGATTGGCTACTCGCCCAACGCTTCTAGAGGCATGGAACGCAGCTTTGGCCGGAGATCCTGTTTCGGCTTTTGGAGGAATTTTGATCACTAATAAAGAAGTGGATGCCGAAACAGCGAAAGAAGTAACCAAACTTTTTTGCGAGGTCATAATTGCGCCATCTTATAATGCACAGGCTTTAGAGATCTTAAAAAGTAAACCAAATCGCATCATTCTTACACAAAACGAAGTGGAATTGCATCATCGCTCGTTCCGTACACTTTTAAATGGGGTAATTGAGCAAGATAAAGACCTAAAAAGTGAAACCGCAAAAGACCTTCAAACCGTTACTACCAAAGGGCCGAGCGCTAGTGAGGTGAACGATCTTTTGTTCGCCAATAAATTGGTAAAACATACCAAGTCAAATACTATTGTCTTGGCCAAAAATGGGGCTTTATTAGCCAGCGGAACAGGCCAAACCTCAAGGGTAGATGCCCTGCGTCAGGCCATAGCCAAGGCTCAGAGCTTTAATTTTGATCTCAACGGTGCAGTAATGGCCAGCGATGCGTTTTTCCCTTTTCCCGATTGTGTGGAGATAGCAAAAAATGCAGGAATTACAGCAGTTATTCAACCCGGCGGTTCAATAAAAGACAAAGACAGCATTGATTATTGCAATGCAAATGGAATGAGTATGGTTTTTACGGGTAACAGACATTTTAAACACTAAGCCAGTTAGTGAGTTAGTGAATTGATGAGTTAGTGAATGGTGGCTTAGTTAAGATGAATAATTAAAAAGGACATGGAAAATTTCGCAGAAGAATTTAGAAGCAGAACTAAAAAACTGGCGATAGATGTAATAAAGTACTGCAAAACCCTGCCAAAAACAGAGGAAGCCTACATTATAAAAAAGCAATTAATTCGTTCAGCAACTTCTGTGGCGGCCAACTACAGAGCGGTTTGTAGGGCAAGGTCGAAGGCGGAATTTTTCTCTAAACTTTGTATTGTAGTTGAAGAAGCCGATGAAACATTATTTTGGATTGAGATGATAATTGGCGCTGAGATCATGGATGCAAAAGGGATCAATTTACTCTTAAAAGAATCTGAAGAGGTCCTAAAAATTGTCTCAAAAACAAGAAAGACCTTCAAAGAAAATAGAAATAAATAACTGAAACTTTATTAACAAAATATAGTATAAAATTATACCAGACCACTAACTCACTAACTAACTATCTCACTATCTTTAACCCATGGCACTACTAGATTTTTTAACCCAAGATATCGCAATTGACTTAGGAACTGCCAATACTATTATTATTCACAATGATAAAGTTGTAGTTGATGAGCCCAGTATCGTTGCGGTTGATCGCACTACACAAAAAGTTATAGCAGTTGGTCGCGCCGCGCAAATGATGCACGGAAAAACTCACGAGAATATAAAAACTATTCGTCCGCTTAAAGACGGAGTGATCGCCGATTTCCAAGCTGCTGAAGAAATGATCAAAGGAATGATCAAGATGATCAATCCCGGAAATAAATTCTTTAAACCAAGTTTGCGAATGGTGATCTGTATTCCATCCGGTATCACCGAGGTAGAAAAACGTGCGGTACGCGATAGCGCCGAACATGCTGGAGCAAAAGAAGTTTATATGATCCACGAACCTATGGCCGCTGCAATTGGTATGGGAATTGATGTGGAAGAACCCATGGGAAATATGATCATTGATATTGGTGGCGGTACTTCCGAAATTGCCGTTATTGCTTTGGGTGGAATTGTGTGCGATAAATCTACACGTATTGCGGGTGATGATTTTAATGCCAACATTGAAGAGTACATGCGCAGGCAACATAATATTTTAATTGGTGAACGTAGTGCAGAGCGCGTAAAAATTGAAGTAGGGGCAGCAATGACGGAAATTGATAATCCCCCTGCGGATTATGCGGTGCAAGGACGTGACCTCATGAGTGGGATCCCAAAAGAAGTTTATATCAGTTATGTGGAAATTGCCCACTGTTTAGATAAATCCATTTCAAAAATTGAAGAAGCGATCTTAAATGCCTTAGAGATGACACCTCCCGAATTGGCGGCCGATATCTATCGCAAAGGAATTTATATGGCAGGTGGAGGTTCGTTGCTAAGAGGTTTGGATAAACGGATCTCGATGAAAACAAAACTGCCGGTGCATGTGTGCGAAGACCCGCTTAGAGCCGTGGCTAGAGGCACAGGAATTGCACTTAAAAATGTTCATAAATTCCCTTTCCTTATCAAGTAATACGACCCCTTCCTTACTAGCTTTAAAACAATGGACACCGGGAAACTATTTTCCGGTTTTGCCGTTTAATTATATACGTTTTAATAAGCTGAACCTTGCGTAATCTCTTAGCATTTTTATATAAACATCATTTTATTTTTGTGTTCTTGTTGGCACAGATCATTTGTTTTTGGATGATGATGCGTGGAAAAAATTATCAAGGATCACATTTAATAAATTCTTCCAATGCTGTTGCTGCAAATATTTATGCGGTTGAAGCAAGCACCAAGGAATATTTTTCGTTGAAGCAAGAAAATTTAAGATTAGCTATCGAGAATAAGGAATTAAGAAATCGCATGAAGGATAATTACTTTGCTTTTCCAACGCGCGAATTTAGAACTAACGATACTGTTTACAAATTACAATACGAATTCATTGATGCTAAAGTGGTGAATGCTTCGGTGAACAATCGTAATAATTATATCACCATCAACGCGGGATATGCGCAAGGCGTTACAAAAGAAATGGGCGTGTATAATAGTTTGGGGATGATAGGATTTGTAAAGGATGTATCAGAAAATTTTGCAAGCATCATCAGTATCCTGCACAAAGATTTTGCGGTGAACTGTAAATTAAAACGCGACGGAAGTTATGGTCCGCTTATTTGGGACGGAAAAGATTACCAATATTGTTTACTCACCGATATTCCAACGCACGCCAAAGTAAAAAATGGAGATACCGTAGTGTCGAGTTCCTTGTCGAGTTATTTTCCCGAAGGCATTATGGTAGGAACCATTGATAGTTACGAGCGCAGGCAGAACGAACAATTTTATACCATCAAAGTAAAATTAAGCGCCGATCTTAAAAAACTAAATTACGTTTATGTGATCAAAAATAATTTCAAGAAAGAAAAAGATTCACTTGAAAAAACAACGCAGCCGCTAAAATGACAGGGAAGATCGTTATAAACTTAATTCGCTTTATCATTTTGGTATTGTTGCAAGTACTCATTGTGCGCAATATAAATTTTGGTACGTATTTTATCATGTTGCCCTATGTACTTTTTATTTTATCGCTTCCTTTTGAAACACCGCGTTTATTAATTCTTGCCCTTTCATTTGTAATGGGCATCACCATCGATCTGTTTTACAGCACGCCCGGCTTGCATGCTTCTGCTTGTGTAAGTATGGGTTTTGCGCGCTATTATGTTTTAAAATTTGTTTCTCCTCGCGAAGGTTACGATGTGGTGGTGCAACCAACTATTGAAGATATGGGATTAGAATGGTATGTAAAATACGCAGGCGTTTTGATCGTTGTTCATCACCTTTTGTTCTTTTATTTTGAAGTATTTCATTTCGAAGAATTTTTTAGAACACTTTTGCGTGTGATCTTAAGTAGCATTGGAACATTTTTATTGGTTTACCTTATTCAATTTTTGTTTTACGCTAAACGTTTTAGCAAATGAGTAACGTAAATTCACATCTGGCCGATAGAAAATATTTCATTGGAGGTTTCTTCATCCTTGTTGTGATCATTTACATTGTGCGTTTATTTTATATTCAGCTTATTGATGATCAGTATAAGATAGGCGCCGATAAGAATGCTTTGCGCAGAACTACCGAATATGCGGTGCGTGGTTATATTTTTGATCGCAAAGGAAAAATATTGGTGTACAACGAACCATCGTATGACTTAATGATAGTTCCGCGCGAAACAAAAGGCTGCGATACCTTGGGCTTGTGTGCCATTTTAGAAATAACCAAAGAGGAATATTTAAAGCGAATTAAAAAAGCCTGTCAACACCCTAATTCTGCGCGCAAGGAAAGCATCTTCGAAAAGCAATTATCAAAAGAAACTTACGCCATATTGCAAGAAAAATTATTTCGCTTTAAAGGATTCTTTTTCCAAAAACGTGCCATTCGAAAATATCCAAAACCAATTGCGGCGCATTTAATGGGGTATGTGGGTGAGGTAAGTAAAGAGAAAGCGAAAAAAGATCCGTACTACAGAGAGGGCGATTACATTGGTAAATCGGGAATTGAATTGAGTTACGAAGAAGCGCTGCGTGGACAAAAAGGAGTACAGTACCAAATTACGGATGTTAACAATAAGACTGTTGGTCGTTATATGAAGGGAAAGTACGATACACTCGCTATTTCCGGAAAACCTTTGTATTCATCTATTGATGCCGAATTACAAGAGTACGGCGAAAAATTAATGCGCGGAAAAAAAGGCGCCATTGTTGCCATTGAACCAAGCACCGGTGAGATCTTATGTTTGATCTCGAGTCCTACTTACGATCCAAATAGTTTAGTAAGCGGAAAAGAACGCAATAAAAGTTTTGCGCGCATGTATGCCGATACCATCAATGTGCCTTTGTTCAATCGTGCGTTAACTGCCATGTATCCTCCCGGATCTACATTTAAATTGATAGATGCATTGATAGCGCAAAATGATGGTGTGATCAACCGTAGTACATTTTATCCATGTCAAATGGGATATCCGCCTATGGGTGGAAAACCAAAATGCCATTCACATGGTGGTGGAAAAAGTTTAGTGGGTTCAATTGCGGTTTCTTGTAATTCGTATTATAGTTACGTGTTCAGAGATATTGTTGATCAGCGCAAGTATCCGAATTTTGTTGATGGCTATACACACTGGCGCGATATGGTAAAAACATTTGGTCCCGGCACACGTTTAGGAACCGATCTTCCTTATGATAAACCCGGCAACGTACCAAGTGTTGAATATTATAATAAAGTATTTGGAAAAGGCGGATGGAGAAGTAATACAATTGTTTCGTTAGGAATTGGTCAGGCCGAGTTAACCTTGGTTCCCTTACAAATGGCAAACGTAGTTGCTATTATTGCCAACAAAGGATTTTATTATACACCGCATTGCATCAAAGGTGTTGGAAAAGAAAAATATTTGGATCCAAAATTCAAAGAGAAACATTATGCCGGTGTGCAAAAACAAGAGTATTACGATATTGTGATAGAAGGCATGGAAGGTGCTTTGCAACCGGGCGGAACAGCCTTTGCCTCGCGCTTAAAAGATATTGTGGTGTGCGGAAAAACAGGAACGGCACAAAATCCTCATGGAAAAGATCACGCGGTATTTTTAGCTTTTGCCCCAAAAGAAAATCCGAAAATTGTAATTGCGTGTTTGGTAGAGAATGCGGGATTTGGTGGAGTATGGAGCGCGCCTATTGTAACATTGCTCATGGAAAAATATTTAAAAGGAAAGACCGACCGACCTGAAATAGAAAAACGCATCATGGAAGCAAACCTGATAAATGGAAGTATTCTTATAACCGACGATATAGATTAATGCAAAGCAGGGGACAAAATAGTTTATTTTACGGCGTAGATCGCTTGACCATTTTATTGTATGTGATCATGGTATTGTTTGGCTGGTTGAATATTTACGCGGCTGTTTACAACGAAGCGCACAGTAATATTTTCGACATGACGCAAAAGTATGGCAAGCAATTGCTATGGATGGCTGGTGCAGCTGTTATTGCATTTTCGGTTCTGTTGATAGATGCCGATTTTTTTACGGCGTTTGCTTACGTATTTTACGGTGTAATGATCGTGGCAAATATTCTTGTTAGGTTGGTAGGCCGCGAGATAAAGGGATCTCATTCGTGGTTTGAGATCGGCGATTTCCGACTTCAGCCTGCGGAGTTCATTAAATTTTCTATGGCCCTTGCGCTCGCTAAATTTTTAAGTAATCAGCAAATTGCCATCAATACACAATTTAGGTTGAGGTGGCGCGATCTTGTAAAAAACTATAAGAATACCTTTATTGCGCTCGCTATAATTTTAATTCCTCTGGTGCTTGTAAAAAAATTACAAGACGAAACGGGTTTAGCGCTCGTATTTATTGCTTTTTTTATTGTATTGTACCGCGAAGGATTATCGGTGGGCGTTTTAATGATAGGCATGTTGGTAGCTATTTTATTTGTGGTGGCCTTAGTAGTTGCCAATACAATGTCTGTTTTAATTTCATTGGGAGTTTTAGCCTTGCTTTCGTTTTTAATTATTCCTCGCAATGGAAAAAATTTATTAATGGTTGGTTTGGTATTTGTGATGGCCGCCGGTGTGGTGCTGGGATCAAACTATGTTTACAAAAAATTGGAACCGCATCAAAAAGACAGGATAGATGTATTGCTTGGAAATAAAAAAGATTTGAAAGGTGTTGGGTATAATGTTGACCAATCAAAAAAAGCCATTGGTTCCGGTGGGTTTTTTGGGAAAGGATATTTACAAGGCACACAAACCAAATACGATTTTGTACCCGAACAAGAAACCGATTTTATTTTTTGCACCGTAGGCGAGGAGTGGGGCTTTTTTGGAAGCACCATTGTAATTTTTCTGGAATTGTTTTTGATCTTGCGCGTTATCTTTCTCTCCGAACGCCAGCGATCTTCCTTTAGCCGTATTTACGGTTATGGTGTTGCCAGTATTTTATTTTTCCACTTAGCTGTAAACATCGGCATGACCATTGGCCTCATGCCCGTAATTGGAATTCCTTTACCATTTTTTAGTTATGGTGGTTCTTCGCTTTGGAGTTTTACTATTCTGCTTTTTATTTTTATTAAGCTGGACGCGAATAGGTTGTTGATTTTACGTTAACGTCATGAAGAAAATAATATTCTTTTTAATATTAACTCAAAATGTGTTTTCCCAAGATTCTCTTTTTCCCAAAATTAATCAAGCGCTTAAGCAGGGAGATCTGAATCCGGTTTCGATAAAATTTAACAGCAAAAGCGTTTTTAATGATTTTTCCAAACACTATTCAGGGCTAAAAAATATTTCAATAGAGCCAATTAAAATAGTGAAACAGAGCAAAAGCAGAAGAGTAAGACAAGTTGGTGTATTTGTTAATGAGAGTGGAAAAAAGACGAAAGTAGATGAGTTTTTGTTTTATAATGAAATAAAGCAAAATATAGAATTTATTAATTATACTACTGAAAATAGCAAAGATTACGCATTATATATATCAAATTACATCCAGGGAAAAATAGATCTCCCATATTTTACCTCAGAGTCAAAGACGCTTGATGAGTTAGATAGTTTAGGAAGGGCAATTGAAAAACTCTTTAAAAAAGATAAAATGGAATTTATGGAGAAGTACTTCAAGCCAGAGAATTGCGCTAACAATATTGGAGATAGTTGGGCGGCAAGAGATTTTGAGAAAAAAGTAGAATTAATGGAAGTGCAGTACTACCAGAATTATTTTGATGCTAAAATAAATGCGGGATTCATTGTTCTTTCTCTAGTATTTGAAAACAGCCCGATCGGAGAAATGGATATATTACATTTTGTAAAAACTGGGCAAAAGTTCCAATATACTTACTCATCGCAAACATTTGAACTTTCAAAAATTCTCAGATAAAAACGCTATCGATAAGGCACCTAAGATTTTTATTAAGCTGAATGCGAATAGGTTTTTGATCTTGCGTTAAATGATCAATGACTAATAAGTTTTATCACCCGCTCATCACTTGATGCAAGTGTGCATTTAATAATATACAATCCGGGAGGATAAATGTTTAGATCAACATTAGCTTTCTCGTTATTAATATTTTTTGCTTCGAATAGTTTTGTGCCCTGAATAGAAAAAATAGCAATGTCATGTATGGTCGTGTTCAAACTTGATATTTCAAATTTATTATACTCAACTTCGATCGACCTTAAACCTTTCAAATAATTAATATCTTTTACAGAAACATATATATTAAAACAAAGAGGGGGGCGACTGTTAATGCTTGAAGCTTGAATAGTAGGTGTGGTTACATTACTATATGTAATGGAATAAGGAATATTAGTAGCCATTGAAAAAACAACGGAATCGCTTAATATTTTTGTTGTAAAGGTTGGCATTGCAGAGTAGCCGGTACAGGTATTTGCAACCCAGTTATAATAATTATGATAATACCAAAGTTTGTTGTAGACTTGACTATCGTTATAAACTAATGAGTCATTAGATTTATAAGTAATGATGAGGGCGTTACTAGTAGTTTTAACATCAATATTTTTTGAGCCAAAAGAATTATACATTCTAAAAGTTGGAAGAATGATCTTATCTACAAAGGCAAAGCTTGTATCAAGTCTAATTAAACATGGTTGTGAATTTTCTTGCGTGGATTGTGTGTTATAGAGATCAGTAAAAATTAATTTATCCCCAAATGTGTTTAATGAATTATAATGCAAAGCGCCCCAATAAGACGCATTGGGAATCGCTAATGCTTTATAGCTTTTTAAGGTTAACCCAAACAAAGTATCTGCCTTAATTATTAAATGCGATTTTGGGATATAATCATTGTAGTTTAGTAATGTATAACTCCTGTTGTTTCCACTGTAATTACTTATACCATATTGAGGAAGGTTATTTAAGTCGATCTTACTTAATACATGAACGAAAGCTCCGAAAGTTAATGAAGACGCATCTAAAGAAGCAAAATAGCGCGCGCCAATATCGGAGAGAGTATTATAACATATCCCGGTGATCAATACCTTATTATTAGTTAATCTATTTATCGTAATAGTATTTAGTTTTAATCCACTGGTGATGCCGGCTGTTAGATCATAACATTGAATTACATTGCCGTTTGACAAGTTAATTTCCGCAAGTAATTTGTTGTTGGGGGCAGTGTTTTGTGTTCCCGTAATTAAAAATTTACCTCCCGCAATGGTACAGCCATCAGAACCAATTTGAATACCACCATATTGTTTAAAGAATTGCAAGTTGCCGGATGTTGTATCCAAAGCAAGAATTTGGGGATTTATCAAATCCGGCTTAATGACGAAAAGAGAACCGTTTCCTTGTAATACATCAAAATCACCACTTGCAAATCCAGGATAATAATATTTCTTTATCCAGACAACATCCCCTACAGGATTTAACTTCATTATAAATAATGGAATATTGAACATGTTTACGATCGAATCTCCATAAAACACAAAAGTTTTATCGTTAAACACAATTTTGCGATGCTTTTGATATCCTACCGGAATACCATCATTATTAGTTGTGTAGGTTCTAATTATTGGCTGCGAATTAGCGCTTAATAAAAAGCACAATGTAAAAACGAAATAATAGATCTTGATTTTTCTCATATATAAATGATGTATAGTTCGATGCTTTTCTAAATTTATTCAAATAAAATGGAATGCTAAAATTAGAAAGACGGATAAGCAACTACTTTTGTGATATTCTTATTCCTTTCTTAGTATTTGAGGGCTACCTCAAGGGGAGATATGATCCCGAGGCATGAAAAAAATCTAATTCCCACTAAATTAGTAGTATATTTGCCCTATGCTCCCCAAAAAGACCAAATACGCTATAAAAGCCCTCACGGCCTTGGCAAAAGTGTATTATGATAAAAAACCTTTGCGCATTTCGCAAATTGCGGAGACGGAAAAAATTCCGCGTAAATTTTTAGAGGCTATTTTATTGGAATTGCGTCATCAGGGATTTGTAGGAAGTAAAATGGGTGTAACCGGAGGGTATTATTTAACCAAACACCCCGAGGAGATCATGCTTAGTGATATCATTCGCGCAACGGGTGGGCCCATTGCGCTTTTGCCCTGTGTGAGCTTAAATTTTTATGAAACCTGTGAGGAATGTCCGCACGAAGAGCTGTGTTCCCTAAGAGAAGTAGTGCTCGAAGTGCGCGAGGCCAGTTTAAAGATCTTGTCGAAAACAAGCCTTACTCACCTCATTTTAAAGGAGAAAAAACTCATAAGGAATGTGAAAAAGTAGATCCACAGGAAATCAAAATACGTAAATTATTTGGTGTAATTATATATTTTGGGAGCTTAAAATAAACGTGTAATTTTAAAGAATGCAGTAAAAACGCTTACAAAAAACAACCGACAAAAAATGTACATCCTCATCTTCTTTCTTTCGCACTGGTTCCTGTCGCTTTTTTGTCAGACCTTCTTTTTGCATCGCTATGCCTCGCATAAAATGTTCACCATGGGTAAATTTTGGGAGCGCTATTTTTATTTTTTCACCTTCATTACACAAGGTTCCTCGTTTTTAAACCCTCGCGCTTATGCTATTTTGCATCGCATGCATCATGCCTATAGCGATACCGAAAAAGATCCACACTCACCACATTTTTTTAAAGATGTTTGGCAAATGACCATGCACACCAAGGATATTTATTTGAATTACGCCAAATACGGCATAGAACCCGAAAAACCCTTTCAAGGAAATTATCCGGAGTGGAAATGGTTAGATAAAGTAAGCGATATGTGGGGCGTGCGTATTTTATTTATTGTATTATACACTTTGTTCTATATAAAATTTGCAACAGCTTGGTGGATGTTCGCTTTATTGCCAATTCATTTTTTTATGGGTCCCATACATGGCGCCATTGTAAATTGGTGCGGACATAAATACGGTTACAGTAATTTTGATAATGATGATCACAGCAAGAATACATTCCCTATTGATATTTTTTTATTGGGAGAATTAATGCAGAACAATCATCATAAAAGTCCTAACAGTCCTAATTTCGCGCAACGCAAATTCGAACTCGATCCAAGCTACTATATTATTCGTGTGATGAATTGGCTGCACATTATCCAACTTCGAAAAATTTAAAAATTAGTATGAGTAATTATTTATCAATTCCGCTGATCTCTCTTGCTTCCGTTTGTTTTATCATGATCCTTATTTTTATTTGGGCCAAGGCCATAAAAAATAACGGCATTGTAGATATTTTTTGGGCATTTAATTTTTTGGTCATTGCTATTATTATTTGGTTATTGGCCGATGGCTATGAGCCACGTAAAAATGTGGTGTGTTTATTAGCTGCCTTATGGAGTTTACGCTTGGGCATTTATTTATTGATCCGCGTGGGCTCGCATTTAAAAGAAGAAGAAGGCCGCTACAAAAAATTACGCGAAGAGTGGAGCGATACTGTTTTCTTTTTCTTTTTTCAATCGCAAGCTATTTCTAATGTGATGTTGTCAATTCCTTTTTTTGTAATTGCTTTGAATCCTGAACCGCACATGAGCATTATTGAATACATTGGCGCAGGAATGTGGTGTTTGTGTATCATTGGCGAAGGATTATCCGATTGGCAATTAAAATATTTCAAAAGCAAACCCGAGAATAAAGGGAAAGTTTGTCAATACGGTTTATGGAATTATTCCCGTCACCCCAATTATTTTTTCCAATTCATGATCTGGATCTCGGTATTGATCTTTGCTTTGCCAAGTCCTTATGGTTATTTAGCAGCTATTTGTCCTTTATCAATTGGGTATTTAATTTTTAAAGTAACAGGAATTCCAATGACAGAAGAACAAGCTGTGCGAAGCAAAGGTGATGCTTATAAAGAATATCAGCGTACTACAAGCGCGTTTGTACCTTGGTTCAAAAAAGCTTAAGGATGATTAGAGGCAAAAACCACGGAGTAACACGGAGGATTATCATAGAGGTTCACGGAGAAGGTTCTACTCAGTGTAACTCTATGTTGAACTCTATGAACCTCCGTGGTTAAAAAACGATCATATGTTTTACGATAAATTTCTCGAACAAAATAAAATTCCCGATTCTCTTCTCAGAATTGGCATCCGCCGTTTATTAAAACAACGCTTACTCGACGAGAAAAAAGCAACTTCCGAATTACAGCAAGCGCATTTAATGAGTTTGATAGAAGAACTCAAAGCTTCTCCCATTGCCATTGAAACCGAAGCCGCCAACGAACAACATTACGAGGTCCCCACCGAATTTTACAAATATTGCTTAGGAAAACATTTAAAATACAGCAGCGGCTATTGGAAAGAAGGCGTAACTGACATTGATACATCGGAAAAAGACATGTTAGAAATAACCTGCGAACGCGCCGAATTAAAAGACGGACAAGATGTTTTGGAATTAGGTTGCGGTTGGGGATCATTGTCCTTATTTATGTCGGCAAAATATCCCAAAAGTAAATTCACCGTTGTTTCTAACTCACGCACACAAAAAATTTACATTGACGAGCAGGCAAAACAAAGAGGAATAACCAATCTCACCGTAATTACCATCAACATCAATAATTTTACCATAGATAAAACATTCGACAGAGTAGTTTCGGTAGAGATGTTCGAGCACATGCGTAATTATCAAAAATTAATGCATAAGGTAAGTTCTCTTCTAAAACCAGGCGGAAAATTATTCGTCCACATTTTTACGCACAAACACTACGCTTATAAATTTGAAGTAAAAGATGAAACCGATTGGATGAGTAAATATTTTTTCACCGGTGGAATCATGCCAAGCGATCATTTGTTATTGTATTTCAATGAGCACTTAAGTATAGAACAACATTGGCACGTAAGCGGCATGCATTATAGTAAAACTTCTGAAGCTTGGTTGGAAAATATGGATGCCAATAAACAATACATCATGCCTTTATTCGAAAATACCTATGGAAAAGATCAAGCTTTGAAATGGTGGGTATATTGGAGGATCTTTTATATGGCTTGTGCAGAGTTGTGGGGCTATAACGAAGGCGAAGAGTGGATAGTGAGTCATTATTTATTTAATAAAAAATAATTAGGATGTGGCGTTTGATCATTGCAGTAATATTATTTCTGCTTTCCTTATTAACCGTTTTTAAAGCGCCCACCAATTTCTTTTGGAGAGTGGCGGTGGCCGTAACAGAGTTTCCTTACATTCCAATTGTTATTACATTAATTTTCTTTTTTCTTTTTTACAAAGCAAAGTTATTTCGCATTCCAAGTTTACTCACATTGGGCGCAGCTTTTGTTTTTTTCTCACTTCCTATTGTTCAAGCGTATATAAAGGGAGGAGAATTAAAAAATAAATTTAACGTGGCTTTTCCTTCAAAAGAAAAGTCAGGACAGTTAGAGCAAGCTTTTTCGATCTCAAAAATGTTCTCAGGAATTGGTTTTGAACAAGTAGAACCAAAAATTCTCACGTACAAAAAATTACAGGAGCGCGATCTGAATATTGATTATTATCCTGCGTTCACAAAGGATAAATTACCTTGCGTGATCGTTATTCACGGCGGCTCTTGGAAAGAAGGAGACAGCAAACAATTATCGGATCTGAATAGTTATTTGGTACATAGAGGTTATAATGTTGCCGCGATGAATTATCGCTTGGCGCCAAAATATAAATTCCCTGCTCCAATAGAAGACACAAAAGATGTGCTCAATTATTTAACGCAACACGCAGAGGAATTACATATTGACACTAATAATTTTGTTTTATTGGGTCGTTCCGCGGGCGGACAAATTGCTTTAGTAGCAGGTTATACTTTTCATGATCCGCGAATAAAAGGTATTATATCATTTACGCA
>JAHEYC010000004.1:54557-78067 GCA_023251775.1 Sphingobacteriaceae bacterium | reverse complement strand
CTAACTTGTCGGTTGGTTTTAATTTTTGAGCAATGGATACATTTGCCATTAAAACAACAAAAATCAATGAACCAATAGTTTGTTTTATCTTCATATACAAATATAACTAATTATTTAGGTGTTCAATCAACACCACAGGTATAAGTAAACTTAGCCGAAAGGTTACAATGGTTGGTCTAAAAAATTAAATTATGGAACAAAAAAGTCCGTCATTTAAGCGCTAAAACGCACATTTTACTTCAAATAATTTTCTTCTCTAGTATATTATACTTATTTTGATTGATGAATATAATGGTCCAAACTCAATTTTTACAAACTGAACGTACTAAGCACTTATGTTGCGTTATCAAATAACTTTTCTATTCTTTTTTATATCCTGTTTGGCTTTTGGTCAGATGAACATGGATTCGTTAAAAGCCGAATACGCAAAAAAGAAAGGCACCGAAGCTGCAGCCCAACTATTAGTGAATATTAGTAATACATTTTCGAAGAACGAATTTGATAGTTCTATCCATTACGCAAAAATGATATTCACTGCAACAAGTAATAAACGTTTGCATGCCAAAGCCGATCGTTTAATTGGGTTTGCATACTTCAATAAGACTAATTTCAGAAAAGCACTAGATCATTATTTTTTAGCGGCTAAGTATTATGAAAGTATAAAGAACGACACACTTTTGGCCCAAGTTTACAATAACATTGGACAGATGTTCTATTATAACTACAACAAAAAAATGGCTAAGGAATATTGGATAAAGGCCATGGGAAAATGTAAGCTAGTGAAGAACGAGATCTTTTTGTCGGATATCCTTAATAATCTTGGTGCAATTTGTTGGGACGAGAAGAATTATAAAAAGGCTATTGATTATTATGAAGAAAGTGCGGCAATAGATCTAAAAAAGGGCGATATGGCCAGTTACGCTGGCGCCATTAATAATATTGGAATGGCATATAGCGAGGTGTTTGAGGTTAACAATGATCTTATCTCAAGAAATATGTCGCAAACTTATTACTTGAAGTCTCTTCGCATCATCGATAGCTTACCATACAATATTTATAGCATACAAATTTATTTGTCGGTTGCCGATGCACTTACCGATTTTGAAAAAGATGGTTTGGCTATGGTGGTCATAAAAAAAGCGGAAGCAAAGATGCCAAAGGTACTTAACAAGGAATATTTACATTTCCTTAATACAAAAGCAAGAGTTTTGATCTCGAATAAAAAAGCGATCGATGCATATTTATGTATGAAGCGTTATGTCGCCATAAAGGATTCGTTATTTACACTGGAATCAAATGCGCAGATGTTGGAAGCAGAAGCCCGATATCAGAACGACCGACAAATGAAAGAAATTGAATTGCAAAAATCTGATATTGAACGAAAGGATCTGAAATTAAAGCAAAGTACTATAATAGGTTACTCTTTAGGGATCGGTGTTCTTTTACTAATTGTAATTGCATTTATGACGTATAGACGTTATGCCGAAAAGCAAAAGGCCAATCAAATAATCTCTATCCAAAAGGAAGAAGTGGAAAGCAAGAAACTTATCATCGAAGAAAAACAAAGAGAGATCATTGATTCGATGAATTATGCCAAACGCATTCAATATTCCCTTTTGGCGCATGATGAATTTTTAAAAGAGAATTTTTCGGATCATTTTGTTTTCTTCAATCCTAAAGATATTGTGAGTGGCGATTTTTATTGGGCTACAAAAAAAGACGGGAAATTTTATTTGGCGGTTTGTGATTGTACAGGACATGGTGTGCCGGGAGCTTTTATGAGTTTATTAAGTATCGGTTCGTTAAGTGAGGCTATCAATGAAAAAAACATCACCGAACCAAACGAAGTATTTGAATATGTAAGAAAACGTCTTATTGTGAGCATGGAAGGACAGCGTGATGGATTTGATGGGATCTTATTATGCGTAGATAAAAAGGCAAATAAGATCTCGTATGTTTCGGCGCACAACGGACCAATTTTAGTTAGGAATGGCGTATTGGAAGAATTAGCAGCGGATAAAATGCCGGTTGGAATGGGAGTAAGGGATGAGCCATTTAAAAACTATAGCATCGATGTTCAAAAAGGTGATCGTTTGTTTTTATACACCGATGGATTTGCCGATCAGTTTGGCGGACCAAAAAAGAAAAAATTTAAATACAAAAAGCTCAACGAAATATTATTGGTCAACAGTATGAAGCCAATGAAAGAACAAAAGGAATTACTTAAAGGAACTTTTGAGGATTGGAAAGGTGATCTTGAACAAGTAGACGACGTTTGCGTTATAGGAATTAAACTATAAATATAATTTATTTAGGTCCAATACCCGGCTTGATGGTATGTTTAGTTTTAGTTTTCTTATCATCGCTTGAGGCAGGTGCGGTTGCCGTTTGCGATCCTGCGCTCGACGAACTAGCTGCGGTTGCAGTTGAAGCGGGAGTAACACTATTTGTTTGCGATGATTGCTTATTGCTTGTGGATGCCGGCGAAACTGTAGTGGTTTTTGCAGGCTTATTAAACGAAGCATTCTCCGTTTTCTTTTTTTCTTCTATTGCTTTTTGATTCGCTATTTTTTGAGCTTCAATTTGAGCAGCTTTTTCTTGAGCTAAGGCCTCATTCTTAGCTTGTTCTTCTTTGATCCCGTCTTCGGCTCTGGCTAATTTTATTTTAGGGTAATCTTCATTAGGAATAAGTTCAAGAGCTTTTGTATAGCATTCTTTTGCTAATTTATAATTCTTTTTATTCAGAGCGTTATCTCCTGCTTTAGTATGAAAACAAAATTTATTGATCAGTGTCATTTCAGCATCCATTATATTTTGAACGATCTGAACACCTTTGTCAGAGATCTCTTTATCCTTATCAAACCCTGTATTTTTATACTCCACCGCTAAAAGTGGTTGTTGCAAACCAAGGTAATCTATTCCTTTAAAGGGTTTCGACATCATAAATCCACCAATAATAATATTAGGTTTATCTTTTTGTCCACTTACCTCAGCGGGAACATTTTTTGTTGAGACATAGAATTTTTTTGCATTGCAACCCGGATAAGATACATATATCTGAAAATTTCCATTTCCCGGGATCTCTAATTCAAAATTTCCTTCCGTATCACTTTGTACTTCACTGAGTACTTTATCACCTTGCATTAAACTGATCTTGGCCCCATCAATATTTCTCTCCTTCTTATCGGCCATAGTTGTAAGCGTCCATGTTCTTAATTGAACAGTGCTTTTCAACTTTAAGGTCCAGTCTTGCGCCAATACGCTAAATGCAGATGTAAAAAGTAATATCGAAAGTAAAAGTCGTTGAATGATCATTTAGGGATCTGTTTTTCGATTAGACTTAGTTTACTAGTAGCGTAAGGATCATTCTCTTTATATTTCAAAGCTTCCTCGTATGCCGTTTTTGCTTCGGCCCAACGTTTCATTTTAAAAAGTTCATCGGCACGCTTAATGGTTTCTTTATATTTATTGGCGCCTAATGCTGCAGGGATCTTATATTTAGAATCACCGCGATCAACATTATTTGGGTCACCTGCCTGTGGATCTATTGGAACTATTGTAGTTTGTTTATCTTTTTCAGCTTTTTCTGCCGCTAATTTTGCTGCGTCTGCATCTGCTTTAGCTTTTGCTGCTGCATCTGCATCCGCTTTTTCTTTTGCTGCTTTATCTGCTGCTAATTTTTCTTCTGCGGCTTTTTTCTTAGCTGCATCTTTTTCTGAAGCTAATCTTTCTTTTTCTTCTTTAGCTTTCATTTTAGCATCGGCCGCTGCTTTTGCTGCTGCAGCTGCATCTGCTTTTTCTTTTGCTGCTTTCTCAGCGGCTAATTTTGCAGCTTCTTCGTTAGCTTTCGCGGCAGCTTCTGCTTGCGCTTTCGCGTCAGCGTCCGCTTTAGCTTTGGCTGCTGCGTCTGCATCGGCTTTAGCTTTCGCTGCTGCTTCAGCATCCGCTTTCGCTTTTGCTTCGGCTGCGGCTTTTTCCTTTGCTGCTTTTTCAGCCGCAAATTTTGCTGCTTCTGCTTGTCCTTTTGCTTCAGCTTCTGCTTTAGCCTTAGCATCAGCCTCTGCTTTTTCCTTTGCAGCTTTTTCAGCTGCTAATTTTGCAGCTTCTGCGTCTTTTGCTTTCGCTGCTGCTTCTGCATCCGCTTTAGCTTTTGCTGCTGCTTCGGCGGCTGCTTTATCTTTCGCAGCTTTCTCAGCGGCTAATTTTGCAGCTTCTGCTTTTGCCGCATCTGCTTGAGCTTTTGCTGCTGCTTCCGCTTGTGTCTTCGCATCTGCATCAGCTTTTGCTTTGGCTGCAGCATCTGCCGCTGCTTTATCTTTCTCAGCTTTTTCTGCAGCTAATTTTGCCGCTTCAGCATCCGCTTTAGCTTTTGCTGCTGCTGCGGCATCTGCTTTTTCTTTTGCTGCTTTCTCAGCTGCCAATTTCGCTTCCTCCGCTTTTGCTTTCGCCGCAGCTTCAGCTTGAGCTTTTGCTTCCGCATCTGCCTTCGCTTTTGCTGCTGCTTCAGCATCTGCTTTTTCTTTAGCCGCTAATTTTGCAGCTTCAGCTTCTTTAGCTTTCGCTGCCGCCGCTGCTTCCGCTTGTGCTTTGGCTTCTGCTGCTGCTTGCGCCTTAGCTTCTGCATCGGCTTTTGCTTTTGCTGCTGCTTCGGCGGCTGCTTTATCTTTTTCTGCTTTTTCCGCAGCTAACTTCGCTGCATCCGCATCCGCTTTAGCTTTTGCTGCCGCTGCGGCATCTGCTTTTTCTTTGGCTGCTTTCTCGGCTGCTAATTTTGCTTCTTCAGCTTTTGCTTTTGCTGCAGCCTCTGCTTGGGCTTTTGCATCCGCATCTGCTTTAGCTTTCGCTGCTGCTTCTGCATCTGCTTTTTCTTTTGCTGCTTTTTCTGCTGCTAATTTTACTGCTTCCGCATCTGCTTTAGCTTTTGCCGCAGCTTCCGCATCTGCTTTTTCCTTCGCTGCTTTTTCTGCTGCTAATTTTGCAGCCTCTGCTTCCTTTGCTTTAGCTGCCGCATCTGCTTCAGCCTTCGCTTTTGCCGTTGCTTCCGCTTGGGCTTTTGCTTCTGCATCCGCTTTTGCCTTTGCTGCTGCTTCAGCAACTGCTTTTGCTTTTGCCGCCGCTGCTTCTTCCTCTGCTTTTTTGGCCGCTATCTTGGCTTCCATTTCTGCTTTCGCTTTCGCCGCTGCTTCTGCATCCGCTTTTGCTTTGGCGTCTTCTTTTTCTTTTAAGCATTTGTCTGCAATAGCTAATCTTTCTTTTGGATACGTTTGATCGGGTAATAACGAAATGGCTTTTTCAAAATTTGCTTTTGCCACCGGACAATCATTTTTTGCCAAAGCAGCATCGCCTGTTTTGATAGCGGTATTGAATTTTTCTATAAGAGACAATTCATTGTTTCGGATATTTGATAAGGCTGCGAGAGAAGAAGAAGTATAGTTCTCATCATCTCCAAACTTTTTCTTCCCGGGTAAATATGAAATTAATGTCATTGGTTGCTTTAAAGCGGAATAATCAATACTGTAAAGCGGTTTTGACATGATCACACCTTGAATATCGATGGAGGCTTTAAAATTATCACTTGACTTGTCGGCCGGCACTCTTGTATTGAAAAGGAATCGTTTAGCATTACACCCACTGTAAGAAACTTCCATAATATAATCGCCATCTGCAGGAATATCTGCCGTAAAATCACCACTACCGTTACTGGTAATTTGCGATACTTTAGTAGCACCTTTATAAACGGTAATACTTGCGCCACCTAAAGGCTTATCATCCGGTTCCAAAACGCCACCCTTAACAACAAAACTTCTGTATTCAACAGTACTGTTCACTTTTAATACCCAGGTGTTTGTTTGAGCATTAATTGCTGAAAAGGCAAGAGCGATAAATAGACTAAATAGTTTCTTCATATGGCAAATAAAAGAGTCACTAAAATTAAGATAATTTCGGAGCTTTTTTCCATAAAAGATTTCAAAAAAAGATAACGAATTGGAGTCTTTTAACCCTGATTATCAATATTTAACGGCAATTACCGAAATTTCAACATTAACATCTAATGGCAATCGGCTTACTTCAACGGTTTCTCTGGCCGGGTAATCACCCGTAAAATATGATCCGTACACTTCATTAACGGCACCAAAATCATTTAGATCAGTTAAAAATATAGTGGTTTTTACAACGTGTTTAAATTTCATTCCCGCTTCATCTAAAATACTTAAAAGATTCCCCATCACTTTGTGGGTTTCAGCTTTAATATCTCCTTTTACGATCTGGCCGGTTATCGCATCTTTTCCAACCTGACCAGATACAAATAACATTTGTCCATTAATAACTAGGTTGCCATGACTGTAAGGGCCGATTGGCGCAGGAGCGTCTTTTGATGTGATTACTTTTTTCATGATAATAAGTTTGTTTTGGTTTTTATTTCTTTCATGGCATTATAAAGTCTGTCAAGGTCATTTTGTGTATTGAAGGCATTAATAGAATAACGTAAATACGTTGCATTTCCATGCGGCATTACCGGGATCTCAATTTTATATTCGGTAAACAAATGTCGTTGTAATTTCATGGGATCATTTGTTTTTATTGGGATGCTGAACATTTGTCCTATGAATTCACTTGTAAGAGGAGCTAAAGGCTTTGAACCAACTAATTCACAAAAGCGAGGCGCATTATCTATTACCATTTGGTGACATTGTTTTGAAACTTCCCACCAATGATGTTCTTTCATGAACTCAATTGACTTAGGGATAGTTAAGAAGGCCGAAAAATCTCGCGTGCCCTGACTTTGATGATAGTCCTGAAATTTGGAATGCGAAGGCGTAGCACTTTTATATCCCCAACTTATAATTAAGGGATCAAATCTATCTTGAAATTCTTTTTTTACATACAAGAAAGAACTTCCCTTTGGTGTCATCATCCATTTATGACAAGCGCCTGTAAAAATATCTGCTTTTAATTTTTGAAGATCCAAAGTAACATGCCCGGGAACATGAGCGCCATCAACAAATGTCATTAACCCTTTTTGTTTTGCTAATTCACAAATTTTATGGACTGGAAATTTTAAAGCAGTCGTACTAGTTATTTGCGAGAGATAAACTAAACGCGTTTTGGAAGTAAGACCTTTAAAAAAAGCATCAATAAAATGTTGTTTGTCTTTTATTGGTAATTCTATAGGTTGACGAACTAATTTTGCGCCTTTCTTCTCGCAATAATAGTCCCATGTTTTTTCGCAAGCGCCATATTCAAGGTCAGTGGTCAGTACTTCATCACCCGGTTTTAGATCAATACTTTTTGCAATGATGTTCACTGCATAAGAAGGATTAGTTGTGAACACCAGATCATCGCCTTCACAATTGATGTATTTTCCAAGGGCTTCTCGGGCTTGTTTTATGTAAACCGGACCATTTACCTGAATAAATTGCGCAGGTTCATGTTCAAGCTCTAACTGCCATTTTTGATAATCGTCGAAGATGGGTTTTGGAGTTGCACCAAAGGAACCAAAATTCAAGAACGCAATTTCCTTGTCGATAAGGAAAAGTGAGCGTAAAGAGTTTGTATCTTGCATCTAGTAAATGTAATATTTAGTACTATATTTATATCACAAAATGATGAAAAATGGATAAACGGACATTTTTAAAGACGAGCTCACTCTTAGGAATAGGTGGTCTTACAGGTTTTAAAGGATTAGAGGAATTAATGAACTCTGTTGCGAACGTGCCGGCAGAAAAATTAGCTTCTGATGAAGATTTTTGGATGAATATCCGAAAAGGATATAAATTAAAACCCGATTATATCAATTTGGAAAATGGCTATTACTGTATTCAACCGCAAGAAGTATTAGACATATTTTTAAAACATGTAAGCGATATAAATATGCAAGGCGCTTATTATATGCGTACAGTTCAATATGAAAATAAAAAACGTATAGCAGGAAAATTAGCCGAGTTAGCAGGTTGTACAAAAGAAGAATTGGTCATTACACGAAACACAACTGAATCGCTGGATCTTATTATTTCGGGAATAGATTGGAAAGCAGGCGATGAAGCTGTAATGGCAGATCAAGATTACGGAGCTATGTTGGATATGTTTGCACAAGTAAGTAAACGTTACGGCATGACCAATAAAATAGTTTCCGTTCCTAATCATCCAAAATCGGATGATGAGATCGTGCAATTGTATGCAAATGCTATTACACCAAAAACAAAATTATTAATGATCTGTCACATGATCAATATCACCGGACAAATTTTACCTGTAAGAAAAATTTGCGACATGGCGCATAGCAAAGGTGTTCCTGTAATGGTTGACGGCGCGCATGCATTTGCACATGTGAGTTTTAAAATGAGCGATCTTGATTGCGATTATTATGGTTGCAGTTTGCACAAATGGCTAAGCGTTCCTTTAGGCGCAGGATTTTTGTATGTAAAAAAAGATAATATCTCAAAAGTGTGGCCGCTGTTCGCCGAAAGTCCTAAAGACGCAGGAGACATCAGTAGATTGAATCATACAGGAACAGTTCCCGTTCATACCGATCTTGCTATTGAAAATGCTATTGATTATTATAATAGAATAGGGGCTAAACGAAAAGAAGAACGCTTGAAATATTTACAAACGTATTGGACAAAACAAGTACGTACGCTTAAAAATGTGAATCTTAATACTCCCGAAGATGCGCAACGTTGTTGTGGTATTGCAAACGTGGGAATACAAGGAATGAAACCTGCCGATATGGCCAAAACACTTTTGGATAAGTACAAAATTTACACAGTGGCTATTGATGGAAAAGGAGTGCAAGGATGTAGGATCACACCAAATGTTTATACAACTATTGCTGAACTTGATTCGCTGGTAAAAGCAATTAAGGAAATGGCGGCGAGTTAGTTCCGATATTAGAGGCAGTAACCACAGAGATGCTTTGCATCTCACAGAGGTTTCACAGAGGTCTCAGAGAAAAAACTGTGTTTGCTAATTAGGCGTCAAGTGAGCTTCGTGTCCTCTGTGAAATCTCTGTGAGGCCGGAGGCCTCTGTGGTTAAAAAGGGGGTTACTTAGTAAGTATGATCTTCTTCGTAAACGTCTCTCCGTTCTTGGTAATACGTGCGAAATAAACTCCCGCTGCATATTTCGAAAGATCAATTGTTCTTTCTGTATCAGAATTTGATATATGTATTGCACTTACAACTTCCTGTCCAAGATTATTTAAAATTCTAATTTCATATTCTGCACCTGAAGTATTTTTTACTTTTAATTCGCCATTACTTGGATTAGGATATATCACCAATTCACCATCTACATTTATTTGTTTTAGGTTTGTTGATGTCGCAGTTATCTTTCTTACTAAAAGGTCATCAAAATAAAATCCATCCAATTCTAGACCTGCATCCGACGTTAAATTAAAACTTAATAAAAGATTTTGTCCTACATAATTACTCATATCAACTTCTTCTTTTACCCAACCGTCTTGCAAACCGTCGTATAAAGGATCTGTTCCTCCAAACGATGCAGGAGAAGTTTCGTGCGGCGCGCAAATAGCGAACCAAGAACTTCCGCCATTAGTGCTGCCCATGATCTTTACCAGATCATAATTTTTTTCGAGTTGGAAGCGTGTATAATATTGCATGTGCGCATAAGTTGCTCCCGATAAATTGAGTGGAGTGATCAAAGCACAATTCATATTTGAGTTTGGTGTATAATTCCCGAACGGACTATCGGTAATACTTGAAGGAGGAGATTTGAACTTTGTGCTTGAAGTAGACCATCCGCCATTATTCCAATTTGTTGTTGAATTTCCCTGCTCATTTAAAACAATAACAGGCGTACCAAACATTTTTGTTAGCGTGTCGTAGTGTGTGTAAATACCATTATTAATAGCAATAGCATATTTTACATACTGTGCTTGATTAATGAATCCTGAAAGTGTAAACGAAATAGAATCTTTAATTGTTTGGTTAAGCGTAAAAGTTGCCGCTGTATAAACTTTAGGACTTCCTGTTGTTCCAATTCCATAACCAACCGGTAAAATAGAAACGGTAAAATTTCCCATTTGCATTCCCAAGCGTTGAATATTGTATTTAATATAACCCGGACCGCTTACAAACCAATCTTGATCGTCGCGCACTACAGCGTAATTTGTTACCAGTTTTGCTAAAGTAATATTTTGATGAAGCGTAACTTTACTTATATCGATGATGCGCGAAGAAGCCGGCCAAAAACCATCGGTAGCTGAACCTGCTTCGGGTGTCATGGAAAGAATTTTTGGTTTACTTGCTTGTTCACCATACATCCAATCATCCGAATCACCATTGGTAACATAATTCACTGTTTGATCGCCGGTGCCATATAAAAAACGCGAAGATTCGGTAAGCAGCGTACTCCAATTCACAAAGGTTGCCGAATCGGGTGTGTAGAAACTTGGCAAATATCCCCAAGGATAGATCAATAAATTTCCATACGTATGCGCATTAAGTGCCGTAACAAATGTATGCGTATTACAAAAATTACGCATAGCTTGTGTTTCTGGTTCCGAAAAACCTGCAGTTCCTCTATAGGTATCAGAAGTTGGTGTATTTGATGATCCAATATTATCATAACCCCAGAAATAACCGTAATTCCTATTTAGGTCAACTCCAAAACTTCCGCCATTATTTCTGCGGTTCTTACGCCACATTCCTCCGCCATTTGGGTTTGTGGTTTGATTGTACACGTATCCATCAGGATTTAAACACGGAACAAAGAACATCTCTGTATTATCCACTAAAAATTTTATGTCGGGATTCGTATTGTAATTCTCCAATAAATAATACATGTAAAAAATAAGTTGCGACATGGATTCCGGTTCGCGGGCATGATGAACTGCACTGTAAAGAAGTTCAGGCTCATTTTCATCAACAGTAGGATTATCAGAGATCTTCACATACCAAAGATCACGATTTTGAATACTTTTTAAAGGAGGCGACATAGCAGCCTTTACCGTGATCAAATTCGGATAAAGTAAATTCATACTATCCAAAATTGCTTCCATTTGTGCGAATGTAAAAAATCCACCCATGCTACCAAGATGAAACCATGTTGGTTTATTTACATTTGGTGCATTGCAAACACCAACTGCAGAGTTTGTTTTATTTTTATATTCATTTAATATGCGCTCCTCATAAAATTTTGCCATATCCTCAATAAGAACTGTGTAGTTTATTTTGTTCTTCTTTAAAACAGCAACTTCAGCATCAGAGATCTCGGTGGTGATATTTCCTTCCGAAACTTCGGCATGATCGATGGTGATACCCAATTGAAGTAATTGATATGCTAAATTCTTATCACCTTGTAATTTCACCTTGTGATATTTCATCACAGGCTCATTATCTACAATTGGTGTTGAGTTTTGAGAAATTAAATTTCCTAAGTAAAGGAAAAACACGAACGCAACTAAAATTGATCTCATGGTATTGAATTTAAATAATGAAAAAATCCCGACGCTTAAGTCGGGATTAAATTTATTCTTGTTTAATGATCTTATCTTTGAAAATTTGATCCCCTGCCTTTAGCGTGTAAAAATAAACACCGCTTGGTACGACTTGTCCGTTTTTGCTTTTGCTATTCCAAACAAACTCATGCGATCCTCTTTCTTTTTTTCCTTGATCGTAAACCGCAATTTGTTTTCCGAGAACATCTGTAATAATGATCTTCACAGGACTATCCATGTTGATGGCATATCTAATTGTGATATCATTAGTAAATGGATTAGGGAAAGCAATGGCTTTTACATTTATGGTTGACAAAGAATTTGGTTTTACATTATTTGCGAATAGTGTATCCGAATCAATTATGGCTTGTACATCAATAAGCTCATCGCCTGGCTGGTAAGCAAGCGTCATTACCCCGTCGAAAAGCATTTCATTTCCGGTAAATGGACCGGCAGATACATTCGCAAGAGGGATGGGAGCATTAGGATTAGATGTTGTATTATTAAATATATGTTTTGTGAACACGCGATAACCGCCCGGGATCTTTAAAAGATTCTTGTACAAATAAAAATCTTGCCACCCAAAATCCCAATCATTTATTCGGATCATAGGAATGGTATCTATGCCCGGGTTATAAGCATAAAGCAACATGCTTTTTGCGATCTTATGAGAATGTGGAAATACACCGTACATAGACAATCCTTGTGCAGGCGCTATATACTGCGCGGTAAAGGTTTGAGTTGTATTGGCAGGAATATTTAAACCCCAGTTTTGTAAGGGTGTTGATGTGATAAGTCGGCGAACACCTGTTTCTCCCGGAGGATAGAAGTAAAGACGGATCTTTGTACTATCTACTTGACCACTAGATCCTGCGGGATAATGTAATTGAAGAATAACTTTAGAACCCGCCTTGAGATAAATACCTGTTTTTAAAGCACCATGACTAGGGAAAATAATTGCCTTTGAACCGGGCGCCCAACTTCCTAAAGCCAAATTTCCGGGAACACTAAAACAACCTCCGCTAAGATCACTATTGTATGCGCCGGTAGTGTCGGCCTGAATAACTGCATGATGAACATAAGAAGGATTACCTGGAACAACTTCGTAAGCACGAACAATGCGATCTTGAGTTAAACCCGAAGGAACAGAGAAGCAAACATAAATATCACTGCTGGTGGCAAAACTTGTAAAGGTTGGAATAACAATGTCGAGATCAGAATTTCCGGCTAATTGATATTTTTTAGGATAACTCGGTGCAGGCGGAGCTTGTGTTGTATCTCCTTTTGTAGCGCCGGTGGCGATCCAATTTAATATGGCTGCTTTTTCAGGAGCGCTTATTAAACGCTCGTGTTGAAAACGCGTATACATTGTATCTGCTTTCCAAGGTGGCATGATATTATTACTAAGATCGAATTGAATAAGTGCTTTGCTAAGATTTGTTTGGGTATAATTCATCCAAGGTAATGGATGTGCGCCTGTGTGATGGCAACTTGTACAACGCTTGTAAAAAATGGGAGCTACATCTTTATAGGTTAAAACCTGTGCGCTGGTAAAACCAAAAGATAAGATAATAAGGTAGAAAGAAAGAGTAAATTTTTTCATGGACTATGGATTGTGTTTTTAGATATATAGAATGCAATAAAATTTTAACTAAGATAATAAAAATACACTGAAGTTTAATGAACTAGCTTTAAACAGGCCCATGTCACTAAAATTGGTCAAAAAAGGCTGGTTTTTGTTAAAATTTCGTCTTTTTTTCGAAAGTGAGGTTAAAAAGCTACGATGAATAATAGGTCTTTATTCAGAAAAGCATAAGTATTGAAACTTAAGCCTTCTTTTTTCCTACGAACATATATGGAGCTTTATTTCCCCTTACTAAAATCTTTTACGATCTGTTCATCGGATTTTCCCAGAAGTTTTATGGCCGACTTTGCATTTGTTGCCCAATCGCTTTTTGGATATTCAAAAATTAATGCTTCGTAAAGTCTTTTTGCTTCTTCTTCGTTATTCAACATGTGTTGTTCATCGTATAATTGTGCGAGCATGAACATGGCCGCAGGTTTATTTTTGAATTTCGGATAATTACTGATGCAGCGATCCAACACAACTTTGGCTTGGTTGGCATTATTGATTGCCATGGCAATTTGCGCTGTTTTTACCAAAAAAATAGGACTCAAACTATCGCTCTCACAGTAAAAGGCAAAATCGGTAAATGCGCGAATAGTTTTGGTAGCTAGTGCCTGATCAACTTCGGTTTGTAAAAGAATGATGCTGTCGCAAGCTCTAGCGTTTTTGTAAAGTACCGCGCAATCTTTTGTAGCGGGGGTATCAACAACAATTTTTGCGCTGTCTTTTGCAATAAGATCATTTTGTTTTTGTTGATCGGTAGAAGAATTACATCCAAGTAAAAAAAGTAGAGTAGAGGAAATAATAAATGCTTTCATTATTTTTTGGGGATATAAACTTTTGTTTTGTAATCTGCACTTATTTTTCCCTTGCTAATATCGGTAAGTTTACCCGCAATGAGTTTACGAATGAAAGGACTGATCTTATCTGTGAATAAAACGCCTTGTATGTGATCGTATTCGTGTTGAATAACGCGGGCAATTAATCCATCGTAAGTTTCGGTATGTTTTTTAAAATTCTCATCGCAGAATTCAATGGTAACTTTTTCTTGTCGAGAAACTTCTTCGCGGATCTTAGGAATGCTTAAACAACCTTCTTTGAATTTCCATGGTTCACCCTCTTCATTTATAATTCGCGCATTGATGAATATTTTTTTGAACGATTTTAATTGTTTTCGTTCGGCAGGGGTAAATTCATTCTCGTCATAATCTTCATCATCCTCATCACTTACAAAAGGTTCGGTATCTACAATAAATAAACGAATGGCTTTCCCAACTTGAGGAGCAGCTAAACCTACACCGCTTGCCTCATACATTGTATCATGCATATCCTTGATCAATTTTTCTAGATCAGGATAATTTTTATCTATATTTTCGGCGATCTTTCTTAGAACCGGATCGCCGTATACTACTATTGGGAGGATCATGCCTTAAGTTGGAAAGTTAAACAGTTTTGAAAGTTTAGAGGAGTTAAATTCATAATTAACGACTATAATTCGGCGCCTCACGCGTGATCACCACATCGTGCGGGTGACTTTCTTTTACACCTGCCGCAGTAATGCGAATGAATTTTGCTTCTTGTAATTTTAAAATATTTTTTGCGCCTGTGTATCCCATACCTGCACGTAATCCACCAATTAATTGGTAAACGATCTCTGATAAAGAACCTTTGTATGGAACTCTTCCGCTAATTCCTTCAGGGACTAATTTTTTAATATCATCTTCCGCATCTTGAAAATAACGATCCTTACTTCCTTTTTGCATGGCCTCAAGTGAACCCATTCCGCGATACGATTTAAATTTACGTCCTTCAAAAATAATGGTCTCACCCGGACTTTCTTCTGTTCCCGCAAACATTCCGCCCATCATTACTGTGCTTGCGCCAGCAGCAAGTGCTTTTACAATATCTCCTGTAAAACGAATTCCACCATCGGCAATTACCGGACAATTTTTTCCTTTCAAAGCTTCTGTTACTTCTAAAATGGCCGATAATTGCGGAACACCAACGCCTGCAATAATTCGCGTTGTGCAAATAGAACCGGGACCAATTCCAACCTTTACTCCATCGGCGCCTGCTTTATAAAGATCCAAAGCCGCTTTACCTGTGGCAATATTTCCAACAATAACATCAATGGTCTTATATTTCCGTTTTACCTCTTTTAATTTTTCAATAACGCCTTTGCTATGTCCGTGAGCCGTATCAATTATTATTGCATCAACTCCTGCATTCACCAAAGCATCCACACGCTCCATTGTATCTGCGGTAACACCCACAGCCGCCGCAACGCGCAACCGTCCCATTTTATCTTTGGCAGCATTTGGATTTACTTTTATTTTGATAATATCTTTATATGTGATCAAACCAACTAACTTATCTTTTTTATCAAGAATGGGAAGTTTTTCGATCTTATTTTTTTGTAAAATTTCTTCGGCTTGTTTTAAGTTAATTCCGTTTTGAGCCGTAATGATCTCCTTGCGCTTGGTCATAATTTGAATGACCGGTTTTTTCATATTCTTTTCAAAACGAAGATCGCGGTTGGTAACAATGCCAATGAGTTTATTTTGTTTATCAACTACAGGAATGCCGCCAATTTTATGTTCTTTCATAATGGCAAGTGCATCGCCAATGGTAGCTTTATCTTTTAAAGTAATAGGATCTAGGATCATTCCGCTTTCGCTGCGTTTTACTTTACGAACTTGCATGGCCTGTTCTTCAATGGACATATTTTTATGCAATACACCAATTCCGCCTTCTTGCGCAATGGCAATGGCCAATTTATGTTCGGTAACCGTATCCATTGCGGCCGAAACAATTGGAGTGTTCACAACAATATTTTTTGAAAAATGCGAACCAATATTGACTTCGCGTGGAAGTATTTCCGAATAGCCCGGAACTAATAGAACGTCATCGTAAGTTAATCCCTCGGGGACAAACTTCTCAGTTAAATAGTGAGATGCCATAGGAGTTGAATTTTAGATTTAAAATTCGGACAAAACTACGTAATTTTTAGCTGAAATTCAAATTATGGCCCTTTGGGCCTCTAAATGAGGCTGTCAGGGCCTTGTATTTATTAAAACCTATTAACATGAAGTGCGTTTTTTGCTAAATAATTCTGAACTTCACACCCCGGAATATTATATAAACACATGCAACTAAAATACCAAGTTACCCCCAAAGCAATTTTACTTTTAGAAGACGGGAAAGTATTTGAGGGAAGGGCTGCCGGAGCCATTGGCACTACAACGGGAGAGATATGTTTTAATACCGGAATGACCGGTTATCAGGAAATTTTTACAGATCCATCGTATTACGGACAGGTCATTATTATGAATAACGCTCATATTGGGAATTATGGGGTTGAGACCAATGAAGTGGAGAGTGATTCGGTGAAAATTTCGGGAATGATCTGCAAAAAATTCAATAAAGGATTTTCTCGTCCGCGCGCTACCGAAAGTTTACAAAGTTATTTTGAAAGAAATAAAATTGTGGCCATTAGCGATATTGATACACGGGCTTTGGTGAGATATGTAAGATCGAAAGGTGCAATGAATTGTATTATTTCGTCGGACATTAGCGATATTAAAATTTTAAAAGAGAAATTAGCAAAAGTTCCATCGATGGAAGGTTTGGAATTATCTTCGAAAGTGAGCACAAAAGAAGCTTTTACATTTGGTGATCCAAAATCTAAACATAAAGTAGCGGTTGTTGATTTTGGTACAAAGAAAAATATTTTACGTTCACTTGCCGAAAGAGGATGTTATTTGAAGGTTTTCCCAATGAAAACCTCGTTGAAGGAAATGTTGGAATTTAGTCCCGATGGATTTATGTTGAGTAATGGTCCCGGTGATCCAGGCGTAATGAAAGAGGAAACTGAATTGGTTAAACAAATTGTTGGTTCGGGAAAACCTGTATTTGGAATTTGTTTGGGACATCAAATTTTGGCGCAATCGCAAGGAATTTCAACGTATAAAATGCATGCAGGTCATCGCGGCATCAATCATCCGGTACAAAATTTAGTGAGTGGTAAAAGTGAAATTACTTCACAAAATCACGGCTTTAGTGTGAATGCAGAAGATATTGCAAAAAATAAAAATATTGAGATCACACATGTGAATTTAAATGATAAGACCATTGAAGGCATTCGTTTAAAAGATAAAGCGGTGTTCTCGGTGCAATATCATCCGGAGGCATGTCCCGGTCCGCACGATTCGCGTTACCTTTTTGATCAATTTGTTGCTTCATTGGTAAAAGTAGGAGTGAAGCAATCTGTTTGAGACGCATACCCCGCAACTATAGGGTGAATCTTTCCGAAAAAATCATTATCTTTATTCGTGATGAACATACGTAAGATAGTTTTACTTTTTTTAAGCTTTACTTTTATTTTTAGCTCTTCGAGTTGTTTTAAGCACCGTCGTCAAATTCGCGTGAGAAATAATTATGCAACGCCCCTTTCTGTAAAAGTTGGTCCGGCCGATTTTGGTTCGGTTGCTTCTGTAAAAACCACAGAGTATAAAGATATCCCAAAAGGTAAATCAGACATTACCGGAGATGTTCCTGGATCGATAGATGTTCCTAGCGGTAAGCATAAATACACCCTCAATATAAATACGGTGGGTATTGTTACGTTGATAGAGGAGGCGAAATAATAGCCATACCTAAGTATTTTCCCCTTTTAAATAGATTTTGATAGTTTAATTATTATACGTATATTTGTATATTAAATCACACGTGTATGACAACCAAATTAACACTCACCGTTGAGAAGGATATTATCGAATTGGCGAAAGCATATGCCAATAAAAAAGGCAGAAGCCTTTCTGACTTAATAGAAAATTATTTAAAAACTTTGGTTCAAAAGGACAAAGATAAAGATGAGCTTTCTCCAACTATAAAAAAGCTTCTTGGGTCGGTTAAAGTACCTAAAGGGTTTGATTATAAAAAGGAATTACAAAGTGCATTAAGTAAGAAGTATTCTAAATGAAGCATTTTCTTTTGGACACAAATGTTGTTATAGATCTTTTAACTGATCGTAGGCCGTTTTCGTTAGTGGCTGCCAAACTTTTTGATAATTCTGAAAAGGGGAAAGTAAAACTCTATTTAACTGCTGTTTCTTATAATAACACATATTATATTGTTAGAAAATTAACTTCCCATAAAGAAACGATAAAGATCTTGAAAGAATTAGAATCATTAACAGAAACTATTGACACCACCAAGGAAGCAATAAAAAATGCTCTTGAATCAGAATTTAAAGATTTTGAAGACGCAATTCAATATTTTACTTCTAAGACAAACAAGAAGCTTGATGCAATAATAACACGAAATATTTCAGATTATAAACTAAGTAAAATTTCTGTTCTTACCCCGGAAGAAGCAGTTGGATTGGTAGAAAGTTCCAAAAATTAATTCCCTATACTTCCAATATGTGAATGATCAATTGACCTTTCGGGATCAAGATCATTATTTTTTATTTTTCCGACAACAATTTGGTACGCATCTCTAAAAGAAATACCACTTAATACTAATTTATTTACTTCTTCAACGCTAAAGCAATGTTCGTATTTTTTGTCATTTATGCAATTCTCATTCACTTGTAGTTGCGGAAGAACATGGAGTAAAACATCCATACACTCCCTCATTGTTGTAAATGCAGGGAATATCAATTCTTTTGTGAGTTGCATATCTCTGTGATAACCGCTTGGCAAATTATTGGTTAGAAGTGTCAATTGATTTGGTAAACCTTGTAGTATATTGCATTTTGCTCTCAGTAATTCAAATACGTCAGGATTTTTTTTATGAGGCATGATACTGCTTCCTGTGGTTAAATTTTCGGGAAAAGAAATAAAACCAAAGTTCTGGCATAAATACAAACATACATCGTATGAGAATTTTGAAATGGTGTGTGCAATAGAAGAAAGAGCAATAGCTGCAACTTTTTCCGATTTTCCTCTGGTCATTTGTGCATACACCGAGCTTTTGTTCAATGTAGCAAAGTCCATTTCTTTTGTGGTAAATTCTCTGTCGATCGGAAATGAACTTCCATAACCTGCGCCACTGCCTAAGGGATTTTTATCACAAATTTTATATGCAGCCTTCACTAATTCCATATCATCTTCCAAACTTTCGGCATACGCGCTTAACCAAAGATCGAACGAAGAGGGCATAGCAATTTGAAAATGGGTATAGCCGGGAAGCAGAATACCATTGTGTTTTTGGCTCAATTCATAAAATAATTGAATGAGTTGTTTTGTTTTTACGGTAACTTCTCCCAATTCGTGTTTCAGATACAATTTAATGGCCGTTAAAACCTGATCGTTCCTTGATCTTGCGGTATGGATCTTTTTTCCTGTATCTCCATATTTTTTGGTAAGATAGAATTCAATTTGCGAGTGAATATCTTCCACACCTTCTTCAATTTGGAATTTTCCGTCATGCAAAAGAATTTCGATCTCATTAAGCCCTTGCAAAAGCTGACCGCATTCTTGATCAGTTATCAAACCAACTTTGCCTAGCATTTTTGCATGCGCTTTTGAGGCGATGACATCAAATGGAGCAATAAGCAGATCTAAACTTTGATCATTACCAATAGTAAATTTTTCGATGAGGGCATCGGTTTTACTTTCTTTTTCCCAGAGTTTTGTTTTCATGTTTTCTATTAATTTCATATTACAAATTGCAGATTGCAAATTTGGATCTGTTTAATTTGTGATCTTGACAATTTGTTCAATCATTTTTATATACAATTCTATCCCTTCTTCAATTTCATTCAAATAAATAAATTCATCGGCCGTGTGGCTTCGGGCGCTATCACCCGGACCAATTTTTAAAGTTGGAAAATTCATCAATGCTTTATCGCTTGTAGTTGGAGAACCATAATAGGATCTTCCTAATTTAAGTCCGCTTTTTACCAAGGGATGTTCCAATGAAATGGATGAAGAACGCATTCTTAAACTTCTTGGTTTGAATTCGCAGGTCACGTGTTGTTTTATTTCAGAAAGGATCTCCTCGAAGGTGTATAATTCATTTATTCTAATATCAACTACAAATTTGCATTGCGAAGGAACCATATTATGCGCTTTATTCTCTGTTTCAATGCTTGTAACACTCATCTTTACAGGACCGAGTAGAGGAGACACTTTTTTAAATTTGTAATTTTTGAACCAATCAATATCTTTTAGCGAATGATAAATAGCATTATCACCTTCTTCTCTTGCTGCGTGTCCTGCTGTTCCATAATTATTACAATCCAAAACCATTAAGCCTTTTTCGGCCACGGCTAAATTCATTAAGGTAGGTTCACCAACAATTCCAAATTCAATTTTACCAAGATGAGGCAGTAAGGCTTCGATACCGTTTGCTCCCGAAATTTCTTCTTCGGCACTTGCAGCAAAAATAATATTGTAGTTAAGATCGGGTCTTTCATAAAAGTGCAAGAACGTTGCTATTAGCGAAACTAGAGCTCCTCCCGCATCATTACTTCCAAGTCCAAAGAGTTTACCATCTTTTTGTGTTGCTGAAAATGGATCGAGAGTATATCCTTTATTTGGTTTCACCGTATCGTGATGAGAGTTCAATAAAATAGTAGGCTTATTTTGGTCATAGAATTTATTCTTGACCCAAACATTGTTTAAATATCTTTTAGCCGGAATATTTCTTTCTTTAAAATATTCTTCAAGAATAAAGGCTGTTACCTGTTCTTCTTTGCTAAAACTAGTTGTCTCAATTAGCTGACAAAGAAGCGAAATGGTATTTTGATAAAGACCCTCTTGTGTTTTATTTTGTAATACTTGTTCCTGCATGTTGTTTTAATAATTTATTTAATTCATTTGCTTTTCCAATGGTAATTTTATTCACACCTTTTTCTAGGGCCATGAAAGCATTATCCAATTTCGGTATCATTCCGTCTTTTATTACTTCCGTTTGTTTTAATTCTTTATAGGTTCTTTCGTTTAACTCTTTTATCACTTTGTTCCCGTTTAACACACCTTCCTTCTCAAAACAATAAATAAATTTCACTTTATAATATTTTCCTAGCTCCGAAGCTAAAGCAGAAGCAATGGTATCGGCGTTTGTGTTCAATAGTTGTCCTTTTGATGTACTTGTAATTGGTGCTACTACGGGACTGATATTTTTATCAAGGAGTAATTTCAAAAATGCAACATTTATCTTTTTAGAAATTACATCTCCCACAAATCCATAATCAATATTCCCTTTGTTTCTTTTTTGCGAAGGAATCAGTGAAACATCTGCTCCACATAAACCAATGGCAAATGTTTGATGACTGTTTAGCTTTGCTACAATTGATTTATTTATTAAGCCGGCGTAAACCATGGTTGCGATCTTTAGCGTTTCATTGTCTGTAATTCTCCTTCCTTCTACCATTTTGGTTTCAATTCCCAATTTAGTAGAAAGTTCGGTCGCTAATTTTCCGCCACCATGAACAAGTAGTTTAGCTGTTTTGATCTTTGAAAATGAAATAAGGAATTTATTCAATTCTTTTTCATTGTCAATGATGTTTCCTCCTATTTTTACGATGGTTAAGTCTTTCATACGTTCTCGGTCTCTAATTGTTCAACATTGTTTTTTTGTTTGAAATTTAGTGTCGTAAGCAAGTTCTTTATTACAACTTGTGCGGCGAAAACTCTATTAGCAGCTTGCTTCTGCACCAAACTATTTGGATGATCAATTAATTTACTGCTAAGTTCAACTTCTCTTCTCACAGGTAAACAATGCATAATGCCTGCCATATTAGTTAATTTATATTTTTCAAGATCCATCATCCAATTTTCGTTTACTTGCGGTGTTTTGCCATAATCATTATATGAAGACCAGTTCTTCACATAAACAAAATCAGCATTTTGTAAAGCTTTTTCTTGATCGTATTCAATAGCTGTACCTTTTGTAAAATCCTCACATAATTCGTAGCCCTTAGGATGAGTGATGGTAAGATCAACATCCATTTTTGTCATCCATTCTGAAAACGAATTGGCAACGGCTTGTGGTAAAGCTTTTATATGTGGTGCCCAGGTTAGTACGACTTTTGGTTTGTAAGTTGAATTCCAATTTTCTTTTATGGTTATTGCATCTGCTAAACTTTGCAAAGGGTGTAGCGTTGCAGATTCAAGACTTATAACAGGAACATTGCAATACTTCATGAGTTGAACTAATAATTTTTCTGTATAATCTAATTTTTTATCTGTTAGCGAGGGAAAACATCTTATTCCAATAATATCGCAATACGAACCTAAAACTGCCGCCGCATCTTTTATATGTTCAACGGTTGAGCCATTCATCACAAAATCATCATTCCATTCAATAGCCCAAGTTTCTTTGTCCATATTCATCATCAACACTTCCATACCCAACATTTTAGCTGCTTTTTGAGTGCTAAGCCGTGTTCTTAAGCTTGGATTTAAAAATATCAATCCCAAAGTTTTATTTTTTCCTAAATTGGAAAAAGAGTAGGGTGATGACTTAAGATCAATAGCCTCATTAATTAATTGAAGCGGATCTTTTACATCGTATACAGTTGTAAAATGTTGCATTTCTAAGCGAGTTTTAATTGGTTAGATAAAATTTGTCCGAGTGCTTTATTAAAAATTGTGATATCCTCTTGTTTTACATTTAAAGCCGGCAAGAGTCTTATAATGTTTTTATTGGACGCCGTTCCAACTAATATATTAAATTCATTAGTGAGCGAATTCTTGAGGTCGGCAATTGGAAATTCAAATTCAATTCCTATCATTAATCCTTTTCCTCTTACTTCTTTTACGCCTGCAAGTGTTTTTAAATAGTGCATCCATTTTTCTCCAACTTCAAATGATCTTTCGATCAAATTCTCATGTTTGATCACGTCTAATACCGCAATAGAAGCGGCGCAAGCCAAATGATTTCCGCCGAAGGTTGTACCCAGCATTCCGAATTTACTTTCAAAATATGGGGCTATCAATGTGCCCGCAACCGGAAAGCCATTTCCCATCCCTTTTGCAACGGTAATAATATCAGGATTGATAAGTGCATATTGATGCGCAAAAAATTTGCCAGATCTTCCATAACCCGATTGAACTTCATCAAGAATTAAAACAACGCCATGTTCGTAGCATTTTTTTCTGAGGAGGTTCAAAAATTCTATTGTAGGAATATTTATTCCGCCAACACCTTGAATTCCTTCAATGATGACGGCGCAAATGGAATCATTAATTGTTTCAAGAAATCTTTGGCTATCATTTAAAGGAAGGAAGATAACTTCATGTTCATTCACTTTTGCCTGAATGCTTGTATCATTTGTTGCTGCAACTGCCAATGATGTTCTTCCATGGAAACTTTTGTCAAAGGCAATTATTTTTTTTCTTCCATTATGAAAAGAAGCGAGCTTCAATGCATTTTCGTTTGCTTCTGCACCGGAGTTGCTTAAAAACAAACTGTA
>JAHEYC010000004.1:0-54547 GCA_023251775.1 Sphingobacteriaceae bacterium | reverse complement strand
GTACAGAATTAGAATAAAAGGCGATCTTATTTAATTGCTCGGTTATTTTTTGAACATAATGTGGGTGACTATGCCCAATAGAAATTACAGCATGACCGCCATAAAGGTCCAAATATTTTTTATTGTTTTGACCCCACAGATACGAACCCTGTGCTTTTACAGGCGTGATGGGCAGTAATGGGTATACGTTGAATGTTTTCATATTTAGTTTTGTTTTTTATTTCTTTGTGTCGCACTTCGACTACGCTCAGTGTGACACTCTAGCGCTGTCATCCTGAGCGTAGTCGATGGACGACATGCCTATTATTTTAGTATGTTGATGGTTTTAAGTTTAATCCTGTTGTTTCGTTTAAATTGAACATGAGATTCATATTTTGTATGGCTTGTCCCGCTGCGCCTTTGATCATATTATCAATAGCCGAAACAATTACCAAATGATCTTTTTGTTGGTAAATGTTCAAAAAGCAATTATTGGTATTTACAACTTGCTTTACATCTACATCAAAAGGTGCTAAATGAACAAAGGGATGAGTTTTGTAGAATTGTTTATAAAGAAATTTTATTTCGTCAAGATCATGCTTGTCATTTATGTGTAATACGGAATAAATTCCTCTTGTAAAAGCCCCTCTTTGTGGGACGAATATTAATTGTTTAGTGAAGGAACTTTGCAATTGAGTAATAGATTCAAGAATTTCTTTTTCGTGTTGATGTTCCAAAATTTTATAAGCACTTTGATTATTGCTTCTCCATGAAAAATGACTCGTCTCCGTTAAACTTTGTCCTGCGCCGGTAGAACCTGTTGTTGCAGTAACATGAATATGAGAATCTAACCGTTTGTTTTGTGCTAAGGGTAGAAGCGCTAATTGAATACAAGTGGCAAAGCAACCAGGATTAGCAATTGCATTTGCCTTTTTTATTTTTTCCTTATTTAATTCAGGTAAACCGTAAACAAATTCCAAATTGGTGTGTGAAGAATTGCTTTTATGTCTGAAGTCGGTGCTTAGGTCAATGATCTTTGTTTTTTGGTTGATCTTATTATTTTCCAGGAACTTTTTTGATTCGCCATGACCTTTGCATAAGAATAAAACATCCGCATCTCCTAATTCATTTTGGAATATAAGCTCTGTTGTGCCATAACAATCGTGATGGGTATCATAAACTTTTTTGCCTGCTTGACTTTCACTTTGTACAAAAGCAATTTCAGCTTCAGGATGATGAAGTAATAACCGCAAAGTTTCGCCACCGGTATAACCTGCGCCGCCGATTATTCCTGCCTTAATCATTTTCAACTGGGGTTAAAGTATGTTCTAATGAATTTACTTGATAATAGATAGCCGTTTGATTCCCAAATATTTTTGTAAATCCTTTCACATCATCGCCTGTAAATGATCTGTTCATTTCACCATACGATCCAAATTTATCGTTCATTAGATCATGAGGAGAAGAAATTCCATCGATCGTAAACCTGTACGGAAGTAAACTCACAAATACTTCTCCATTTACCATTTGCTGTGTGCTTTCAAAAAAAGCTTCCATGTCGCGCATGCTTGGATCTAAATATTGACCTTCATGTAACCAATTGCCATACCACAAAGCCAACTGATCTTTCCAATACAATTGCCATTTGGTGAGCACATGTTTTTCTAATGCGTGATGTGCTTTAATTGTGATGATAGATGCAGCAGCTTCAAAGCCAACTCTTCCTTTGATGCCGATAATTGTATCACCAACATGAATATCTCTTCCAATTCCAAAAGGAGCAGCGATGTTTGCCAATTCTTCGATGGCATCTACAGGATCTTCATAATATGAATCGTTAATACTTTTCAATTCACCTTTTTCAAAACCTAGTTTTATTTTTTCTTCGGCAGTTTTAGTAACTGAAGTTGGCCAAGCTTGTTCAGGAAGTGGAAGGTGAGAGCTTAATGTTTCTTTTCCGCCAACCGACGTACCCCAAATTCCTTTATTGATGCTGTAAAGGGCTTTTTCGAAATTCATTTCTATCCCGGCCTTTTTCAAATACTCAATTTCTTCTCGCCGTGATAATTTAAGATCTCTGATGGGCGTAATTATTTTTACGTCCGGTAACAGAATAGTAAAAGCCATATCAAATCTCACTTGATCGTTGCCTGCGCCCGTGCTACCGTGGGCAATGGCCGATGCACCAAATAATTTTGCCTCTTCTGCAATAGTTAAGGCTTGAATGATCCTTTCGGCACTTACAGAAAGCGGGTAGGTGTTGTTCTTTAAAATATTTCCAAACACCAAGTATTTTATCACTTTTTGATAATATGATGGTTTTGCATCTACAATTTTAAATGAAGCAACACCGAGTGCAGTTGCGTGTTTTTCGAGCTGGGCCTTATCTTTTTCGGTTAAACCGCCTGTATCAACTGTAACAGCGTGAACATTCAAACTGAGTTCGTTTTTTAAGTATAATGCGCAAAAGCTGGTGTCTAATCCACCACTAAATGCAAGTATCACGTTTTTGTTATCCATTTTAAATTTTTATTAATTCTTCTTTTAATGTTTTTATTGGTTTAAGGAATACGCCTTGTTTTATTTTGAGCAAACGTTCCATTACTTTTTTCTTCCCTTTGAAATCGAACCAGCGTGGCTTGTTCTTTTCTTTTGGGTCGTAAAGCATGGCCGTGCACAAGCAATTTTTTCGGTCTTTACTTATTAAGATCTCGTGGTTCACGCAACTTTGACAACCTTTCCAAAAAGATTCATCTTGTGTCAATTCCGAATAAGTTACAGGTTCGTATCCTAGATCAGAATTTATCTTCATAACGGCAAGTCCTGTGGTTAATCCAAAAATTTTCGCATTGGGATATTTACTCTTCGAAAGTTCAAAGATCTTTTCTTTGATCTGCGTTGCCAATCCGCTTTTTCTGAATGAAGGAGAAACAATTAAGCCTGAGTTCGCCACATAATTTCCATGGCTCCATGTTTCGATATAGCAAAAGCCTACCCAGTCGCCTTGTTTTGTAAGAGCAATTACAGCTTTTCCTTCCAGCATTTTTTGCCGGATATATTCTGGAGTTCGTTTGGCTATGCCTGTTCCCCTGGCATTTGCCGACAACTCCATTTCGTTGCAGATAATTTCTGCGTAATGCAAATGTTGCTCATGGGCAACTTGCACATTAAAATGTTGCATGTCAAAAAATTAATTTTGATTAAAAAATAAGGAAGATCAACTCTGCCGACCGACAGAATTAATTAGTGAACGCGAAAAATAGCTGAATCAACGTCGGATATAGAATACCGGGCGTGCTGGTAAAATAAACAACAGGTTAGCTGTTGAAAAAAACACACTCTTGCTCAAGGAGCTTAATTTACCGGTGATGCCGGCTGAGCAAAGAATGAAATTAAGTGTTTTCATTTTTTTGATTTGTGCTCTTAGTGTTTTAGTTTTAATTTAATTGTTGCAAATATTCTAAATAATATTTCAATTATCCAAAATTATTTTTGAGCAGGCAAAACTTTATTGATTTAGGGATCTATTTTTTGTACTTCTCAAGAAGCTTGTCAAGTTCAGTTTGAGAGATGTGAAGCAACAATTTTTTGTAGCGACTTGTTTGTCCTTTTTCGAGAACAATTGCGCTTTTGCTAAGGTTAAATTCTTTGGAAAGAAATTTGATAAGAGCCTCGTTGGCCTCGCCATCAATTGGTTTTGCCCGAAGTTTTACCACCAAAGTCCCTTCGGTATCAAATTCGATCGAATCTTTGAAAGATCCGGGTTTTACTTTTATAAGGATAGATTCCAAGTTTAGTCTTTAAAATCTATTTTGCGATGCGATCCATCACAAAAAGGTTTATTGCCCGAAGCGCCACAACGGCATAGAGCGGTAACTTTTTCTTTGGTTTCTTTTTTGCCATTAGAGTGGGTGATCTCTATAGTGCCATGAACCAAAATTGGCCCGTTAGGTGCTATTTCTATTTTGTTTTCTGAATGTGCTGCGCTCATAATCTGTTTATTTAAGCGATAGGATAATGCCGCTGAAGGGCATTGATCAATTTGTTTCATGATAATTTCTGTATCTGTGCCTTCAAGTGTGATCCAAGGCTTTTCGCGAGGTTTAAATACGGAAGATAAATTGGTCCAACATTTTTTTGAATGAATACAAAGAGACGGTCTCCAAATAACCGTTATCTCCTCATTACTATATTTTTTTGTAATATCGTTCAATTAAACAAAATGTTTCGAGATCTCGCTCAAACTTTTTCGTGAGCGCGCTGTTAGTTCGCGGGCTTTGAATGGTTCTTCCAGTTTGTCGGCCGAATCTAAGTATCCCAAAGCAATAAATACAATTGGTTCGTGCTTTTCAGCGTCGATACTTAAGGTCTCAATGGTTTTGTCGGCATGAAATCCCCCCATCACGTGTCCATATATGCCCATGCTTAAAGCCTGTAACATTAAAGTAGCGTTTGCTGCACCAACATCATGCTTGGCAATTTTATTTTCGGTGCCATTGTCATTTTTTTTATTGGCTAGTACTGCTATCAAAACAGAAGCGTTCTTGGCCCAGGGTTGATTTCCTCCCATTAAGCAATCCACCAACTTTTGAAATGAAGCATCTTTACGATGCGTATAAATAAAATTCCAGGGTTGCGAGTTGCTCGAACTAAAAGCCCAGGAACCCGCTTCTAAAATTGTTTCCAGTTCGTGTTGAGAAATATCTTTAGGTGAGAACGAACGCGCGCTCCAGCGATCTTTTATAAGATCAATAACGGGATTATTTGTTTTGGCAATTTTAATATTCATTATGTAAATGTCAGTATAAATTAAAAATAAAGCAAGTCTTCAATTTCAAATAGAATAGCGTATTTTTCCTATATTTGAAACATGCTTAAAGACCTTAAGAAACGCGTACTTCGAACCGCCTCATCTGCTTTTAATACGGTTGAGAAGAACCGTTATTTTTTTGCCGCTAAATACCTTCGGGGCAATGGCATCGAGATAGGGGCTTTACATATTCCGCTTCAGTTACCCGTAAACGCTCATGTGAAATATGTGGATCGTATGAGTAAACCCGATCTTCGCCATCATTATGCCGAATTAGCAACTTATGATCTTGTGAATGTGGATGTAATTGACGATGGAGAAAAATTAACAACGTTTGCCGATGGTTCATTGGATTTTATTATCGCCAATCATATGTTGGAGCATTGCAAAAGTCCAATGACAACGATTGAAACGCATCTCAAAAAAATAAAACTCGGAGGAATTCTTTTTTATGCGGTGCCCGATAAACGTTTTTGTCCCGATAAGAATAGAGCAAACACTTCATTTGAACACATATTGAGTGACTACCGTGGAGAATTAGATCATTATCCGCATTTTGAAGAATGGGCTATACATTGGAACGAATGTAAAGGAAAAGAAGCTATTGATAAACGAACTAAAGAATTGTTTGGTCAAGATTATAGTGTGCATTTCCATAACTGGACCGTAAGTACTTTTGGCGAACATCTTTATAAAATAAACGATGTTTTATCAATGAAATTCGAAATTAAATTATTGTTCTTAAACTATACCGAGATAATGGTGGTTTTGGAACGAACAAAATAAATTACAATATGCGTGACGCAGCTTCGCTGCTAATTTCTTTTTTAGCCACGAATTACACTAATTAACACAAATCTGGGTTTACAAAAATTTCACTAAACTGTGTGTAAACCGATCTCGATCATTAAACACAGTTTAGTGTAATATGTTAGGCACATACATATAGATCAGTGAAAATTAGTGCAATTAGTGGCAAAAAGAGCCAGCAGCGGTGCTGCGGCGTTATTTATTATTTCATAAACTTCTTTATGAGCGAATGTTCATCATCTGAAATTTTTACAAGATAAATTCCCTGAGCAAGTTCAGAAAGATCCCATTTTACAGATGTATTTATTTTTTCTTCTTTAATGATCGAACCATTCATGTTGATCAACTGAATATTTAAAACTGAATTTTTTGAATTATCAATGATCAGATCATTTATAACGGGATTTGGATAAAGTTTTGTTTCGTTAAGTGCGCTTAATTCGTGAACTCCTGCAGTAGAATATTTAATTGTGAAATTATCCATTCCAAAGAATAAAGGTGTATTCGGACCAAATTGTCCATTATCGCTTGTGTACATGTAGAATTTTAGACTATCGACTTCTCCGAGGATATTTGTATTTACCCATTGCCAATTATTCACAACATAATCAAGTGCATTGTTAGATGAACGATAATCGGCTAAATAAAATGGAACACTATCTGCTTTTAATGTCCCGTTCTTATAACCTTTCACAGTTACCTTAAAAAAATCGGGATAAGAGCCTTGCGCAATTGTTGTGCCAGAACCTGTTCCTGTTGTATCGCCAAATTTTCTTGAGAACGCATCGCCATTACGGATTGATTTGAAAGCGTAAGTTGTATTGGTGATATAAAATCCATCCACTGTGGTAGACGGCGCACTAAGATTAAGAATAGCATTAGCCTGGGCAACAACATACATGTTAGAGCTATTATAACCCTTTAAAGGTTTTACGCCATAAGTATTTCCAAAGCCCGCAGTGGCTGAATCATATTTATTGGTATAAGCAAATCCGCCACTCCAAAAACCAAATCCTGTATCCCATTTATATTGAAAGGATACACTTGATGTTGAGAAAGCTACACTGTTTGTGTTGCTATAGGCTGAATTTGGTGAAAGCGTAAAAGTTTCGAAACTGATAGCAACGGTTGCGGTTTGAGCTTTTATGACCGTGAGACCTAAAGCTAAAGCAAGTAAAGTAATTGTTTTTTTCATTTTATGTTTTTTTTATGTTTTTATAATTTAATTGTATGCCTATTTCAAAATAGCGTAAAGCAGTTGGTCGGTTCGCCAAGACCTCTATTTGTTTATTTAAAACATTATTGATGTTCGAAAAGAATCCAAATTCCATTTTTTGTAATTGATAAGTGCAAGTTGCTCTTAAAGTAGAGTAGTGGTAAGGACTCAACCATTGGGTATTATCGCTCGATGTAAATCTATAACCAATATAATTATGGAAATAAGAAATGGCAAATGTTTTGTATTTTAAAGTGATTGATGAATTAATAGTGTAACGTGGCGTATAGATCAATTGCTTATTAAGGGTTTGATCACTTTCTAATTCAGTTTTGTTCACAGTAGAAAGCACATAAGAGGTGATGCATTTTAATTGAACTTTAAATTCATTCTTTGTATATCCAATTTGCCATTGTGTTTCGCTCCCTCTGCTAAAAACTTCTTGCAGGTTAATTGGTTTGTAACTGCCAACTCCATAAGGCACCCATTGGATCCAATTTGAGATCAATTTAGAAAACGCACTTCCACTTATTTTTATATCATACGCATCTTTTGTGGTAGAATATTCGATCGTCCCATCTGCCGTGTATCCTTCTTCCGGTTTTAGATCAGGGTTTCCACCCGGTATCCAGTAAAGATCATTTAAGGTAGGGATTCGGTACACTTTTCCCGTATTTAATTTTAGAATGATATTTTTATGAGCTAAATAATTTGCTCCAATATTGAAGGTAATTGGGTTTAGGTTTGAACTTGTATGTTCTAAACGAATAGCCACATTAGTTGAGATCTTTTCATTTAAGAAAACATCTTTGTGTGATACAAGGAATGCATATTTCTCTATGAATTTACTTCCGTTATAATTCTCGGTACTTCCTTCGTTTTTTGTATAATTGAATCCCAAGTTAAGTGTATGATCACTTTTCCATTTAAAATAAAGTTCATCTTCAACTATCCGTGTTTGCATGGTGCTTTTTGAATCTATCCTTGCTAAACTATCCGTATAATTCAAAAACTCCGTAAAATAAGCCGCCCTTAAATTATTTGTGATCTTATTTTTAGAATGCTGCCAATTCACGTTCAGGCGCTCGCTTTCATCCTGTTGTTGAATTTTATTATGGATGGTATTGAAATTTGGAATATTTCTTTGTCCTTTGGTTAACCAAGCCCCCGTTTGCACTGTATTATTTTTGTTGATCAACCACTTTAATTCGGGCATGGCACTAAATTGATCATGCGAAGCATCTTTTTGTTTTACTACACTATTGCTGTCATTATAATAAGCGTATTCATTTTTATTTTTTACAACAAATGCTTTTAAGGCAAAGCTAAATTTTGAATTACTATAACCCACGTCGGTAAATGCGGATCGCGAACCAATGGTACTAATCATGGTATTTAATTTTGAGTGAACTCCACTATTGAATAAATGCGTATTATTTAAATGAACCGCACCACCCATGGCTCCCGAGCCCCAAAGGGTCGATGATCCGCCATATTCAATTTCCACCGAATTAAATAAACTTCCCGAAATATTACTAAGATCAGTTTGTCCCAACATACTATTCTGAATATTCAAACCATTCCATAAAATTGCTGTTTGCGATGCGTTGCCTCCGCGAAAGGTTGTAGTTTGCAAAGCACCGGGACCGTAATTCTTCACAAAAATTGGTGTGTTGTTACTTAACAGAACATCTAGAGTTTGATTTTTGAATAATTCTAAACTCAACGAATCGATCTTCTGAAATTTTTTGCCAACGATGGAAGAATTTAATTTTGTTGCTTTAACTGTTACTTCATGCAATAAAGTAGTGTCTTTATTTTGTGCTTTTGCTGTTCCAAAAACAAAAATAAAGATCAGGCCCGTTTTTATAAAGCAAAAACCGACACCGAAGTGTGTATGTGTTTTTAAATGTAACACGTTTTATAGCGTTCTATTCAGCTTCACTTCCCGAAAGCTTCAAGATCCAATGTTACGGCAGGTCTTCTGACTTATCTCTTTCCGGTCGCCTTCCCGTCTCGGAACTTCCGAGGGCAGTGGCTTTAGAATGACCGGTTCTTTTTAGAGAATTACAGCAGCGGGTACTGTTAGTGAGTTCAACACTATTCCCATTTAATCTTCCTTTTTATTAAAGGAAAGAACCAATAACGTGACAAATATACGATATTTTTGTTTCTGGTTTCTAGTTTCCGGTTCTTTGTGCCTAAAAGAAACTACAAACATCAAACCTGCACCTTGAACTTTTCAAATATCGTACGCTTAATAAGCTGCATGCTTTCGTATAATTGATCAAACGAATCAATAACAAAATATTTATCCTGGATCTTATCGTTCTCAAATGGTGTATTCATAATGATTTTAGCATCAAATGGTAAATGTGCAGGCTGATTTCCTACCGAGTATTTGCTTTCTCCATGCGAAGAAAGAATACCTGCGCCGTAAATTTTTAGTTCATTTTTACTTTTGATCAAGCCAAACTCAATAGTAAACCAATAGATCCTTCCAAGCATCTGAACTGTCTGAGGGTCACACTTGTATTTTACTCCCAATTTACCGAACTCTTCAAAAAAAGTGCTGAACTTTGGTTCAATTAATAAGGGTACATGTCCAAATACATCGTGAAACATATCGGGCTCCGGTAAATAATCCAATTCATTCAATTTTCTTAGCCAAGTTGTGGCAGGAAAACGCTTTTGAGAAAGTAATTCAAAAAAATCGGGTTCGCTGATGATCCCTTCTACAACTTCCAATTTCCATCCTGTTATTTTACTTAAAATGGTATTGGTTTCGCTAAAATCAGGAATTTTATTGGCCGTAAAACCAATTTTCTCCAATGCTTGCAAATACTCCGGCGCTGCAAGGGTTTTAAGCAATGCAAATTGACGCTTGAACAGTAGTTTCCATACAGTGAGGTCTTCGTTTGTGTAGTTCTTGTAAACCTGAGTTAGGTTTTGTTTTAATTTGTAAGTTTTCATAGTGAGATAAAATAAAAAACCCGGCTTAAGACCGGGTATATGTTGTTTTGAAAAAATTGAAAATTATCAATAAAGCATACCGGTTCCCTTGGGATTAGGATACCAATAATAATATGCTTTGTTGTTTAACATGATGCAAAGTTAAACAATTTTTAGCAATTAATAAGTACCTGTTTAAAACATTGGCATTATACATGTAATAGAGCCTTGTATTAAGGTAATTTTAAACGTTGAACAAATTGCGGTCTATACTGTTTATAGCATTGGGTTCATTGGTTTTTCTTGGATTTAGAGAGAAGCAAGAACCTGAATTTTTAGTATCCCAAAACAAGTGGGTTGACTCTGTATTTAATTCACTTTCGCCACGTCAGCGTCTCGCGCAACTCTTTATGATAGCGGCCTACAGCAATAAAGACATGAAACACGTTCGCGAAATTCATGAGCTAATTGATAAATATAATATTGGAGGATTGATCTGGATGCAAGGCGGTCCGGGCAGACAAGCAAAACTGGCGAATTATTACCAAAGTGTTGCAAAAACTCCTTTGTTGTACAGTATCGACGGAGAGTGGGGTTTGGCCATGCGTTTGGATAGCACACCGCAATATCCAAAACAAATGACGCTTGGTGCCATTCAAAATGATAGTTTGATATTTTATATGGGCCGACAAATTGCGCGAGAGTGTAAACGTTTGGGTATTCATGTAAATTTTGCACCTGTTGCTGATATCAATAATAATCCCAACAATCCTGTAATAGGCATGCGAAGTTTTGGAGAAAATAAATTCAAAGTTTCTCAAAAAGCGGCCATGTACATGTTGGGAATGCAGTATGAACATGTGATGGCCAATGCAAAACATTTTCCCGGACATGGTGATACCGATGTTGATTCGCACAAAGGATTACCGATCATAAATCATAGTAAAGAACGTTTGGATACTTTGGAATTATATCCCTTCCGATATTTATTTGAAAGAGGATTGGCAAGTATTATGGTGGCACATATGAACATTCTAAGTTTGGATACAACACAAAATCTTGCTTCAACACTTTCTCCTAAAGTTGTGAACGATCTTTTAAAAGCACAAATGGGATTTAAAGGTTTGATATTTACAGATGCCCTAAATATGAAAGGTGTTTCGAAATATTTTGAACCCGGAAAAGTTGATGTAAAGGCATTATTGGCTGGAAATGATGTGTTATTGTTCAGCGAAAATGTTCCAAAGGCTATTGAAGCTATTGAACTCGCAATAAAAAATGGAGAGATCACTCAAGAAGAAATTGATTCACGTTGTAAAAAAATATTACAAGCAAAATATTGGTGCGGTTTAAATACCAAGCAAGAGATCGTTTTCAGAAATGTGAATAAAGATCTAAATACAAAAGAAAGTGCGGAACTTAATGATAGATTAGGAAGAGCAGCGATAACAGTTCTGAAGAACGACAATAATTTTTTACCGCTAAAACGTGCCGATACATTAAAGATCGCCGAAATTTCGTTTGGTGATGAAAAACAAAATCAATTATTTGATGTTTTGAAATCAACAGCTTATGTACAGCATTTTGGATTAAAGCATGATGCAAAACCGGAAGCTATTGCACAACTATTCGCCGGAATTGCTGAAAGTGATGTAGTAGTGATCCAACTAAATAAAACAACATTAAAAGCGGCGAACAATTTTGGGATAGGCGATCAAACATTGCAATTGATAGATTCTATTGCAAAAATAAAACCAACGGTGCTTAGTGTTTTTGCAAATCCATACGCCCTAAATAAATTAAAGTCGATAAGTAATTTTAAATCCATACTCTTGGGTTACGAATATCTTCCCGGCTTGGTAAAAGCAAGTGGAGAAGCCATGTTAGGCTATTTTTATACCGACGCAACTTTACCTGTAACAACTAATTATTTTCCTTATGGCAGCGGTTTGCACATCATGCCAATTCCGGTAGAAGTTAAGATCAATAAAATTGATTACCAGAAAAAGAAATTCGCAAAGGTTGATAGCATTGCTATTTATGGCATAAACGAGAAAGCTTATCCCGGTTGTCAAATTGTGGCGATGTATGATGGAGAGGTGATCTATAATAAATATTTTGGAACGCAGAGTTATGCAGCCGAATCTCCAAAAGTAGATGAAGCAACCATTTACGATCTGGCAAGTATAACAAAAATAACTGCGAGTGCTTTAGCGATGATGAAATTGGAAAGCGAACAGAGATTTGATCATACAAAACGTCTTGTAGAATATCTTCCGCAATTAGAGGGTACAAATAAAGCCGACATGACCATGGAAGATATTTTTACGCATCAAGCGGGAATGCAAGCGTGGATCCCTTTCTTTTTGCGAACAATAGATAAGAAAGGAAATTTCAAACAGGAGTATATCTCTAAAAAACGTTCAGATAATTTTCCAACATTGGTGGCTAATAAAGTATTTGTAGTAAGAGGTTTTACCGATAGTATTTACAAACGTATTACCGAAAGTAAATTGGAAAAGCCCGGAAAGTATTTATACAGCGATCTGGGATATTATTATGCAAAACTCATCATTGAAGATATTTCTAAAAAACCCTTGGATGAATATGTGGGTGAAATTTATTCGCAAATGGGATTAAGCTTAACGTATAAACCGCTCCGACATTTCCCTTTACAAAATATTGCTCCAACCGAAAATGATTCAAAGTTCCGTAAACAAATTGTGCATGGTTATGTGCACGATCAAGGTGCAGCATTAATGGGCGGAGTTGCTGGGCATGCAGGATTATTTGGAAATGCCATGGATGTTGCAAAGTTGATGAGCATGTATATGAACAAAGGTGTTTACAATGGAAAAAGATATTTGGATAGCAATGTTGTGAATTTATACACCTCTTGTAGATATTGTCCGGGTAATCGCCGTGGCATTTGCTTTGAAAAGCCCGAACCCGATGATAAAAAAGATAGTCCCGTTACAAGCGATTGTAGTTTAGAAAGCTTTGGTCACACCGGTTTTACAGGAACTTTTGCATGGGCCGATCCAAAAAGTAAATTAGTGGTTGTATTTTTAAGCAACAGGGTTTTTCCGGATGCTGAAGATAATAAGTTGGCAAAATTAGGGATCAGAGGTAAGGTGCATAAGGCGTTTTATGAGGCTATAAAGCCGGAAGTTCAAAATTAATCTATTCGATTAAATTTCATATCTTTACGGCTTCTATTTAAAGCTGTGAAACATCTAAAGTTCATCTTTATTTTATTTATTTCTACCAATTTGTTTTCGCAAGTTGATAATACCTCTTTATATCAAAATCAATATGACGATACTTTGGCTGAGGAAAAAGCATACTTCAAATTGCAGGGATTAGCTTATCAAAAAGATATTGAGAATTTTGGGCCTCTGCTCGATGGTTACACCATGTTTGGATATCAATTCAATCCTCAACTGGGATATCAGGTCTCAAAAAATGTTTGCATAGAAGGGGGCGTTTATTTAAGAAAAGATTTTGGGCACAAAGATTTTAACGAGATCCTTCCTACATTCTCAATTCGTTATCATAAAAAAGATTTCAAAATGATATTTGGTAATTTGGATGGAAGTCTTAACCATGGCTTGATTGAACCAATTTACGCTTTTGAACGAGTAATGACCAATAGAGTGGAGAACGGTGTCCAGTATATATTGAAAAAGAAAAAATTTGATGTAGATGTTTGGATCGATTGGCAACATATGCTTTACAAATTAAATAATGATTATGAACGTCTTTTGGTTGGTGTGAATGTGAATGCTTTAAAAATAAAGACAGAGAAATTTGAATTCAAAACGATCATTCAAGGTACCGGGAGGCATAATGGTGGACAAATTGCTAGGGGAGGGTATATCAATCGTCCGGATGTAGAGGGAGTTTATACTCATTTAAATGGAAGTGTTGGTGTATATTTAAAATACAATACCGAAAAAAAACATCTCAAGAACATATACTTCGATGCGCGCTATGTTGGAAACCAAAACAATACAAAGGATACAAGTGTTTATGTTTATAAGCGCTATAGCGATGGAATGTTGGCCAGCGCAGGACTTAATGTTTTTGGTTCCGACATCATGTTGTCGTATTGGTACGGAAGCGATTACAAGAGCGAATTTGGTGGAGCTTTATACTCCAGCGAATCTACGTCGGTAACATATGCCGGTACATACAAAAGTTATAGAAATTATTTAATATTGAGATTAACAACAAAGTTCAAATTGGCAAAGGATATAAATTTGACACTAAGAACCGAACCGCAATGGGACTTTGATTTTCACAGATTCAACTGTGATTTTGGACTTTACATTAACTTCGACAAACAGATCTTCCTAAAAAAGTAGTTTAGTAAACTCAAGTAGTTTCTCACAACTATTAATTGGTCTTGAATAAAAGCTATTTCATGTCATTATTCCATTAATGAAACGGCTGAATTACCGTTCCCTGTCTAAATAACTTACCTAAAGCAATTTAGTAGAAGATTTTGACCCTTTTTGTAGTAAATTTGGGAAAACTTACACGTGTAATATAAAACGTTAAAATGTATCTTTATTCTTGTTACCAAAAGCACAAGAAGAAAGGCACAAAAAACAAAAGCTCTACAACGAAAATTGAATACGGAAAAAATGATCAAAATTAATATGAGCCTTATAAAGAATTTTTATAAACCTAATGTTGTAATTACCCTAACGCTTTTTTTAAGTTTACTTATTTACAATACTGCATTAGCGCAAACCAAAACATCGGCCGGTAGCGGCGATTGGAATGTTGCAGGTACTTGGTCACCCGCTGGTGTACCAACTGCAGGAAATGATGTGATCATCACAAGCAATCATAAGGTTAATATAGTTTCAAATTCGGCTTGTCGTTCATTAACTGTTGGAACGGGAAGTACAGCTCAACTTCGTTTTGATAATGGAACCAACCTTACGTTTACTGTTGGAGGAAATATTGTAATTGGCGCCAATGCCCAATTTAGAATAAGGGGGCAGAACGCCACGCATACACTTTTTGCGAACGGTGACATAACAAATAATGGAACTCTAGATCTTTTTCGTTCTGCGAATAAGAAGGCTGAATTGATCTTGATAAGAGGCGGAAATCAAAACATTAGCGGGGCAGGTATTTATACCGAATTCTATTTGATCAAACTTCAAATGGGCGCCAGTTTTAATAATATTGCTGATTTTAGCACGAGCTCTTTTGTGGTTAGTAATGATTTTTTAACTCTTACAAGTGGAACATTTAAATATTCCGTACCATCAGCTACTAACATCAGTCCATATACTTCCGCTGTTACAATACCTGCAAATGGTGGATTGTGGATGAATTCTGCGCCATCTGTTATGAGTTTGCCTAATGGTATTATTTTTTCCGGAAAACTAAGTAACTCAAACGGTACTATCAATGTTGGAAGTGCTAACAACGAAACACTTTTGTATTCAGGAGGAACATTCAGCTTTACCGGTGGTGTAACAAATATAGCTGGAAGATTTAACGGAAATGTTGCCGCAAGTACTTGTAATTTTAATATGAGTGGAGGAAATTTTAATGTTCCTTCGGTTAGTACAAATAATACAACTGATGCACCATTTCAAATTGGAGCTGCAGGCTCGCAATTCAATATGAGTGGTGGAACAATTTTAGTTAATCGCGAAGGCGGAACAGGAACTCAAGATCTTGGTTATGTGAATCTCGCAGGATCAGGAGCGGTGACCGGTGGAACAGTGCAGATCGGAAGCGCCACTTCACCGGCTACGCAGGTAATGAAAATAAATTCAACTGCGCTTATTCCGAACTTGGTTTTAAATAATGCAACTACCACAGCAAGTCTTCTCACAAATGCAATGACCGTTACAAATACCATTAAGATCACATTAGGAACTTTGAATTCAAACAATCTTGGAATTACACTCGGAGGAAATTGGCAGAACAATGGAGGAACATTCACTCCGGGAACATCAACAGTTACATTTAATTCTTCTTCTGCACAAAGTATTTTTAAAGCGGGTGGAGAAACATTCAATCATTTAAGATTTTCAGGCACCGGTGTAAAATCATTTTCAGCCCCGGTTACTGCAAACGGTAATTTTTCTATTTCTGCAGGATCAAGTGTTGATGTGAGTTCTACAAATCATCAACTAACTGCAAAAGGAAATTTTATCAATAGCGGAACATTTAATTCGCAAAGCGGATTAGTGTTTTTGAATGGTGTAGCAACACAAACTATTGGCGGAAGTAGCACAACCGATTTTTTTGATATAACATTATCAAATGCTTTAGGCGCGCGCTTAACTAATCCTGAAAATTTAATAGGCACATTAACTTTGACATCTGGAACATTCAGCACTAATTTGCAAATGTTCACCATGGTTTCTACAGCAACAGCCACCGCTCGAATTGCACAAATAACAGGTGGCGATATAAACGGACCAGTTCGTGTTCAACGATACGCACCGGGCGGGACAACTGGTTGGGCTTTTTTAGGAACACCAATTTCTTCGGCGTTAAGCTTAACCGATTGGGATGATAACATTGCTATTTCTTGTCCTACATGCCCAGATGGTTACGTTCCTAATTTTCCTTCTATTTATACCTATGATGAAACAGCAACAGGAACATACTCTGATGCCGCCTCATATATACCATTAAGCACTATAAACGATCCAATTGTTGCCAACAAAGGATATTGGGTATATTTGGGTGATGGCTTTACTACAACAAATCCTATTACGCTTGATGTTATTGGAACTGTTAGAAAAGGAAATCAAACCATTCCATTGAATTATACAAATAACAGTGCCGCAGCTGATATTGGATGGAATTTAATTCATAATCCTTATCCTTCGCCAATTAGTTGGGCTTTATTAAAAGGCGCAACTGCAAATATTGATAATGCAATTTATGTTTTTAATGCCGATCTTAACGGAGGAGCAGGCGCAAATGCATCTTATGTGAATGGAGTTAGCAGTCCTGCTGTTGGATCGGGTGGAATAGGTGATGCAATTCCAATGTGTCAGGGATTTTATGTTCACTCAACAGGAGCTACAGCATTAAATGCTACCGAAGCAAATAAAGTAGCAAGTAATCAGGTTTTTTTACGTGACGCTTCAACACAAAGTACATTGGATCTTTTACGTGTGAATATGAGCGGTGGTCCGAATAATTATAGCGACGAAACTGTTGTTTATACTCAGCAAGGAGCAACATCAAATTTTGATAGTGATTACGATGCAATAAAAATGGCGGGACAAGATGTTTACGCGCCAACTATACAGATCGAAAATGGAACGGATATTTTTCAAATAAATGGTGTGCCTTCGATCGCAGGAACATATACAACGTCTTTAAAAACACTTACAGGTTATGCCGGAATTTATACCATCAGTGCTTCTGAAATAATCGGATTTCCCATTGGGACATGTATAAAGTTGTTTGATAAATTCACGAACACAACAACAGATCTTAATACATCCAATTATGTTTTCAATTTAGCAGATACAACAACCGTAGCTCGTTTTGTTTTGTCAATCACCCTAAATCAATTACAGATCACTTCTAATTTAATTCAGCCAACGTGTCAAAATCTTACAGGCGGAGAAATTATTGCGATTGGAAATAATGCGGGACCATGGAACTATTATTGGAAGGACGGACAAGGAAATCCTATTCAAACAACTTTGAATAAGCCGACTGCGGATACATTACAAAGTTTATGGACAGGAAATTATCAGTTAGATGTAACAACGGTTGGCGGATGCGATAATAATCATTCAACATACGCTATCATTCAAAAAGATCTACCATATTCAAACTTTACATGTGTGGATACTTGTTTTTTAGATCTAAACCCAACGGTTTTATTTAATAATACAACTCCTAATTCTGTTTCGCAAACATGGAATTTTGGTGATTCAAATACGTCAACTGTTTTTGCACCGCAGCATCAGTATTCTTCTGTCGGAAATTACATGGTTACATTAGTTGGTAATAGCTCGAGTGGTTGTGTTGATTCAATCGCAAGGAATGTTATAGTTGTAAATAAAGCTGTAGGAATAAAAAGTTTAAGTTATAATGGCGAATTAAAAATACGTACGATTTCGAATAACCATTATATCATAGAACAAGAATTGCGCTCATCAGCCAACCTAGGTTATACCTTAAAAGATGCACAAGGAAAATTAGTACTTGAGCAAAGTAAACGTTCGGTGAATGGCGTTAATATTGATCTTGACCTTTCTAACTACCAAGCAGGAATTTATTTTTTATCTATAGAGCTGGATAAAAAAACATCGGTTCAGAAATTATCCGTGAGTAAATAGAATTTAGTCTTTTACTATTTTTACTGCCTTACTACCGATCTTTACATAGTAAATTCCGTTACTTAATTCAGTGATATCAAACTTTAGAATTTCATCCTCTGATCTTTTCTTTAAAACAATTCTTCCATTCATATCATAGATGAGATACTCTTGCATTTTAGAATTGTCTTTCATTTCAATTTGAAATATGCCATTGTTTGGATTAGGATAGATACTTACTCGCGAATTGCTCTCTGTAGCCTGAACTAAATTTGTTGTTATATAAGTTTTGGTTATAATAGTACCGGTGCCTAAATTATTTGGAGAAAGAGTTACAGGAAGACCGTTAAGAGATGTGATCATTACCGAGCCATTTCCATTTCCAATTCCCTCAAAGTTATTTTGGTTTGTACCACTATTATATGAACCGCCGCCACCTCCTGAAATAATTGAACTTAAAGTTCCTCCTTGTCCACCCGAATAACCGCCACCTGCACCACCGCGATTAATGCCATTGTGCCAACCCGAACCGCCACCGCCAAATCCGCCTGCACCGCCATAGTAATTTCCACACGTCCCACTTGCACCACCTGTTGCGCCATTTAAAAATGCTTTTCCGCCTTCACAAATAGTTTGTGCAGTATTATATGAATTTCCGCCATCAGTATAAAAACCTCCACCACCTGCAGCGTCTCCATTAGTAATTCCACTTGTTCCACCATTTCCATTATCACCGGCACCATTCCAAATGGTAGAACCTCCTAAAGTTAGTGTGGATGCATTTCCACCCGGTGCATTTAATGAACCTGCACCACCACCGCCGGCTGCGATCAATAACGAATCAATACCTAAAACTACAAACGATCCGCCACCACCGCCTCCGCTGTTGTTTACAGCGCCGGTTCCACTTTGTCCTTGCTGACCAACAACAATTTGTAAAACTTGGCCTGCAATTAAATTAAATTCACCTTGCATTTGTGAACCATAACCACCATTACCCGCACCGCTTGCACCAATGGCAGAAATTTTATAAGCTCCGGTTGTGGGAACTGTCCAATTTTGAATTCCTGAATTTGAACTAACTGCGTTGCTTAAATTTGTAGTTGCATAAGCTAAATTTAATTGCGCTTGTGTTGGCCCAACGCTTGCAGTTGCCCCTGCATTGGAAAAATTATATACCTGTGAAGAAATTGTGCATGAAAGCAGCACTGAAAGAATTATAAAGATGTTTTTAAGTTTGAAATTCATATAGTAATTGCTTATGATAAAGGTATTTTTATCATGAGCCAAAAACTATACAGTTAGGTGCAAAATCTTACATATGTAATGTAAGATGAAGGTTTGAAATGCAGGAGGATCAAAGGTTTGCTTTGAAATTACTTTGCATACCCATTTAGATCGGCAAAAGAAACTAAGCAGTAAAGTTTACAAGTTGTTGTGTCGAGTAAGTAAACCCAGTTGGTATTTTTTTCTGTATCGTATTTAAAATACTTAGGACTTGCTGATCGTTTACCATATTTATGAAGAAATTTACTTCTATCAGGAATTAGTCTATAAATACTATCCATTAAACTACTACCAAAAAGAAGTGGTGAAATACTATCGTTAACAGGGCCAAAGCCGTTATTCTTGCAAAACTCAATGCAGTCTGTTCTGTTTAATTCTATGATGGTTTTTTTTACCAGAGAGCCGGAGCTTGACGTATCATTTGAGATGATCTTATAGTTGTTTGGTAATTCAATATGCGTTATTAATTCATATTGCTCTTTCCAAGCCAATATTCTTTCAGATTCATCAGTAGTGCAGTTTAAAAGCAAGAGAGGACAAAAAAATAATAGTATTTTTTTCATGCTCCAACAACTATTCAATAATGATCTTACCGCTTGCTATTTTTTGTTCTCCTTCTTGTAATATACAATGATACAAGCCTTTTGGTAACTCTTTTAACTCGATAGTGTTTTTACCATAGTCAACGTGTTGAGTATATATTTTTTGTCCTAATAAATTCATCAAAACGAGCTCTCCATTTACTATTTCTCTATCTAAATTCACAATGAACGATCCATTATTAGGATTTGGAAAAACTTTTAAAGAATTATCTACCAAACTTTGTTCTTCAACACCTGATGCTATCTGCCCGCAACTCCATTGAAATTTTTGCTTATTATAAACTGTTTCCCAAAGCGTGTATGTTTGTTTCATAGTTTTCCATTGTGCCTTGCCTGTTAAAACTATGGCCGATAAACTATCGGTTATGGTTACCACTTTATTATAGAATGCAGTTGTATTTAGGTCGCCCTGCTCAAAAAAGATACTTTGAAAATAAAATCCACTTTGCGGGTAAGCTCCGCTTTGTACATTATTTATTAATGTTCTAACTGAATCCACAATTCCTTGAACTGTGCTCCCGTCTTGTATTTTTATTGGACAGCCAACACCCATATGAACTAAAGGTTGCGTTATATCATGCACTGTATAAGTACTCATACTTTGTGGATTCCAAAACCCGTACATGTTTATATCTGCCACATGCATTGGTGTTCCTCCACCCATCATGTATTTTGGTTTCCAATTACGCGATGGAAAAATAATACCATTTTGTCCGTTCACATTTGCTAAAGCGGTCCATGTATTTATTCCGTTTGGTTGTGCGTATAAATTTCCACCAACCATTTTACTTTCGGCTAAACCAATTGAATCCATTAGCTTCACAACATCCGGATAAATATAAACGTTCTCGTGGCTGTGCGGGTCCATTTCTACGCCCATATCTTCTGCTAACCAACGTAACACTGTTTTACTATTGGTTGCACTTGTGATAAGTGTTCCGGTTTCTTTGGCAATATGCGCTTGCAAATACGTATAATCCGATTGCATATTCCACTTAGCACCCTTGAGTTGAAAATAAGGAGCGAGTGTGAGTAATTTTGCTCTGTTGTTTGTATAATAGGCTGACGCGCCTGTCCATGAAGTTACGTCTTCGTTATGCGTTACATAATCAATATAAACAACCGGTGCTTGTGCATTGACATTTAAATTTAAAATGATCAAAGCTATTAGTGCGATTAATTTTTTCATGGCTTTAAGTATTAGGTATTAATTTGACCAGTAAAATTGCGTTCAGTTTAATGCAATTTAGGATATTTATTTGTTAAAATACAATCAATAGAACGCTGATGACGCAGATCTATATGATTTTCGCTGATCTATCATATCTAATCATAAGCAATCCGCGTTATCCGCGTGCCATCACTTACCTACGTTTGGCATAAATATACTCATCCAGAACCTCTCCGTATTTAAGAAGTGTTTTCTCGAATTTTGCTTCTAATTTAAATCCAACTTTCTCAGCAACACGCATTGATCCGGGATTGTTGCCGTAAATTCTACAATATAAACGCGTCACAGGAAAATTTGCAAAAGCATAATCGCTTATTAATTGCAAAGCCTGACTCATATATCCCTTCTTCTGATATTCTTCTCCTATCCAATAACCTAACTCGGCATTATTCACAAAAACATCTTCTTGCAAATGAATTCCGCATCCGCCAACAAGTTCGCCATTTACCGTAACTGCAAATCGTTGACAAGGAATGTCTTTTTGAAATAGTTCAATGAATTGTTTCGAATGTTCAACAGTGTAGGGGTGAGGAAAACGATTCGTAAGAAATCTCGCGATCTCGTAATTATTGGCAAGTTCGGCTAAACGTTCGGCATCACTTAATTCAAATGGACGAAGTTTTGCCTTCATTTTGAATTTGTTTTTTGCAGTAAAAAATGATCCATGATCACAATGGCTGCCATGCTTTCTACTATTGGAACTGCGCGCGGAACAACACAAGGATCGTGGCGTCCTTCAATTTGTATTTGTGTTTTTTCTCCCTCTTTAGTAATAGTAGTTTGTTGTTTTTTTATAGAGGCCACAGGTTTAAAGGCCACATTAAAATAAATTGGCATTCCATTACTTATTCCGCCTTGAATACCACCACTATGATTTGTTCGCGTTGTAACTTTTCCATCTTTTTGCTCGAACTCATCATTCAACTGCGACCCTTTGTAGATCACACTTTCAAAACCATTTCCAATTTCAAAACCTTTTACGGCGTTAATACTTAGCATGGCTTTTCCAAGTTCAGCGTGTAATTTATCAAACACAGGTTCGCCTAATCCAACAGGCGTATTTTCTATCACACATTGAATAATTCCCCCGCACGTATCACCTTCATCGCGTAATTTTTCAATATGCGCGATCATTTGTTGTGCAATGTCTTTATCAGGACAACGAACAATATTACTCTCTGCCATTTTTATATCAAACGCTGTGTGCTCTCCTATTAATTGTATAGGTCCAATTTGTTTTACAAAAGCATTTATTTGTATACCATATTGCATTAAAAATAATTTTGCAATCGCTCCTGCAACTACGCGTGCAATTGTTTCACGAGCGCTACTTCTTCCGCCACCTCTGTGATCGCGAATACCATATTTTTTTTCGTAAACAAAATCGGCGTGGCTTGGACGGTAAACATCTTTTAGTTTAAAGTAATCAGCACTTTTTTGATCAGAATTTTTTATCATGAATGCTATTGGAGTCCCAAGCGATCTTCCTTCAAATATTCCTGACAAAAATTCTACTTTATCATCTTCTTTGCGCGGACTAGAAATATCCGACTGTCCCGGCTTTCTTCGGTTCAATTCATTTTGAATGAATTCTTGGTTAATTTCCAATCCTGCAGGACAACCATCAATGATCCCTCCAATAGCAATACCATGACTCTCGCCAAAAGAGGTCAATTTAAAAATATGTCCAAAGCTATTACCTGCCATAGATACAAATATAGTGATAGTTTGGTAATGAATGGGTTAGGACAGACAATTAAGGTATAAGTTAAGTAGCGCAATGGAACCGAGACTGTAATTAAGAACTTTATTTCAAAACCCAGGCAGCGTTTGGGCCTATTCATAGTCTTATAGTTATAAGAAATGTTTTAATTTTGAAATGGGCCAAAATGGGCCCAAAAATGAAGGCGACTAAGCGTTATATCAAGATCAGTTTTCTCAGTTTACTATTGAGTTTGGTTGTGAATTTTGCCAAAGCGCAATGTACTGCCTTTTTTAATGATACAACAACCGCCACATGTGGTGTAGTACAGTTTACCAATTTGTCGACACCAAGTAACAGCATGGTAACTTATTCCTGGAATTTCCCATCTGCGATCACGCCAACTTCAGCGATGCAGAACCCAACCGCTACGTACACGGCCAATGGCACTTATACAGTTTGTTTATTCATAGTAAGCACGGTGCCTTCGTGTAGTGCCAGTATTTGTAAAACAATTACTGTGAATTGTTTTACTTCATCGTTGTGCACTGCAAATTTTAATACGGTGGTATGTAATAGTGGACAAATGACTTTCACAAACACCTCTTTGGGAACAAATAGTACTACTGTTTATAATTGGGATTTTGGAAATAGCAGTACAAGCACTTTGACGAGTCCAACAGCTACTTATGCCACCAACAGTATTTACACGGTTTGTTTAACTTATACAACATTTGCACCGGCTACATGTAGTGCCTCAATTTGTAAAACAGTTAGTATAGGTTGTGTTACTTCTTCATGTAATGCCAATTTCATTGACTCTGCCTGTGTAGGTAATGGTGTAATCCCATTCTTCGATGCTTCAACAGGATTAAGTGCTCCAACAAGCTATACTTGGAATTTTGGAAACAGTACTACAAGCAATTTGCAGAACCCATTAGGTACCTATACTGCCAACGGCACTTATACAGTTTGTTTAAGTATTACTTCCGGTTCACCTCCTTGTAATAGTAACATTTGCAAAGTTATCACAGTTACATGTGTTCCCACACCGTCATGTCAGGCTAATTTTACAAATTCCCCTTGCAATAATGGGCAGGTAAATTTTTGGAGTACATCAAGCGGTACTACTAGTTCCACAACTTATAGTTGGACGTATAGTTCGCCGCCAAGCGGTCCACCAGCGCCTTATACAGCAACTGTTTGCTTAAAAATGATAAATCTTTCACCAGCTTGCACACACTCTGTTTGTAAATCAATTCTTATTGACTGTACAGTAGGCATACCGGAATTTATATTTGAGAATAGTAATATCAAGATCTTCCCAAATCCAAGTAATGGTTTCTTCACTTTAGATATAGGTCAAGTTAATTCGAATTTTTCTTCTATTCATATTGCGGTTTATAATATCTTTGGTGAATTGGTTCATCAAAATGTTGAAGAAGTTCAAGGGCGAAAAAATAAAGAGATCGATCTTCAAAGTTTACCAAATGGCGCTTATTACTTGCGGTTGAATGCTGGTAATAATACTTATTCGGTCAAATTGATTATTGCAAAATAATTTAAGTATTTAGAGGCAGAAACCACAGAGGCCTTCGGCCTCACAGAGTTTTTCACAGAGTACACTGAGCTCACTAGACGCCTAATTAATAAAAACAGTTTTTCTCTGTGACCACTGTGTAAACCCCTGTGAGATGCGAAGCATCTCTGTGGTTTCTGCCTCTAAAATGGATAAGTTTGTTTTTTTATGTTTAGATTTGTACCGTGAGTAAACTCCTTCTTAAAAATATAAAAACATTAGTACAGGTTCGCAAAACTGCTCCATTAAAATTAAGTGGAAAAGAAATGAGCGAATTGCCTTGCATTGATAATGCATGGATGGCTTGTGAAAATGGTGTTATTGTCGATTTTGGAAGTATGGAAGATTTTCCTGGAATTACCGATTGGAAAGATCTAGAAGTAATTGATTGCAGCGGTAAATTAGTTTTTCCGAGTTATGCCGATAGTCATACACACATTGTTTATGCAGGAAACAGAGAAGGAGAATTTGCCGATCGCATTAAAGGATTAAGTTATGAAGAGATCGCGAACAAAGGTGGAGGAATTTTAAATTCCGCCGAACTTTTAAATAAAACCAGCGAGGATGAACTGTACGCACAATCGTTGCAACGGTTTAAAGAAGTAATTGAATTAGGAACAGGCGCGATAGAAATAAAAAGCGGTTACGGTTTAAGTGTTGAGGGCGAATTAAAAATGTTGCGCGTTATAAAACGCTTAAAAGATCTGAATTGGATACCTGTAAAAGCTACATTTCTTGGAGCGCACGCAGTTCCAAAACAATTTAAAGAAAATAGAAAAGGATATATTGATCTTATCATAAATGAAATGCTTCCTGCTATTGCAAAAGAAAAGCTGGCTGATTTTGTTGATGTGTTTTGCGAGAAAGGATATTTTAGTGCAGAAGAAACCAAACAAGTTCTAGAGGTTGGTGCAAAACATGGCTTAGTTGGAAAAGTTCATGCCGAACAAATGAGTCATACCGGAGGAATAAAAGCAGCAGTAGAATGTAAAGCTATAAGCGTTGATCATTTAGAATTTTGTAATGACAGCGATATTGAATTATTAAAAATGAGCAATACCATGCCAACCATTTTACCCGGCGCTGCTTTCTTTTTAAATTTACCATTACCACCCGCACGAAAAATGATAGATGCAGGTTTGCCTGTTGCATTTGCTTCCGATTATAATCCGGGATCATCGCCAAGTGGAAATTTAAATTTTGCATTAAGTATGGCTTGTGTTCAATATAAATTAACACCCGAAGAAGCTATTAATTCGCTCACCATTAATTCGGCCTATGCAATGAACTTAAGCGATCAAGTTAGTAGTATTACGGTTGGAAAAAGGGCAAATTTCTTCATTACTAAGCCTATCAACAGTTATTCTTTTGTTCCGTATAGCTTTGCTAACTTTCTGATAGAGAGCGTATTTATAAACGGAACTAAGTTCAATACTCGTTAATCTCCTTCTCATATCTCCTTTAAAATGTTATATTTGTAATAGGAGAAACGAATATGTTTGTTGAACTTTTATTTACACTTTTACTGGTTTTTTTGAATGGATTTTTTGTGGCAGCAGAGTTTGCCATGGTAAAGGTAAGGCCTTCTCAACTCGACATTAAAATTCAAAAGGGCAGCAAAAGGGCCAAATTAGCCAAGCTTCTTTCGGAGCGAATGGACTCTTACCTTTCTTCCACGCAATTAGGCATTACTTTATCAAGTTTAGGTTTGGGTTGGATAGGCGAAGATGTTTTTGCGCATGTTGTTTCGGCTTCATTTATGAAATTCGGCGCAAACCCTACAGGATGGGCTGTTCACAGCCTCTCTATCCCTATGGCATTTGCCGTTTTAACCTTTTTGCACATCACTTTAGGAGAGCAAATTCCAAAAATGATAGGTATTAAACATTCTATGCCGGTTGTTTTATTGTTCGCCTATCCAATGCGTATATTTTACTTGGTGTGCGTGCCTTTCATTTGGTTACTACGTCTTTCTTCCAATACAATTTTAAAGGTCATCGGAATTAAAAAACATGGGGAAGAAGAGGTCCACACCGAAGAGGAATTGCGTTTAATTTTAACCGAAAGTGAAGAAGGTGGCGCTATTAAACCCAGTGAGAATGAGCTCATACAGAATGTTTTTGATTTTGATGATAGAGTTGTTAAACAGATCATGGTGCCTCAAAACAGAATATCGGCCATTGATGTAGAACAAGGACGTGATCAGGTAAGTAAATTGGTAATTGATGAGGGATTTTCAAGATTACCCGTATATTTGGGTGACGTAGATAATATCATTGGTATTGTTCACAGCAAGGATCTGTTGAAGGCATTAATTGAGAACAGATATCGTTCTATAAAAGAAATCATGAGGCCTCCACATTTTGTACCGGAGAGTATGAAGATCAACGAACTTTTACGCGATTTTCAGAAACACCATATTCAAATGGCAATTGTAACCAACGAGTTTGGCGCAACTGCGGGTTTAATAACCATGGAAGATATCATTGAAGAATTAGTAGGCGAGATACAAGATGAGCATGATGAAGAAAAACCGAACGTGGAGAAAAAGAATGAGAATGAATTTTTGGTGAACGCACAAGCAACCATTGCCGATGTGAATGAAGTTTTACCAATTGCATTACCGCTTAATCCGCATTATGAAACTGTTTCGGGATATGTGAATTATGTGTTTGGAAGAATACCGGCCACAAACGATGTTAAAAAAGTAGATGGATACGAAGTAGTGATCATGAAACGTAATAGACAAAGTGTAGAAAGCATTAAATTAAAAGTGTTAGAAGCTGCATGAATTTACAATTAGATGCCGAATACTGGAACGACAGGTATTTGAATAATGAATTCGAATGGGATATTGGTTATGTTTCAACACCATTAAAGAATTATATTGATATACTTACCGATAAGAATTTAAAGATCCTTATTCCAGGTGCAGGAAATTCATATGAAGCAGAGTACCTTTATAATTTGGGATTTAAAAATGTTTATTTGTGTGATTACGCAGAGGAACCACTAAAGAATTTTTTAGAACGCGTTCCGAACTTTCCAAAGAAACAATTATTGCAAGTAGATTTTTTTGAATTAGAAGGACATAAATTTGATCTTATACTTGAACAAACATTTTTCTGCGCTATTACACCCATGTTACGTACGCAATATTTTGAAAAGATGAGCGAGATGCTTAATCCAAAAGGAATTTTAGCGGGAGTTCTGTTTAATGATGTTTTAAATAATGATAAGCCGCCTTATGGAGGAAATCAATTATTATATTATTCGTACTTCAAAAAATTATTCCAAATAAAAGTATTCGAAAAATGTTACCACTCTGTTCCTGCCCGTGCCGGTAGAGAGCTCTTTATTATTCTCCAAAAACATTAATGGATCACATCACGCAAAGGCAATTGTTTTTAAAGCATGTTGCACAAACCAGCGATACGCCTTTATTGGGCCTTGATGTGAATATTGTAAAAGCAAAAGGCATAACGCTCACCGATGTTCATGGAAAAGAATACATTGATCTTATAAGTGGAATTTCGGTAAGTAATGTTGGACATTGCCATCCTGAAGTTGTGGAGGCCATAAAACAACAATCAGAAAAATATATGCACTTGATGGTGTATGGTGAGTTTAACCAAACACCCCAAGTTACTTACGCCAAACTTTTATGTTCCGTTCTTCCTAAAACATTGAACTCTGTTTATTTTACCACAAGCGGAAGTGAATCAATTGAAGGCGCTATGAAATTAGCCAAACGCGCAACCGGAAGAAACGAGATAATTTCTTTTAAAAATTCGTATCACGGAAGCACACAAGCCGCTTTAAGTTTAATGAGTGATGAGAATTTTAAGAACGCGTTTCGTCCTTTATTGCCGGGAACAAAACAATTAGAATTTAATAATGTTTCCGAATTAGACCAGATCACTTCAGCAACCGCAGCAGTTGTTTTAGAACTTGTGCAAGGCGAGGCCGGTGTTCGCATTGGTAAAATAAATTTTATTGAAGCTTTAAAAATAAGATGTGAAAAAGTTGGTGCTTTATTAATTGTTGATGAGATACAAACAGGTTTTGGTCGCACCGGAACTTTATTTGCCTTTGAGCAATTTGGAATTATACCTGATATTTTATGTGTTGCCAAAGGAATGGGCGGGGGATTACCAATTGGTGCGTTTGTAGCTTCAAAAGAAATAATGAGTACTTTATCTCATGATCCAATTTTAGGACACATCAACACCTTTGGTGGAAATGCTGTTTGTGTTGCTGCAGCCGAAGCTACTTTAAATATCATTATTCGTGATAATTTAGTTGCAAGAGCTAAAGAAATTGAAAAGATCATTCGTAAAACATTAGTTCATCCAAAAATTAAAGAGCTTCGTATCATTGGGGCCTTAGGAGCAATTGACTTTGGCAACGAAGAACTGAACATGAAGATCTGCAAATTTTTTATCGAGAACGGGATCATTACCGATTGGTTCTTGTTTTGCCCTACGGCTTTACGAATTGCACCACCATTAACCATCACTAATGAAGAATTAGAGAAAGTTTGTATTCGCTTGGTTAGAAATTTGGGTAGAAGTTTGTAGGTCACTATCGGAACTGATTTAACTCATTTCTGTTACATTTCATTTAAAAATTTTATATATTTGTTTGTCCCCCAAAAACAATAATAATTTAAACTTAGTATCATGAATAGACTTTTAATTGCACTGGCTATTATCATAGCTTCTTCTTTTAGATCAAATGCGCAATGTGCATGCTCCATTCCTTTTGTGGCTGCTTCGCAAGCTACAGGAAATGCCACAGGGGTATTAATACCAAAACCTGTTGGTGTAGCGGCCGGTCATTTAATGATAGCAGCTATTCATGTGGGATGGTGTAATTCGGGTAGCGCAATAACTCCTCCTGCAGGTTGGACATTGATCAATAGTACAAGTAATACAGGTTCGGGATGTGGCGCCGCGAATACAACTATTCAAATGGCAACATTTTATAAAATTGCAGGTATGGCAGAACCACTTAGTTATAGTTTCTCTGCAGTATCTAATCAATTTTATGTTGGAGGAATTGCAGCATACTCAGGTGCAAATACAGTTACACCAATTCATGTGAGCAGTAATAACGGAGCACAAAGTTCATGCACTAATATTGTTGCAAGTGGTGTAACAACATCACTCTCTTGCGCCCGTTTGATTTCGGTATTTTTTTGTAGCGTAAATAGTTCAATGACCAATATTCTCCCACAAGGCTCTTTAACCGAACGTTTTGATGTGGGAACAACAGGAAATCATCCTTGGGGTAATGAAAATGTAGAACTTTCCGACGAACTAATAAATATTGCCGGTGCCACAGGAAGCAGAACAGCTGCATTATCGGGATGTTCAGGTACCGGATGGGTAACAGGCGCACAACTCATTGCCATCACATCATCAAATGTACCGGGCTCACCAACTATTTCTGTGAACAGCGGTTCTATTTGTTCGGGGAAGAGTTTTACCATGGTTCCAACAGGTGCAAGCACGTACACTTTTCAAGGAGGAAGCGCGGTTGTTAGTCCAACAACAAATTCAACCTATACTGTAGTTGGTACAGGAACAAATGGTTGTACTTCAAATGTGGTAACATCAACTGTAACCGTGAATCCAAATCCAACCATAACTGTGAATAGCGGATCAATTTGTTCGGGAAGTAATTTTACAATGGTACCTTCAGGTGCAAGCACGTATACTTATCAGGGAGGAAGCGCTGTGGTTAGCCCAACTATAAATGCAAGTTATACAGTTGTTGGTACAAGTTCACTTGGTTGTTTATCAAACACGGCAACATCTAACGTAACGGTTAGTCCCGCACCAACAGTAACTGCGGTTTCAAGCGCAAGTTTTTTATGTCCCGGACAAACCGCAAACCTAACTGCGAGTGGAGCTAATTCGTATACATGGAACACAACCGCAACAACAAGTATGATCATTGTTTCCCCAACTGTCACTACTAGCTATACAGTCACAGGAACCGGTGCTAACGGATGTACAGGATCAGCGGTCATTACACAATCTGCTTCCACATGTTCAGGCATCACGCTAATTGGTAATACCGAAACTATCGATATGAATATCTATCCAAATCCAAATAACGGTTCGTTCACCATAGATGTTCCTTTGAGAAGTTCTGTTGTGATAACAGACATGTTAGGTAAATTAATTTACGACAAGAAAGTTGAAAAAGGTAAGAGTAATATTAATCTTGGCAATCTTACAAATGGGGTTTATTTATTGAAGATCGAAAGTGATGGACGATCAAAGACCATTAAATTTGTGAAGGAATAAATTTTTTGATCTACAGATATTTTGAACTTCAAATAATTATTATCGAGATAAGACCCTAATTGAGTTTGGAAAGAAGTTTTGTGAGAATGTACTAAGAAGATGAAATTATTTGGTAAGGGTTCAAAATTGTACAGTATCCTAAGGCATAAATGTCCTAGATGTCAGCAGACTGATCTTTTTATAAATAAAAATCCTTATAACCCTTGGACCATTGATAAAATGCCGCATTACTGTTCCAAGTGTGGCGAGGATCTACAAAGAGAAGTTGGTTTTTATTATGGTGCTATGATGGTGAGTCATGCAACCACAACTATAATTGCTGTTATCGTCCATTTTACAGTTTATCATTTTTACGGATGGGATATAGCTCCGCAATTAATTACACTATTAAGTATTTTAGTTTTATTATTGCCGTTGGTTTTTAGAACCTCTAGAGCAATTTGGATAAATATGTTCAGTAAGTATGATCCAAATGCTTTACAAAATAAAATAGAGAGGTAGTTTTAAAAATCCTGCGAGAATCCAACCAAGAATCCATTTCCAAATCTATTATTCTCTTTGAACGAGATCACATAATCTATGCGAATGAATTTGAATATATTTTTTATTCCAAAATCTAACTCAAAATAATGACTTGTTTTGTCATTCACTAATGCGTGAAAACCTACAACCTCCTGAATAAATAATTTTTTGACCAAAGGAATTTTATTTAAAATAAATCCATTAAAATGATGTTCGGCATGAAATTCAGCGTACCAATCTTTTGTGCTCACATTATAATATGGCAATAATTTATACGAATTTAAATGATCGTTATTCGAAATAATGGTTTGGTTACCGCTAAAATGTTTATAGTCCATGTAATAGATCTTACCCAAACGCACATAATAGCCCGCTTTCAAATTATATTTAAATTCCCCAAATAAACCCATATCAATATTATCGCGAACTTGTGCGCCAACAAGATCAAAATCGGCCGACTGTGCATTAAGTGGAATTGCTTTGCGATAAAAGACAGATAATCGTGGAAATCTATTCTCCGCATAAAAACGGAAACCGGTAATATTATAATAACGTTGTTTGAAGCGAATATTCAAACTCAGATCAACTAAAAATGTATTGTTGCGCTTAAACACCGAATCTTCTGTTGTGGGGTGTAAAGGGTCATTAGAAGTGAATAATTTCTTTGAATCATCAATAAATAAAATATCACTCTTATTCACTAAAGGCGTACGATCAACATATTTCACATCTATTCTTCCATTCAAACCTTTTCCTAATTCAGTTCTTATATGCGCACCAACACCTGTTTCCTTATACAATTTCATGTAATTATCATTCATTAATAAGGTATAGGCCGAATTTACCAAAGCAGTAATAGGATCGCGATTATTGTATTGCTCTACAATACTTTTTGCATTTATTCCAAAGCTGCTGAATTTATTATGGTTAAATAAATAATTCCAATCCAATTCACCGCCCCATAATTTATTGCTAAAACCATAACGAGCTCGTCCGTTCAATCGATGTTCGCGCAAATTGCTATCACTTTTTGTGATATTAAAATTATAACTCAAATTCAATCCTTCAACGGTATTATACTGAACCCCTGCATCGGTAATTCCGGGCATACTTATTCGCAAATTCTTATTTCGTTTTTGGTAAGTATAACCGTTAATGATATCCATAAATTTAAAACGGTTACCACGGCGATCCATAGAGTCAATATATCTTGGATTCTCAACGATCTTAGCCACACTGTCTTTTTTGTGATAATCTTTCTTTTCCTCATCCGTAAGTGGAATAGGGCGGTTCTGTTCCCAATAAGCACTGTCTTTTTTATTTGCGCCTTTTGCAATGATGGCTATCTCATCACTAAAGAATTTCTTATCGAATTTGGGATCAATGTTATAATTGTAGAGCACGGTATTAAAATAACCATTACCTCTAAAACCAAAAATGGAGAACTCAAAACTCATATTTGTAGATGTAGGCAACCAAATACTATCTCCCGAAACGGGCGTTAAAATTTGTTTTACCGTAATGGTATCCACAAAATTGATCTTATTCTTTTTTGTAAGGAATAAATTCACGCTTGTAATTCTCCACGTATTCTCGGCAATATAAATAATACCACTAAAAACAGGATCCGTTTCGCGTTTTGGAATGACCTGTATCTTATTGATCTCTTTTCCGTCTTCAAAAAATGAGCCTAATAATTTATAACGGTAATATAAAAATGCATTTTCATTTATGGGCGAAATAAAAGGACGATTACTTACATCTTGCATTTCGATCAAATTCTCGTAAAAATTATAATTCAAATAACGGTATTGGTTAAAACTGAAGGCGCGACTCGAACCGCTCACTTTACTGCTTAACATTATTTCCTTTATATCATTCTTATTCTTGTAATTAAATTCACTCTGACTTTCCGATAAATAAATAACACCAAGAATATCTGAAGAATCTTTTATATCCTTATCAGCCATTTTTATCATTTTCATTACGCCTTTAGAGATGCCTTTTAAACGCTGTAAACCTTTGATGTAAGTATTACAAGAATAATCCTCAACTTGACCCAAATAATATTTGCGTTTTTTTATGGCTTTACGAATGATGATGTTCGCAGGATTCTCGCCAGCCTTAACTACAATTTCTTTAAGCGCAACGCCTTCATTCTCTAAAACAATATTCAATACTTTATTCTCGTTAAGGTTTATGATCTCAATTCTTTTGGCATAACCAACATATTGAAATACCAATTCGTAATTACCGGGTTTTAATTTTAGCGAGAAATCGCCTTCTTCGTTACTATTGGTTCCAATAGTTGTTCCTTTTACATAAACCGTTGCAAAAGGTAAAGCTTCGTTGGTATTGCTGGTGATCTTGCCTTTAATGGTGAAGGTTTGTGCGGAAATGAATTGCGTTATGAAAATAAAAAGAATGAAGAAGTGTTTCATCATTTATTTTTTTTCATAAGTGGTAAAGGCATACGAAATTATATTGGCGCCCATTTTTAAAGCTTTAGTCCTTGCTTCTTCACTATCGTTATGGATCTCGGGGTTCTCCCAACCATCGCCAAGATCACACTCATAATCGTAAAAGCAAACTAAGCGTCCGTTGTAAATCAATCCCAAACCTTTTGGCGATTTATTATCATGCTCATGAATTTTTGGTAAACCATTAGTGAATTCGAATTTTTGATGATAAATAGGATGACTAAAAGGTAATTCTACAAGGTCCAATTCCGGAAAAACTTTTTTCAATTGTAAACGAATGAATTGGTCCATCCCATAATTATCACTCACATGCAAAAATCCTCCCGAGATCAAATATTTTCTAAGATTATCTGTCTCTTGCATATTAAATATCACATTTCCATGCCCTGTCATATGCACAAAAGGATAATTATAAATTTCTGCACTTCCTGCCTCAACAACACCTTGTTCGGGATCAATAGTTGTTTTTAATTCCTTATTGCAAAATTTAATGAGGTTGGGCAGTGAAGTTTCTAAATTTGCATACCAATCTCCTCCGCCATTATATTTTAGAACAGCTATTTGATACGCATAGGCAGGTTTTTGTATGAACGAACTCTGTAAAAAAATAAACAGAGGAAGAATAAAAATAAGAACACATCTCAAGAATATCTTTTTTCCTTTCCCTTCGTATTTTTCCGTCATACTTCGTTGCTTTTTTTGGCCAGACACTCTCTGAGTATGGCCTGCAAAAAGCGCCTCGTCTGTCGAAAAAATACCTGTGAAAGAATTAAAACCTATTCTTGAGATGTGTTCTAGATATTTAAGTTTGTTACTCACGAATTAAATTTAAACATTTTTGTAATACTGAACCAATTCAATAGCTTGTTTTGCTTCACTAACATCGTGAACTCGTAACATTTTAGCACCATTTAACAGGGCAATGGTATGTAATACGGTTGTTCCGTTCAAAGCTGTAACGGGACTGGTATTTATGACCTTATTGACCATGCTTTTTCGTGAAATTCCAACAAGAACCGGATAGTTAAGTGAATTCAATTCCGGCAAATGTTTCAGTAATTTAAAATTATGTTCCGTATTCTTTCCAAATCCAAAGCCGGGATCGATAATTATTTTTTTGAATCCTAAACCTTCGAGCTTTTTAATTTTAATTTCTAATTCACTTTTAACCTCACTAATAACATCCGCATAAACAGGATCTTTTTGCATAGTTAATGGATCTCCTTTCATATGCATCAATACATAAGGAATATCAAGCTCAGCCATTGTCTCGAACATTTTCGCATCTTTATCTCCTGCTGCAATATCGTTGATCATGTCAGCACCAAGACCTGCGCTTTTTTCCGCAATAGAACTTCTGTACGTATCAATTGAAATGATGATCTTAGGGAATTCTTTTCGAAGAGCTTCCAAATTCTTTTCTAAACGTTCCCATTCCTCTTGTTCGCTTATTTCTTTAGCACCCGGACGTGAACTAGCCGCTCCAATATCTATAATATGAGCCCCGGCCTTGATCTTTTGACTTATATCAGCTAAAATATCCTTTGCCGAATCGTACTTTCCGCCATCGTAAAAACTATCGGGCGTAAGGTTTACAATAGCCATGATCAAAGGCTGTTCAAAATTTAGTATTTTTTGGTTGGCTTGGTACATCATTATTACTAATTTTAGGGCTTCATGCAAACTACTTCAACGCAATACGACGCAGCCATAAAACTATGCAAAGATATCTTTTTAAAGAAAATGAAGGATTATGGCACTGCTTGGCGCAATTTAAGGCCTACTTCACTTACCGACCAGATATTCATTAAGGCTCAGCGCATTAAAAGTATTGAGGAGAAAGGTACTCAAAAGGTAAATGATGATATTAAGGGAGAATATATTGGTATTATCAACTATTGCATTATTTCGCTGATACAATTGGAACTGGAGAATGATCCTCGGGTTGATCTTCCTTACGGAGAAGTAGAAGAATTATTTAATAAATACGCCACCAAAACCAAAAGTCTTATGGAAGATAAGAACCACGATTATGGCGAGGCTTGGCGCGATATGCGTTTGAGTAGTTTAACCGATCTTATTTTAATGAAGATCTTCCGCGTAAAACAGATCGAGGATAATAAAGGTCAAACCATCATTAGCGAAGGCGTTGACGCTAATTATATGGATATGCTTAATTATAGTGTATTCGCTCTGATAAAGCTTAATAACTAAGTTTTCACATCTTTTTTTTACTTCCTCTTTTGCCTTTTCAAAAAAATGCTATTTTTATACGCAATTATGAAAAGACAACTATTTCTTTATTCTTTTATACTCCTTATAGGGGGCATGTTCGCTCAAATAACCCAAACAGTTAAAGGAAAAATTACCGATAAAGCAACGGGTATTGGATTGCCCGGTGTTATTGTAAAAATAAAAGGCGACGATACAAAGCTTGGAACAACTTCGGATGCAAATGGTAATTATAAGATCACCGGTGTTCCAATTGGAAGACAAACGATCATTTATATGATGATGGGATACAAACCTCGTATTGTGTCCGATCAAATAATTAGATCGGGAAAAGAATTTTATTTAGAAATAGAAATGGATGAAAGCGCGCAGGATCTGGCAGAGGTAGAAGTAAAAGCTGATGCCAATAGCGGTGATGTTCTTACCATGCAATCTATAAATGTAAAATCGTTTAATTTAGAAGAAACAGAGCGTTACCCGGGTTCTCGTCAAGATCCTGCACGCGCGGCGCAAAATTTTGCGGGCGTTCAAGGAAATAATGATGCACGAAATGATATTGTGGTGAGGGGAAATAGTCCTGCCGGTTTATTATGGCGTTTAGAAGAAGTTGATATTCCAAATCCAAATCACTTTGCGGTGGCAGGTTCAGCGGGCGGACCACAAAGTTTAATAAACAATAAATATTTAGCGAATAGTGATTTTTATACTGGTGCTTTTCCTGCAAATTACGGAAATGCCCTTGGCGCGGTATTCGATCTTAAAATGCGTAACGGAAATAGCGAAAAACACGAACGTACTTTTCAATTTGGTTTTTTAGGGACTGAATTGGCGCTGGAAGGTCCGTTAAGTAAAAAATCGGGAGCAAGTTATTTAATTACGTATCGTTATTCAACATTGAAATTATTTTCTGCCGTTAATTTTAATTTAGGAACAAGCGCCGTGCCGGGATATCAAGATGTAGGCATTCGTTTGAATTTCCCGACAAAAAAAGCGGGGATATTTACGTTCAGTGGAATTGGAGGATTGAGCACCATTGATATTATTTTAAGTAAAGATACAGTTCGTCCGCGCGAATTATACGGAGATCTTAACCGCGATCAGTACTTCCGAACCAATATGGGCGTTGGAATTTTGAGTCATGTGTATTCATTTAATTCAAAGACATTAATGCGTGCAACCTTGGCGCAATCGGGACAAAGTGTAAATTCAAAACATTATCAGGTATTGCGTTATCCAAACTTTAAACCAAAAGATACCTTGCCAAATATTTTGGATTATAATTTTAATGAATACAAATCCACTTTATCCTGGTTCGTAAAGCATAAAATAAATTCGCGGAATAGTTTTAAAACAGGATTCTTCGCTAATGTTATCGGTATTAATTTTTACGATAATATCAAGATCAACTCCTTGTATGATACTGTTCCAACAGTTATCCAAAACAAACCATTTAAAAAACGCGAAGAGGTTATTACCAGTTTTTGTTTGATACAGCCTTATTTTTCATATGTACATAAGTTCAATGATAAACTAACTTTCAACGCAGGTTTATTTACGCAATTCCTAACGCTTAATAATAAATACGCTATTGAACCTCGCGCAAGTGTTAAATACGATATAAGAAATAACCAATCAATTAGTTTGGCTTATGGCTTGCACAGCCAAATGCAACCAACCTATATTTATTATGCGCGACCAGATAGTATTGTAAATAATGGTGTATTAATTCCTAATAGAAGTCGTACTCCAGCCAACAAGAATCTCGATTTTTCAAAAAGTCAGCATATAGTTTTGGGATATGATATTTTCCCTTCAAAATATTTACGCCTCAAAACCGAATTGTATTACCAATATCTTTGGAATATTCCCGTTTATGTTATGCCTAATAGTACTTCATTATTGAACAGGGGCGCAACATTTACGCGTTTCTTCCCGGTGTACACCATGGTGAACAATGGAACAGGCTATAATTACGGTTTAGAATTCACGTTAGAGAAATTATTCCACAAACACTGGTTCTTATTATACAGTGCTAGTTTATTTCAAAGTAAATACACGGGAAGCGATAAAAAAGTTCATAATACCGATTTCAATGGTAATTACATGATGAATTTATTAACGGGACTTGAATTTGCATTGGGGAAATCAAAAAAGAATAGTATTAGTATTGGAACAAAAGCAACTTACGGTGGCGGACGTCGTTATTCGCCCGTAAATATTCCTGCAAGTAATGCTGTTATGGATGTTATTCCTGTAAGTGATTCGGTAAATACAAAACAGTTTGCGCCGTATAATCGTTTAGATCTGAGATTGTCTTATAAAATAAACGGTAAAAAAGTTTCAACTGAAATTGCTTTAGACATTTTAAATATCCTTTCTACAAAAAATATTTTAGCATTAAGTTATGCTCCTGACCCTGCTGATCTTAAAAAAGACCCATTGATACGAAATTATCAATTAGGGTTTTTGCCGCTATTGTATGTGAAGGTTGATTTTTAGATTCGGATAAATAGCACGCGGATAACGCGGATTGCATATGATTTACACGGATTTTTTAGTGCCAAATGCTTCGGTCCCTGAGCTTGTCGAAGGGTGAAGCGCTGCAGTTAAAACGGAGAATGTTTACTTAGTTCCGGCGTTCTTCTTCGCATCGATCAAGCGGTTAACGTCCTCCAGAAATTTCTTTTGTTCGTTACCAACTTCGGCGCCTTGCGGGTAGCCTGTTGAACCAATGGCATCAATAGTGAATTTATTGGCGGTATCAGGTTTTGAAAGGTTGAACATCCAAATAGTTGGGTAGCCCGAAATTTGAAATGTTTGTTGAAGATTTTGATTTTGTTGCATTAACTCAGGCGGTAATTGTTTAAAACGCGGATAATCTAATTCTAATAAAACCACATTTTTGTTAGCCCAAGTAATGAATTCTTGTTTTGCAAATACATCTGCTTGCAATTTTTTACACCAACCGCACCAATCGCTTCCGGTAAAAAAAGCAAAGATAGGTTTCTTTGTTTTTTTAGAGATGTCGTAAACCTTAAAAAGATCGGTATACCACTCAAGCGCTTGCGGTTCTTTTACCGAAACTTCTTTTGCAGCCTTAGTTGGTTTAGCCGATGTTCCTGATTTTTGAGCAAACGCAATGGTAATGCTCAATAAAAAATGAAGAAAAGAGATAAATAGTATCTTCCTTATGTAAATTCTGTTTAGCATATACAATATTAAGATTTTGACCTCTAAAATGGAATTTATAAATGTTAAAGAATGGTAATCCTAAACCAAATATCAAGACCATTTAGTGAGGACTGAATATTGATGAGTAAACTCATTTTTTTCCTTCGCGCTTTATAAAAACCGCTATCTTAGTTGGGTAATTGAATCCATAAAGATGTCGAAATACGCTATTGCCATACATGGAGGAGCAGGTACAATTTTAAAAAGTACCATGACCGCCGAAAAAGAAAAAGCCTATACAAAAGCTTTAGAAGATGCTGTGTATGCTGCTGAAACTGTGCTGAAAAAGGATGGTAGAGCAATTGATGCAGTTGAAATGGCCATACGAAGTTTGGAAGATTGTCCCTTGTTTAATGCCGGTAAAGGTTCTGTGTTTACAAATGAAGGCAAAAACGAAATGGATGCTTCATTGATGAATGGAAAAGATCTTGCTGCAGGCGCTGTTGCAGGTGTAACGCATATTAAAAATCCCATCAGTTTAGCGCGAGGTGTGATGGAAAAGTCTGATCACGTCTTGTTGACAGGGCTTGGTGCTATCGAGTTCGCAAAAAAAATTAATGCAGAGTTTGCAGATGATGCTTACTTTTTTGTTCAAATGCGTTATGATCAATTAGAAGCTGCTAAAAAAGAAAATAAAATGATCTTAGATCATACCGATGATAAGGAAAAGAAATTTGGTACAGTTGGCGCTGTTGCTTTAGATATTCATGGTGATATTGCTGCAGGTACGAGCACAGGCGGCATGACCAATAAAAAATTTGGAAGAGTAGGTGATAGTCCTGTAATTGGAGCAGGAACTTATGCCAATAACAAAACATGCGCCATAAGTTGCACCGGACACGGAGAATTTTTTATGAAGGCCGTTGTAGCTTATGATATTTCGTGTTTAATGGAATACAAAGGCTTATCATTAAAAGAGGCTTGCAAGATCGTAGTGATGGATAAGCTCGTAAAAATTGGTGGCGAAGGTGGATTGATTGCTTTGGATGCTAAGGGAAATATTGAATTGCCGTTTAATTCGGATGGAATGTACAGAGCAAGTAAAAGAAGTGGTGAAGATATTTTTGTTGGGATCTATAAATAATTATGAATTGCGACGATCTCTAATAATTCATCACTCTATCTTTATCTTCGGTTTATAATGATCAATAGTTAATTTCCGGAGCTTCAGATCAAAGTGATCTCCAAGAGACATCACATGAACAATTAAATTTTCTATCGACACCGGCTCTCCCATTTCTACATCGGTCATGTTTGTAAATCGCATTTGAGTTCCGTCAACTAAAATAATTAATCCAGAACCAATAGCTTCCATGTCGTTTCCGTTCACAATTAGTAAACCTGTATCTTCTCCCAAACCTATACCAATATTAATTGGGTTACTTGCGCAGGCATAAAGCAAACGTCCAATTCTTCCACGCTGTACAAAATGTGTATCAATGATCACATTATTGATAAATCCTAAACCTCCCGTAATTTTTACTTCGCCTTTTAATAGGGCACCATGACTGCTGCCTTGATAGATCATATTATTTGAGCTTGCTGCAGCGCCGGCTGATGTTCCGGAAATAACAAAAAATTCGTTCTCGTATTTTTCAAGCAATAAATGATGAAATTGAGTACCGCCAAAAATAGAAGTTAAACGTAATTGATCTCCACCCGTGAACATTACCACATTCGCATTTTTTAAACGTTGTAAATAGTCGGGCGAATTTGCTTCTTCACGCGTCTTAATATGTAAAACGCCAACATTTTTTACATCCAATTGAGCAAACGCTTTAATATATTCTTGACCAACTTCTTCGGGAATACTTGAAGCAGTAGTGATAATTTCAAAACGCGATAAATTATTTTTTAAGGACTCGACTGTGATGCGCTTTAAGATCCCTTTCTCAAAGAATTTTAAATTACGCTGTAGATCTGCGGGGCTTTCAGAAAAACTGCCTCTATCAACCGAACCGCCTATAATTATTAATTTCCCTTTGGGGCTATTCATAATATTTGAATTAGGTAACAAATTTAGACTAATCGCCATTAGAAAAGAATGAAAGTTGCCTTTATTAGCCCTTATTTTAAACAGCATATTGTTTATATAAGAAACAAACGGTACTTTTAAAAACTACACAGAACTATGAATATCATTGAAATAAAGACCCTCCGAGGGCCTAATTATTGGTCGAATTATCGCAAAAAACTAATTGTGATGAAACTCGACCTTGAAGATATGGAGGATAAACCCACCAACAAGATCAAGGGGTTTGTTGAGCGATTAGAGAAAACGTTTCCTACTATGATCAAACATCGTTGTTCGAAGGATCATGAAGGTGGATTTTTTGAGCGCGTAAAGGAAGGAACTTGGATGGGACATGTGATTGAACATATTGCATTAGAGATCCAAACTTTAGCAGGAATGGATGTTGGATACGGCCGAACAAGAGGTACAGGAAAACCCGGCGTGTATAACGTGGTATTTTCGTACATGGAAGAAAATGTTGGTGTTTATGCCGCTAAAGCTTCTGTGAAAATTGCAGAAGCCATTGCTTTAGGAACTGAATATGACGTTGAAGCAGATATAAAAACCATGCGCGAAATGCGCGAGCGCGAACGTTTTGGCCCAAGTACAGGAAGTATTGTTGATGAAGCCGTAGCACGTGATATTCCATACATTCGATTAAATAGTGATTCACTGGTACAATTAGGTTACGGAAAAAATCAAGTGCGCTTTAGAGCAACCATGACCGATAAAACAAGTTCAATTGCGGTTGATCTTGCCAGTAATAAAGATGAAACAAAACGCATGTTAGAAGAAGCAGCTATTCCTGTTGCAAAAGGAATGTGTATCATTCACGAACATGAAATTGAAACTGTAATTGAGAAAGTTGGTTTTCCTTTGGTATTTAAACCTTTGGATGGAAATCATGGCAAAGGCGCTTCCATAAACGTAAAAACTTTGGAAGAAGCAAAAGCTGCATTTGAACACGCTAAAAAATATTCACGCAAAATAATTGTCGAGAAGTTTATTGTTGGATATGATTTTAGAGTTTTGGTGATCAACCACAAATTTATTGCTGCTGCATTAAGAGAGCCTGCGCATGTGGTTGGCGATGGCAAATCGACCATTCAGCAATTAATTGATCTTGAAAATAAAGATCCACGCAGAGGATACGGACATGAAAATGTGTTGACTGAAATTACAATTGACAGAGAAACGCACGAACAATTGGCGAAATTGAATTATACTTTAGATACAATTCTAAAAAAAGGAGATCATTGTTATTTAAAAGGAACAGCGAATTTAAGTACTGGCGGAACATCAACCGATGTAACAGATATTGTTCATCCACATAATATTTTTATTTGCGAACGCATTTCTCGCGTTATTGGATTGGATATTTGCGGGATCGATATCATGGCATCCAATTTAAGTGAGCCTTTACAAACCAATGGGGGTGTAGTATTAGAAGTGAATGCTGCTCCCGGATTTAGAATGCATTTAGCACCTGCAAAAGGATTACCACGAAATGTTGCCGCTCCGGTTCTTGATATGCTTTATCCAACAGGTAAGACATGTCGCATTCCTATTATTGCGATCACAGGTACTAATGGTAAAACAACAACTACGAGATTAATTTCACACATTGTAAAAAATAATGGATTCAGAGTTGGGTTTACAACCTCTGATGGAATTTATGTGCAAAATTCGATGTTGACCAAAGGAGATACAACAGGACCAATAAGCGCCGAATTTATTTTAAAGGATCCAACGGTAGAATTTGCTGTCTTGGAAACAGCGCGTGGTGGAATTTTACGTGCAGGTTTAGGTTTTGGAAAATGTGATGTAGCCGTTGTAACAAATATTCAGGAAGATCATATGGGTCTTTCGGATATTAATACACTTGCCGAAATGGCGAATGTAAAAGGCGTGGTTGCAAGAGCAGTGAAACGGGATGGCTATGCAGTTTTAAATGCAGATAATGAACATTGCGTTTCCATTTCAAAAACTACAGATTGTAAAATTGCATATTTCAGCATCAACGAAAATAATAAGATCATAAAGGAACATTGTAGAACAGGAGGTATTGCAGCTATTTATGAAAATGGATACATTACTATAAAAAAAGGCGATTGGAAATTTAGAGTTGAAAAAGCATCTCACATTCCTTTGACCTTTGGTGGAAAAGTAACATTTATGATCTATAACGTGTTGGCTGCAACTTTAGCAACTTACGTTTACGGATTTACAATTGATGATATAAAAACGAATCTCGCCACATTTATTCCTTCTGCCGCCCAAACACCGGGACGAATGAATATTTTTGATTTCAAAGAATATAAAGTGCTTATTGATTTTGCCCATAACGCAGATGGTTTTAGAGGAATAAAAGAATATTTATCCGGAATTGAATCGCCTTATAAAATTGGTATCATCACAGGCACAGGAGATCGAAGAGATGATGATATTAGGGACATGGGAAGAATTTCAGCCGAGATGTTCGATCATATCATTATTCGTCAGGATAAATTTTTACGCGGACGCTTAGCCGAGGATATTGTGAAATTATTGGTAGAGGGAATTCAAGAAGTAAATCCAAAGCAATCGTACGAATATATTCCAAAAGAAATAGAAGCATTAAAGCATGCATTAGATATGGCAAAACCGGGAACTTTTGTCTGCGCGCTAAGCGATGTGATAGATAACGCCATTGATGTAGTACAGTCATATTTGGATAAAGAGAGAAGTTCGTAGTTTACTTGCAATTTTGCCACGAATTACACGAATTAACACTAATCTGGGTTTATTATAATTACACTAATCTACGTGTAAAATGTTAAGCTTATTAAACACGGTTTAGTGAAATCATAATAACTTGCACGCAGATTAGTGAAAATTAGTGAAATTCGTGGCTAAAAGATGAATGAGCAGCGAAGCTGCGACTGATGACTCCAACTTATTTGTGGTATATTTGCACTTTATTTAAAAAGGCTATTTCATGAACTTTTCTTCCATACTGTCACATTTCAATATCACTGAGCTTAACGAAATGCAGAAAGCTGCCATTGATTCAATTCAAAAGCAAAATGACATTGTTTTAATTGCACCAACCGGTTCGGGAAAAACTTTAGCATACTTATTACCCATTTTACAATTACTCGATAGCGAAAAAGAAGGCGTTCAGGTTTTAATTTTAGTTCCTACTCGCGAATTAGCCATACAAATTGAAAAAGTATTTAAGCAAATGAGTACGCCGTACAAAATTAATTCGTGTTATGGCGGACACGCAGTTGGAGTTGAAGAAAATAATTTAGCGCATCCACCTGCAGTTTTAGTTGGAACACCTGGAAGAATTTCTCATCATTTGCGTAAAAATAATTTGAGAACGGAACTTATACAAACTTTGATCTTAGATGAATTTGATAAATCCTTAGAAATGGGTTTCAAAGTAGAAATGGAAGATATCATCCGGTCTTGCAAAAATATTCATAAGCGCATTTTGATATCAGCTACAACTTTAAAAGAAATTCCTGATTTTGTTGGAATGGGCAATAAGAAAGTTTTGAATTATACCACCGATCATCATCAATTAAAGTCATCACTTATTGTAAAAGCGGTAAGAGTTGGAAGTGATGATAAATTGGAAGCCTTGATGTTATTATTGGGCGGAATAAATGCACGATCGGCCATTGTATTTTGTAATCATCGCGATGCGGTGAATCGTATTTCGGAACAATTGGAAATTCATAAAGTGGCGCATGGTTTTTATCATGGGGGATTAGAGCAAATTGATAGAGAAAAAACTTTAATAAAATTACGTAACGGAAGTATTAATTTATTAATTACTACCGATCTGGCGGCGCGAGGATTGGATATTCCCGAAATTGATGCGGTAATTCATTATCAATTTCCTGCAACCGAAGATGTGATGATCCATAGAAACGGAAGAACAGCGCGAATGAATGGGGTAGGGACCAGTTATTTTTTATTGGATAAGGACGATCACTTGCCTGTGTTTTTGGATCAAACTCCCGAAGAGATGGAATTGCCAAAGAAATTGATCTTACCAAAAGCAGCCGAATGGAAAACCTTATACATTGGTGCAGGAAAAAAAGATAAGATCAATAAAATGGATATTGTAGGAATGTTACTTCAAAAAGGACAATTGCAAAAAGATGAACTGGGGAAAATTGAAGTACTCGATCATTCTGCTTACGCCGCTGTTAAAGCAAGTAAAATAGTAAAAACTCTGCAGTTAGTAAAAGAAGAAAAGATCAAGAATAAAAAAGTGAAAATGGAGATCTCTTCATAATAAACTCAATCAACAGGCTCCCACAATTGAATTTTATTTCCTTCGGGATCCATGATGTGAACAAACTTTCCGTAATCGTATGTTTCAACTTTGTCGACAATGGTCACGCCTTCTTTTTTTAATTGCTCAACCAGCTCAACTAAATTGTCCACTCTATAGTTTATCATAAAGTCTTTTGTTGAAGGCTCGAAAAATTTTGTTTTTTCAGGAAAAGAATTCCACTGAGTTTGCCCCGTTTTTTTACTATCCTCTTTTTGCAACCATTCAAATGTTGTTCCATAGGGAGTTGTATCAAAACCAAGATGTGTTTTATACCATTCGTTAATTGCTTTTGGGTCTTTGCATTTAAAAAAAATGCCGCCTATACCTGTTACTTTTTTCATTTTTGTTTGTTTTATAGGTTCATTAATTGTTGATCTGATAGCAAATCCGCAGCAAAAAGATGCGGCTACTGCTGCAATGAGAATTATTTTTTTCATGTTATGCCGTTTTTGCAATTTTCCTTTTTAGGATCAATGCACTAATGAGTGTTATTATTATTCCTACCGGAAGAATTTCTGCGTATGTGATCAATGTAAAAAAGAACGGATTTTTATACATTTCTTTGCTGTCCTCTATACTTTTGATAGCTTCTTCAAGCTTTGTTCCCGAAACACCGGCTTCCTGAACTTGTTTTATTTGCATGGCGCTGTACTTATCCATAAAATCAGGAAGAAAATATTTATATTCGATCGACCAAGTAACAACATAAAATGTTGAACCAATGATCGCGATCAAGATCCCCATTTTAAATGCCTGGCCAAAGGAGATAATGCCACCGTTTTGTTTGTCGCGGTAATTTTTTACGGCAACAAATATCAACAAGAAGGCAACCATCATGCTTGCATAACCAACGATCATGCTGCCTGCCATATCACTGCCTTTTGAGGTTAAAGCCATTGCTGTTGCCATAAAAGTGGCTACTATTGTTCCCGAAATTGTTCCGTAAATTAAAATTGTTCTTTTCATATTATTTTTTTAATTGGTTAATATGCGACAAAAGTACCCTCACTTTTCTCGTTTTCCTTCACACTTTTGGGTGATTTTGGTTTTATTTTATTGCATTCATACTTAAGGGTGAGATATTTTAATGAATGATATTCAATCGTTTAGCTTTTTCAACTGCTTGAGTCCTTCGTTTTACATCCAATTTCAAAAAAATATTGGACGAATGTGTTTTTACTGTATTCAAACTTACAAATAATTTTTCGGCTATCTCTTCATTGCTTAAACCGGTGGCCATTAATCCTAAAACGTCCAGTTCGCGTTTGCTAATTCCAAGCTTATCTATTTCTTTTTGATTGATCTCGGTTTGCAAAGAGGTATCAATATAAACTTCCTTTTCTACTATACGGGTCTCCACTTTTGGTTTTACAAGTTTTAGAGCAAGCCAAATTCCTAAAGCAGTAAATGTAATAGAAATTGCTCCTATGAAAATTTCAAGACGGTAATTATAAATAATGAAATGAGTTTCGAGCCACTTAAGCAATAATAAAAGTGCAGCCATGGAAATGCCATAAATAAGGATCTCTTTACGTTTGGCGCTTAGTTGCATAAGCACTAATTTACGATTTTATTAGAAATAACTACTTATTCCAAATTGAATAGCAGCAGTGCGCGAGGCAGGATTACCCAACAGATCTTTTTGCCATTGGTAACGGTAATTTAAACGGATAACCGTTTGCGAAGAGGTTCGGAAACTAATAGCGGGCACTATTGAAAAAATATCATCGGCAATATTTCCGCCGGTCTCATTAAAGGTTCCAACATTCCAATCCACATACTCAGCACGCATGGCTATATTAAAACTTGCTTTTTCAAAACCAAACATTGGTCGTTTAATTAAGGGTTGAACAATATCAATAAAACCTCCATGTTGTTTTTTCCCGTATTGTTGAGTGTATGTATCAGGAACGTCAATAAATGTCCAAGCAAATTCGGCTGTTATATTTGTTTTTGTTCTTAAGCTTGTATTAAAGTCAACTGCAAACACATCAGCTCTTCTTTTTTTATCAAAAGTTAAGCCATCATCTTGAAATTTATTATAAACTCCACCCATATACGATAAACCAATTTCACCAATACCTTTAAAACGTAACGATGTTTTTGCATTGGTCATTGGTACGCCGTTAAAACTTTCTTCAAAACGTTCAGGATCTAATTTGGTGGCAGGTAAATACGTTTTGTTCTGTGAATTTCCAATGATACGATCGTTCCACCCATTAGTTAAATACAATTCATAGGCCCAAACATATTTTGGTTGGTATGTTTTTCCGTAAAATCCAAAACCAACATTGCTAAATGTAGCAGGCAATAATTGCGTGGCCGAAATTGGTCGGTCAATAAATTCCCATCTTGGACCATCATGATTTTGATTGAAACCACCAATAGGGTTCATGATAATTCCTCCACGGAAATTCACTAAATGATGCAATTGAAAGTCGAGCGCAGCAAATTCAATATTTATTTCTTTAGTTCCATCTTCAAACTCTATTTCCGATAAAAATTTTATTTTGCGATGAATACTTGAAGAAACAAATAAGGTCATTCGTCGCATTTGAAATGATAAACCTTCGGTAATACCATCGGTTACGGCGTAATTTGTATTTGCTTCCATATAACCTCCAAGCGCAACCGGAATTTTTCCGTATTGTAAAAAAGGACGGTTATACACCGCGTCCATATTCAAAAGCATTTTGGAAGTATCTGTTGGAGCGCGTTTTATTTTACTCGAATCAGATTGCGAATTCAAATTCAATGCAAGTAAACTAAATATGATCAAAATATTCTTCACGCTAATTGTATATAAACGTTTTCTGCATCGCTGCTTGTGACGAATGTTTTTATAGGTATTATTGCCGGGCCTTGAGTAACTTCTCCATTTGTATTGAATTCGGCTCCGTGACAAGGGCAAACTAAAGTAGTTTCAAACGCATTTAACTCACATCCCAAATGACTGCATTGTAAGTATAAGGCCTTGAATTCATCATTTGGCAATTGATATAAAGCAATAGGAAACGGAGAATTTTCAGGTTTTAGTATAATAAATTTTTGTTGAATTGCTTTTCCTTTTTTCACCACCGTAAACTCTGTACGCTTCACTGATAGTTTATTTTGCTCTATCTTTATATTACTTACATATTTATTTGTTGTGCACGATTGTAATAATGAAAGCACTCCTATACTTGCTGCACATGCAACGCACGATGTATGTATAAAATCTCTGCGGTTCATTACAAACTTTCCAAAAATTTTAGCAATTGATCACGTTCTGTCATACTTAAGTTTCCGTAAGCCAACCGAATTTGTAAAGCTTCGCCTCCATGTAATTGAATAGCCTCATCAATAGAATGTGCTCTGCCATCATGCATTAAAAAATACGAACCACCTTGTGACTTTTTTGAAAGGCCCAAACCCCAAAGCGCAGGCGTTTTCCATTCAGATGTTTTTGCTGAACCTTCGGTATAATTATCATCTAATGCCGGACCCATATCATGTAATAAAAGATCAGTGTATGGATGAAATGTAATGTTAGAAAGAACTTTAATTGGCGATGATCCTGTTTTTAATTCCGCACGATGACATTTATCACAACCTGTAGACATAAAAATTTGTTTTCCTGCAATTACGTCCGCATCATTTGCATTGCGTTGCACCGGTGCTTTTAATGTTTTTAAATAAAATACCACATTTTGTAAAGTTGTGTTACTTACTTCGGGTTCCACAGGTTGTTTTCGGTAAGTATCAATTGATTCGTAAGTGCTATTAATTCCCATATCTTGATTGTAGGCATTCGCTGTTTGTTGTATAAGATCGTATGCTGCACCTTTTTTTCCGAAACGCGCCATATGTTTTCCGTTCATGCTTATGGCATTTGCGCGAAATTGACAATAAGCCGGAACATTCACCCAATTTGGAACGCCGCTTATTCCATCTGCATCAGCATCATTTGGATCGCTCATTAATAAAAGATCCTGATCGCTTACAGCATCCAAATAACCAAGACCTGTATTTGCAGGAGGTAAAATTTTCGAAGATGTTGCACCACTTGGAATTATTTCGGGCGAATAACCCGGAATTGCACGATTTTGTAATTGCGGTCCGCCCAATTGTACAAATTGATTTCCCGTGCTATCAGTTTGTCCAAAACGAGTAAGGGTTGTAAATGGATGTCCTTTTCCATCGCCGGCATGACAAGAGGCACATGAATTTGCAACAAAAATGGGACCCAATCCGTTTTGTGGTGTAAAAACAGCACCAAAACCAATATCACCTTTCAAAAATTGATCTTGCTCGGCAGCGGTAAGGCCCTTAATAGGTCCCTCAAGGATCTGATGATCTTCAGGAAGCTTAGGTGTTAACTTTTTACAGCTAATTACCAAGATGGTTAAAAAAGTGAAGTATATAAATAGGCGTTTCATTAAGAAAAGCAAAGGTGCCTATTTTTTATTAAGAATAAATTATTAATTTTGGTATACCTAAAAGATAATTTATGAGACAAGAAACCGTAGAGAATTACCTAAAAACCATCTATAATCTTTCTTCCAATAATAGCGCGGTGGTTGTAAATCAGCAATTAGCCAATAAGTTGAGCATTAGTCCTGCCTCGGTAACAGAAGGTTTGCGTAAGCTTCATGAGTTAAAATATGTGGTATATGAAAAATCTTATGGCACACGATTAACCACAGCGGGCGCTAAATTAGCTTTGAGTATTGTTCGCCGACATAGAATTTGGGAAACTTATTTAGCTAAAGAATTAGGTTTTGGTTGGGATGAAGTGCACGAGATAGCGGAGGAGTTAGAGCATATTAAAAATGACAAGCTCATTAATAAATTATCTACGATATTAGGAAATCCAATGTTCGATCCTCACGGAGACCCAATTCCTGACGCAAAGGGAAAAATAAAGAAAAGTAATTTCATAAAATTATCCGAAGCAAAAACAAAAAGCAATTATAAATTGATGGGCGTTACCGATCACTCAGTTGCATTTTTAAAATTCCTTGAAAAACACCAATTGATCATTGGTGCTAATATTGAAGTTAAAGGAATTGAAGAGTTTGATAATACTATTGTACTGATCTGCAATAAAAAAGAAGTTACAATTAGTTCAAAGGCTGCAGAGTGTATGATCGTGGAAACTGTTTAATTTTTTAGAGGCAGAAACCACGAAGTAAACGAAGAAGAACGAAGTTCACGATGCATCACAATAGGCTTAGTGGAAAAATGGGTAATTCTAATGAAGTTATCCTCCTTTGAAAAAGGAGGTGTCACGGAGTGACGGAGGATTCCAATCGGAGTTAGTTAGGAAGAATAATTTGGGCGTGCCCCCGCAGGTGGAATTAACCATGCGGGGTCGGGCTTTTCGCTTCAATCTTTTTTGCTAATGGAATTACTCAGCAAAAAAGGATTTCCGCTGCAATCCCTCACGCAGCAGTTTGGAAAATTGGAGTTTAAATACAGGTTGCCTACGGGACAAAATGTCCCGTCCAACTTGAGATCGGGATGTTCAGGTTGAGCGGGACATTTTGTCCCGCAAGACATGATTTTATTTTATCGCCCGCAAAGTCTTTGAGAATTCATCGGTGTCATCATAACTTCCCCCACTTATAAGATATTTTATGCTCTTGTTTTTATCCAAAATATAATTCAGTGGATAGCCCATTCCCAAATTATAAGCTTTCATCCAGTTCTCAGCATCGGCTGCAATGAACAAATGATCTTTATACTTTTCTATGATCTCCTTTAGATCTTCTTTTTTTTCCTTGAATAGAACAATGATCTTGATATCTTTCTTGGATTCCTTTTTGAAAGCCATAAGTTTATCAAGTTGCAATAAACACTCCTGGCAATACGTATAATTGTAATTAATGATGGTTAGATCCGCCTTAATATTTATAGGATTGATCTCTTTATCGTCGTAAGATCTTAAAGGGGCATACGGAAATTTACAGCCGATAAAGTAACCCGCTCTTTGCTCCGGAGTAATATAGATCATTCCTGTAGAATCTTTCTGTCCGAAAACACCTTCCTTGGCATCTTTTACGATCTTTTGTTTTGCTTCATCAAAGCATTCGGAAGAGAATTGCGCATTACTTGAAAAACAGAATAGAAAATAAGAAATGAATAATACGGCTTTCATTTTTTAAAGCAGTTTACTTCCAACCACTCATGTCGCGTATTTTTTCGGCATCAAGCGCCACCCATTCTTCTAATTTTAAATTGGGTTGTGATTTTAATCCATCTTGCACCATTTTATAACCCATGGTATAACCGCTCCATAAAGGATAATCTTTTGAACCAAACATTACTTCAGGAATAAAAAAGAAATTGCGTGTGCTCAATCTTGGTTTTATTTTTTCCCACAATTCTAATTTTTTTGGTTCATCCAAAGCGCTTGTCCATGGTGCTTTTGCATTGGGATATAATTTTTTCGCGAAAACATCTGCTTTTCCTTCATACACAAGATAGCGGAGTAGGGTCCACTTAAAAGTTGAATCATAATGCGTGGTTGTCCAATACGAATGCAAAAATTCACGAGCTACGCAATATTCCATTCCTTCTTTCCAACCGTTCACATCGGTATCAACCGTAATTAAAATGTGTTTGCTTCCAATGGTCATTCCGGTTACGCCGCCCATTCTGTTTAGGATCTCGCTCTTTGAGATATTTGGAGGCTGAACATAAAATGTAATGCTATCATCTTTTAAATAATCGTTGCATTTGTTTATCGATTTATGAATAGCTTCTTCGATCTCACTTTTATTTGAAGTAATTCCATTGATCGCATGCTCAATTCCCATGGTATCCGGAATAAAATACGAATAACCATACCTAAACAGATCAAGATACTCGCACTTTGAAAAATAATTATTAATAAGAGGATTGATCAATTTTTCGTCGTAGATCTTCCCTTTATTGGAATAATCTTTTTTTACCGCATCAATATAACTTTTGTATGGCGCAGTTAAATAAACGATCTTATAACTTGCCTCGTTCTTTTGATCGCCCGACCCATCTTTAGAGTCAGAATTTTTTTTATTGCCGCAACCAATTAATAGGAGGGCGAAGAGGGGAATAAATTTCTTGAACATACCTCTGCAAGATAACATTAAGTTCAAGAAAAGTCAATAAAAATGGTTTTATTTTAACGCCCAACCTGACTTAAGTAAGATATTCTTACATTTATCGCAAAATCCCACTTCTTCATCGGTTTTATTCTTCCCTTCGGCATCTTGCATATAACAAGTTTTGTTTGGGCAATGAGGAATACCTTGCGTATGTCCTAATTCATGGATCGAAACTTTAAATAATTGAAGGAGTTTATTGTCTTTACTCAATCTAAATGAAGAAGCAACGCAAGACTTGCCGGGACAATAACCAAGTCCCATTATTCCCCAATCTTTTATTGCACCATCTGTAGTACTAATATCTTTTGTAGTTAATCCAATTGTAAGATGTCCTTTGGGAGTTATTCTGCTTAAATATTGAATTAAAGAATCTGCTCTATAACGTTTACGCGGTGCATACCATGCTAATTTAGGAAGAGGCATTGATTTTTTTAGTTCAATATCGGTATACATTTTTTTGAGTTCGGCATGAACGTAATTCAAATAGTCTTTCGGAAGATCATCAAATGGTTGAAGATCGATGATGATCTTTTTTGTGGAATGAATTTTTGGAGAAAACGTGAACGATGAAACACAAAGCGCAAAAAATACTATGAAGCTTAGAAATTTCATTTGAATAAAATTACTCAAGCAATAGATCAATCACAAGACAGGAATAGTTAATTAGTTCTAAATTTTATCCTTTAAAATTTATCACAAAAGTAATATTATGGAAATACACGTGATCAAGACTTGGATCTTTGTTAACGTTGAGTAATCCAAACGAATAACGTAATTCTGGTGCAAGTATAAAATACTTCATGTTCTTTTCAAATCCAAAACCAAGATCAATGGCAACATCAGGATTGTTACCAGGCTTATTAGCGTTTACTATTTGCACTCCACCAACTTCTTCGGTCATCAAAGGAATTTTAACGTTGGGCCCTGCTAAAAAATAACATTTATATTTTTTATTCTTTAACCTATAAAGAACATGCGTCATAAGATCAACGTTCACCGGATAAACATCATATGCAACATCCAAATTTCCGGAAGGGTTATAAACAACACTGCAATCGTTGAAACTAAGTTCTGCTTTTGGCGATAGAGCAAACCGTTCGTTAATGTCCTCGCTCATAATGAGTCCTAATCTAAATCCTGCTCCGTTTTTTGACCTAGCGGAGGGACTTCCTTGCGTTATCACATTAGAATAATTAAGCCCAATGTTAAAACCAAACTTCAGTTTTGTCAACTCTAATGTTTCGTTGGTTTGTGCGGCTATTTGCCCTGTTGCGGATAAGATAGCAAAAACCATTACTGCTTTTTTCATGGGTATGAAATTTAGTAATGGTTTGTTCAAAGGGTTGTGTTTTGTAGAATAACGAGGGAATTTAGACTTTATTGCTTAATGATGCCGTAATTCTTTAGCCTCAAACTTCATCCGAATAGTAATGATCTTATCCTTGCTAAACACAATAGAGTCGGTAATTACTTCATGCCAATAAGGAACAAAGGCCACGATCTTGTATTTGCCTTCTGCCATCCAATCGTGATATGTTCCTTTGGCGTCGGTTTTAGGGAAGAGGGTATCATTATTAAAAATCAGTCGAACACCGCCGGTATGGGGAGTTCCATCAGCCCCAACAAATTTAATATTGAACATGCATTTGCCTTTTTTGATAGTTGTGTTAGGCTCTCTTTTTACGGTGTACGAACTTTTTTTCTGTGCCTGCGCGAAATTAACGAGCGTTAGTGTAATTAGTAAAATAAAAATGAGAGGTCTTGTTTGCACGAACTAAATATACGAAAATTAATTTTTA
>JAHEYC010000132.1 GCA_023251775.1 Sphingobacteriaceae bacterium | reverse complement strand
GTTTCTGTTTTTGGAGGATTTTTAATATCAAAATTAGTCACATGAAATGTTTCACCGGCTCCTTCCGCATCATTAGAAGAAATGATAGGCGAATGCAAATAGATGAATTCTTTTTCTTGGAAAAATTTATGCACGGCAAATGCTAAAGCATTGCGCACACGAAATACCGCGCCAAATGTATTGGTACGAAAACGTAAATGCGCTATCTCGCGTAAAAACTCAAGACTATGTTTTTTTGGTTGAAGAGGAAATTTTTCCGCATCACTATCGCCTAGGATCTCTAATGTTTTGCAAACTAATTCTACTGTTTGTCCTTTACCTTGCGATGCAATTAATTTCCCGACAACGCTTAAACAAGCACCTGTTGTAATTCGTTTTAAAGTTCCCTCCGGCGTATTATTAAAATCAACAACCACTTGTAAATTAGAATTGGTAGAGCCATCGTTCAACGCAATAAACTGATTATTACGAAACGTTTTTACCCATCCCTTAACTATAATTTCCTGTTCTGTTGGCGATGTTCTTAGAACATCTTTGATCTTAACGCGTTTCATTGGTAAAAAATTGAGGAACAAAGATGCAAAAAATTTTCAAAATGGCACGCGGATGACGCGGATCTTATATGATTTATTATGATCTATCAGCGAAAATCATAATAAATCCGCGTTATCTGCGTTCTATAAACCTGTATGTGTTCTGAATAATTTTATAGCAAGGGCCAACAACACAACCCCAAAAACTTTTTTAACGATGGCAATTCCACCTGCGCCCAATAGTTTCTCGATCTTACTTAAAAATTTAAGTACAAAATAAACGATGATCACATTTATAGCAATGGCGATGATAATGGATAGTAAATTGTATTCTGCTCTTATGGAAAGCAGCGTTGTTAAAGTTCCTGTTCCTGCAATTAATGGAAAAGCCAAAGGAACAACACTTGCGGTAGCTGATACGGTATCTTTTGAAATTTGAATTCCAAGGATCATCTCGAACGCCACAATAAAAAGAAGAATGGAACCTGCAATGGCAAAATCGGAGATGCTGATACCAATGATATCAAGTATCGCATTACCAACAAATAAAAATGAGAACATAATGGCCATCGACACCCATGAAGCTTTAAATGGATCGATGCCACCCACTTTTTCTTTCAGCGCAATGATCACAGGAATGGAACCCACCACATCAATAACCGCAAAAAGAACCATGGTTACCTTTAGGACCTCTATGATATCGAATTGCAAATTCATGAGCTAAAATTACTCAAAATAAGCCTCGCCAAAAGGGCAAGTTATCAAGTATGTAACGTTTAAAATTAACCGCATTATAGGTTTGCCGGGCGATTTGCTTTGGTAATTTTAGAGGATTGAAAACCACGCTCAAATACATTTTTATTTTTTGCTTTTCGTTTGTGTTTATAAATGCGCAAACAACCACGCGCGTATTATTTGTTTTTGATGCGAGTAATAGCATGGTTGGAAAACATGGCGATATTCAACGCATGGAAGGCGCCAAACAAATGTTCAATAAATTTATTGATAGCTTAAGTAAATTAAAAAACTATCAATTTGCATTGCGCATGTATGGTCACACCGTAAAATATCCTCCGGGAGATTGTAAGGATAGTAAATTGGTTGTTCCTTTTAATACAAAGAACGGCCTTGAACTCATCAAACAAAAAGTGAACGATGCCAAACCAACCGGCATTACGCCCATTGAACATTCACTCACCGAATCGGCCAATGATTTTCCAGATAAAAAAGCCCGCAATATGATCATCCTTATTACCGACGGTATTGAAGAATGCGGTGGTGATCCTTGTGAAGCGCGACAAAAATTGTATGAAAAAGGAATTATTTTTAAACCGGTGATCATTGGAATTGGTTTAACCATTGAACAAATAAAAACGTTCGAATGCGTAGGAACTTATTTTGATTACGACGATCCGGATGTGTATACGGATGTCACTGAATTGATACAAACGCAAAAGAAAAAAAAGACATCGGCCCAAGTGAACTTATTGGACAGTAAAAATAAACCAACGGAGACAAACGTGAACATGACCTTTTATGATGTGAACAGAAAAAAATATAAATACAATTATATTCACACTTTGAACAAGAACGGAAATCCGGATACACTTTACCTAGATGATTTCCCAACGTATAAAGTTTTAGTTCACACCATTCCGCCAAAAGAAAGTGAAGAGGTAAAACTTACCGAAGGAAAACATACCACCATTCCTGTGTTGGCTCCTCAAGGCGCTATGGTTGTATCGCGACCGAACGGTGTTTATAATTTCAACGAAAAAGTAAAATATATTGTAAGACATGCCAACGAAAAACAAACTTTGCATGTACAATCCATCAGTACTTACGAGCAATATATTATTGGAACGTATGATCTGGAGATCTTAACTTTACCTCGTACATATTTAGCAGGCGTAAAAATTGAACAATCAAAACTCAACGAGATCACTTTGCCAAGCGCAGGCATGTTACAAGTAAAAGCCATTGAAGCAGGCGATGGTTGCATCCTTATGAAAAAAGAAGGCAAGATGGAACGCGTTACAAATCTTACAAATTCAACCAACCAAACATTTTATCTCCAACCCGGAAATTATGTGATAGAATGGCGCTCAAGATCACTCAAAGGAAGCATCTATACCATCGAAAAAAAGTTCGTTGTTAAGTCCGATCAATCGACTGTTGTAGAATTGTATAAATAGCCCAAAAACCACCCCTTTTTTAACATATAACCGTCTGACCCACAGTTTTTTAATCTATTATTGGGAATTAAGGCCCAATACCTTATATTTGCACCCTTAATTAAAAAAGTATTTAGAATTAATTTTTATGCAAAACAAAGGAGCTATAAAAGTATTTGCCCTGTTACTTACACTGGCATGTATTTTTTATTTATCGTTTACATGGGTTACGCGTAGCGTAGAAACAGAAGCTGTTGAATATGCAGAAGGCATTGTTGATGGATTAAAGTACAAAAATCTTGCAAAGGATATTGCAAAAGGCAATACATCCAAAGAACAAAGTATCCTCGATTCTATCAAAGGTAGAATTGCCGACAGATATCTTGATTCGATGAAGAAAGAGGTTGTGTACAATCTGTTCATTGCCGAATATACCTACGAAGAATGTAAAAAGAATGAGTTGAACTTAGGTTTGGACTTACGTGGTGGTATGAACGTTACCCTTGAGGTTTCGGTGATTGATATCGTGCGTGGACTTTCGAACGGAAGTACTGATGTTATGTTCAACAAATCATTGGATGAAACACAAAAGAATTTAGGTGTGATCAATAATGATGATTTCATTACTTTATTTGCAAAGACCTACAAAAAAAATGCTCCTAACGCAAAACTAGGTCCTATTTTCCAAACTGTTGAGAACAAGAACGAGATCTCTTATAATTCTACCAACGAAGAAGTGATCGCTTACATTCGCACGAAAGTAAATGAGTCAATTGGTAATGCCGAAAAAACATTCCGTAGTCGTATCGACCGTTTTGGTGTAACGCAACCAAACATTCAAAAATTAGAAGCAAGCGGACGTATACTTGTTGAGTTACCGGGTGTAAAAGACAAACAACGAGTTCGCGAACTTTTACAAGGAACAGCAAATTTAGAGTTCTGGGAAACTTATGAGAACGGAGAGATCGCACAGTTGATGGACAAAGCAAACTTTGCTATTCGTCAGATCATGTCTCCTGAAACAATTGTTGCCGTTAGAGATACAACGGTAAAAGATTCTACAACCGTTAATGTAAAACTTAAAACAGATTCTTTACCATCAAAAGATTCGGCCGCGCAAGCTGCTGCAAAAACACCTTCGATAAATCCACAAGATACAGCCTTAAAGAATTTCTTAAAGCGTATGCCGCTTTATTCAAATTATTCTCCGCTTCGTCCTTTGATCGAATACGACGAAAAAGGTCAACCAAAAAAATATGCCGATGGTCCTGCTGTTGGTCGCTCTTACACAAAAGATGATACCGCAAAAGTAAATCAGTATTTAGGAATTTTAAGAACCAAGAACATCTTCCCATCGAAAGTAAAATTCATGTGGAGTTCAAAAGCTATAGAACAAAAAGATGAGAACGGAAAAGTAGTTACAACGTATTATGAATTGTATGTGATCAAACAAACCGATGCTAAAGGAAAAGCAGCATTAGGTGGAGATATAATTACAAAAGCAAATAAGGATTATGATCAACGCAGTGGTGGTGTACCATTAATTAGCATGAGCATGAATTCGGATGCTGCCGAGAAATGGAAAAAGATCACAGGCGCAAACAAAGGAAAATGTATTGCCATTGTTATGGATAATATGGTATTCTCATCTCCTCGCGTTAACCAAGAGATCAGCGGAGGTTCATCACAAATTACAGGAAACTTTACCGATTCGGAAGCAGATGCATTAGCTGCAATTTTAAGTGCGGGTAAATTACCGGCTCCGGCGCGTATTGTAGAAGAGAATATTGTTGGTCCAACGTTAGGACAAGAAGCGATCGACTCAGGCTTAATGAGTTTTGCTATTGCTTTATTAGTTATTTTATTATTCATGGCAGCGTACTATAACCGCTCCGGTTTGGTTGCTAACGTTGCGCTCGTATTTAATATGTTCTTTGTGATGGGAGTTCTCACATCACTCGGCGCAGTATTAACGCTCCCTGGAATTGCGGGTATAGTATTAACCATAGGTTTAGCCGTGGATGCGAACATTTTGATCTTCGAACGTGTGCGTGAGGAATTAGCTTTAGGCAAAGGAACACCAATTGCCATTAAAGAAGGTTTTAAACATGCCATGAGTTCGATCATCGACTCTAACGTAACGCTTTTATTATTAGGTATCATTCTTTACGCATTTGGTAGCGGACCGGTTCAAGGTTTTGCAACAACTTTATGTGTAGGTATTATTGCCTCTTTATTCTCAGCTATTTTAATTACACGTGTTATTTTTGAATGGATGCTGGAGCGCAAAATGGAAATTCCATTTGATACTAAAGCAACGCGAAA
>JAHEYC010000070.1 GCA_023251775.1 Sphingobacteriaceae bacterium | reverse complement strand
CTGAGAACAAAGCCAAGAATAGAAGAACAGAGTTTAAGGTTACTTCGAAATAAGATCCCGATTTTTAACCACGAAAAGCACGAAAACTGACACGAAAGCCACGAAATTTAGTGCCTTTCGTGTCAGTTTTCGTGCTTTTCGTGGTTAAATGCCTCTTTAAATAATAATGTTAACTTTGATAGGGTAAACCCCTTTTAAAACGACATATACAAATAAACCCATCAAAATGAAAAAACTACTCCTGTTATCAGCCTTAACTTTCGTTTTAAGCTCTCAAGCTCAACACTCTTTTTACAAAGGTGCAATTGTTGCCGATGTGCGAACCGGTATTGAGGTTTATAATACTACGTTTAAGTATACCACTACAAACGGGACTACTTCAAAAGATACAGTTGATACCGACAAAGCAGCAGATACGCATTTTGGATTTGGTGCGGAGTATGGATTGCACAAATATTTTGGTGTAGGTTTTGCGGTGAATAAACATAAATTTTTGAATGATAAAGATTCTGTAACAGGAATGAAGGCCGACACGCGTTCAACCGATGGAAATATTGTTTTGAATTTTCACGCTGTATCAACCAAACACCTTGATCTTGTATTAGGAACCGATTTTGGAATTTCTAATTTTCATTTTGGAACAAACGATAAAGTAAATACCATTTTAACCGGAAAAGGAACGTATGCTTCATTTTATGTGAACCCACGAATTTATTTTGGTCCTGTTGGAATTAATTTCAGAATATTCACACCAATGTTCTCTTATAAAAATGTTACAACCAACAATGCCGACTTCAATAAAAATAATACCATTCACCAATTTAAGGGCTCTGCAGCTTGGGGATTAAGTTTTGGAATTCAATACCGCTTTATGAAAGAGAGTGGGGGAACTTCAACGGGCGCGTCGCATTAGAGCTCGATTTTTTAACCACGAAAAGCACTAAAGTTGACACGAAAGCCACTAAAATTTTGTGTTTTTCGTGTAAATGGTTTCGTGTCTTTCGTGGTTAAAAAGGGTTACTCCCCAAAGCTAACAGCAATGATCTGTATCTTTCGCTCCCTTGCAGCAGACGGACTATAAACCGAATTCTTTTTATCTTTTAAGTCGTCACTTACTTTACTAATTGGTAATTCTCCTATCTCTACATCTTCGTAAGTGATCTTTCCTTGAGTTGAATCGGGATTATCTACATATTTCACAAACATGCCGCCCTTGTATTCGTTAAAATAATTTCGCAAGCTGCTGATACGGCGTTTGGCGAGGTTAACGTTATAATCGGTACTTGCAAGCGGACTACAATAACCCTTCATGGTAATTTTTACTTTTTCGTTCTTGGCTAAAACTTGTTCTAATAACAAAGCAAATTTTTCGAGTTCGTGCATACCTACATCAACGCTATCCGCAAAAAAATCTTCAACACGCTCTTGTGCGCTTGCTTTTTCTTCTTTTTCAAGGTTAGAACTGTATTCGCGTAAATAATCCGGTTTTAAAATAACATAATCATCGTAGGCTTTTTTATAATTCTTTTTTGTTGTAACGGCTTTTGTTTTGGCATCGGGTTCATCGTTATGAAAATATAAAGTAAGCGGAACCAAAACTTTTAATTGTCCTTGAATTAATTTTACGGTATCAACCACTTGTGGTTTTGCTTTTGGTTCTAATTGATATCTGAAAATATCATTACAGCAATTGAGTTTATGTTCAAAAAATGATCCAATACGATTACTCGATAAGTAAGCAAAACTTCCATCTTTATTAACCGAATGATAAATATCATTATAACTGCTATTGATAGGATATCCTGCATTTGTTGGCTCGCCAAATGTGCCTTTATCGTACGCGCTTCTAAAAATATCAAATCCTCCTAAACCTTTATGATACGTACTGCTGAAATACAATAATTTTTGATCGTTCACATACCAAGGTGTGATATCATCATCGGGCGAATTTACTTTTGATCCTGCATTGCGTGGTGAATCAAAACTGCCATCCGGTTTTTTGTACGCATACCAAATATCATAACCTCCGCTTCCGCCACCGCGGGTGCTTGTAAAAAATAAAAATGTGCTATCGTTAATAGTTCCATAACTTGGCATAGAGCTGCTGGTGCCTTTTAAATTGATGGGCTCACCCAATTTACTCATAGGTTGCCATTTGGTGCCAACAAATTTACTTTCGTAAAGATCGCAAGTGTACTCTGTCGCATTTTTATTTCTGCAGCGCGAGATGATCATTTGTGTATAATCATCATTAAAACAAATATTGGCATTATGAACGTAGGTGGCATTGATGTTGGTGTCTAAACTTTTTACTTTTTGCCATTTACCCATTTTGGTTGGACTGCTATATACTTTATTCAATAAAGGCGGTTCTTCTTCATCGGCATATTTTTTTGGCGTTTTGCGGAGCGATGAAAAATAAAGTGTGCTATCTTTTTCAAAAGCGGCGTATTCGCTTACTTTACTATTGATGTTTGTGTCTAAGTGAATTATTTTATAGGAAACAGGATTACTCATCAACACTTGCGCAAGATCGCAAGCTTCGGCTTGTATGCCTGCTTTGGTTGTGTAGTATGAATATTTTGCAGCCTTTGCTTTGCGCGACTTCGAAAATTTAGCGTACCATTTTTTGGCTTCTTTGTAATTGCCTTTGTATTGGAGAATTTGTGCTTTCCAATAAAATGCCAAAGGAAACTTTTTACCGTTATCAACTGCAATAACTTTGGTGTACCAATAAAAAGCAATATCGAGGTCAAAATTTAAACGGCTTGCATCGGCATAACCGTAATTGATGCTTACAATAGAACTATCGCGTGCCACAAGTTTTCCGTAAAACACGGCGGCGCTGTACCAATCTTTTTCGTTGAGTGCCATTTCGGCTTGAACCTTAAGGGTTTTATTACTTTGCGAAATAGCAAAGGAGGGAACTAATGCAAAAATCAAAAGTGCGTATGTAATGCGAAATGGTTTTATCATATCACATAAAAATAGGACAAGGTTTCTTTTTTATAATGGTTTGGTATTTTTTAAAGAAGATGTGAATGATGTAAACCTCAAAAGCCCCCCGCGCATTTGTAGCCGCTGTGAATTTGCTGAAATTAATATCGTAAGCGGCGCCTGCTTGTAAATTTTTGTAGGTGTAGCCTGCGCGTAAAATAAAGGCATCAACTGCGCGGGCACTAACGCCAGCCATGATTGCTTGGTTAGCGTCTTTATTCAAATAATATTTTAAGGAAGCATGAGGAACCAATTCGTTGTATTTCCCTTGGCGGTTATACAATAATTCGGCAACAAGATCAATTTTTTGATTGATGGGAGTAACAAATTGCGCATAGGTACTTGATTTGCGATCCAATTTACTTACATCATTGCCTTGATAAGAGATATGAGGAGAAGTTAAGTGATGAACGCTTGTTCCTAAAATAAAACGTTGTTTACGATTTAAAATATATTGCGCGGCGACACCAAAATTAATATCCAAAAAATTATCTGTTGTCCATTGAAATTGTTCGCCCGTTGGCGTGCTCTTATTATAATTCAATCCGTCGTATTGATTATCAAAGGTCATTCGGTTATAATCAAATCCAACCGAGCAATAACCTAAATTCAATCCACCCGAAACCAATAAGCTGCTATCTTCTTTCATGGAATGAATATAACTTCCGCTTAAATATAACTGCGTGGTATGATAACGTGTATCGCCGGCTCTATCATTATTAAATACGGCGCCAATACCCACCATATCTTTTTTTTCCATCATGGGCTTTATGCGCGATTCGCCGCTAAAACTAATTGTGCTGTAAGGCACAGGAACCGCGCGCCATTGTGTGCGGTAAATACCGCCCACGCGATAATCGCCATTAAAAAAACCGGTAAAGGCAGGGTTTAAATTAAGCAGCGATCCGTTAAATTGCGAAAAATGGATATCCTGGGCATTTAAATGAATGCCTGAGGCGAAAAGAAGTACAATAAGGCTCTTTTTGAAGAAGCGCATAATAACAAATATAGTGAATTCATTTTTGAAATGAAAGTAGGGTTGGGAGTGAGGGTTGGCGGGGTATCCACGACTACAAGAGTGGTGGGACATTTTGATTGCTTCTCAGTGATTTCCCTCCTCCGTCATTTGCTTCTCAGTGATTAGAATCCTCCGTCGCTCCGCGACACCTCCTTTTTCAAAGGAGGAAAAGCCCCCAGGCCCCAAAACAAAAAAGGCAGCCTCAGCTGCCTTTGTCTTTTATTATACACCCAAACCTATATGGGGTTATATAATTAAGCTTTTTTATACCAAATAAAGAACCGGTTTAAAATGGGACGTTGTTTTTGAGCGTCGAAATGAAATTTTTTCGACCCGATCTTCAAACGCATTTTAAATAGTGTTTTCAATTTGCTTAATATGTTTACTAGTACCATGTTTTGTTTCCTTTCCGGCCCCGATCATCTCGTGATCCTGCTCTTTTGTAAAATTAAATAATAAAATGTTCTCATATATTAAATTACCTAAACCAAAAGGTTAATTAAATAATTGATAAGCATCCTTTACATAGTATACGCAAAACAAGACGTCAGGGTTGTCTTTTGAGGGCTGAAAGTGGGCCACAGACGCGGGTATGGGAGGTTTTGATTAAAACCCTATATTTACTTTCAAAATTAGTATGACTCGTTACCCTTTCCTAATAGCATTTAGCATCCTCATTTTCTCTTCTTGCTCCGAAGAAAAGTTAGATACCATTCCCGAGCAAAAATTCGATTTTTGTAAAAGCATCCATCGCGATAGTTCAACATCACTTTCTAAAGAATTGGAGCCTCTTAAAGATTCCATGGCTAATAAAACGGGGGTGTATGTTTTGGAAGATGGTGGAACTTCCCTCGTAGCTCGCGCCTGGTTAAGCGAGTATGCCGAAAAAACCATCGATATTCAGTATTTTATTTTTTCTACAGATAATGTGGGATTGATAGCATGCGATTATCTGGTTCGCGCAGCAGATAGAGGCGTAAAAGTGCGCATTTTGGTGGATGATATTATGGTGGAAGCAGGGATCAATGATATTTTAACCATGGATTCGCATGAGAATATTGATATTAAAATTTATAACCCCGGCGCTAATCTCGGAAAGAATATTTTACAAAAACTTACCAAATTAAAAGATGATTTTAAAGGCTTTAACCAGCGTATGCATAATAAAACCTTTACCGTTGATGGAAAAATTGTAATTACAGGAGGAAGAAATATTGCCGATGAATATTTTGATTACGACCATGATTATAATTTTAGAGATAGAGATATTATGTTGTTGGGAAAAAGTGTTCAAAATGTTTCTTCATCTTTCGAAAAATTTTGGAACGATAGTTTAAGCGTTCCTGTAAATGTTTTAGTAAAAGAAGAGGATATTAATCTTACTAATCCTTCACGTTACGATCGTTTGCACCAATATGCTTGTAATCCCGAGAATTTTTGGCCTCAAGTTCGTGAGCGCATTCAAAATTTGCCCCAAGCATTTAAAACTATTCAAGCATCAGGCGATCTTGTATGGATGGATAATGTGAGTTTTGTGTCGGATGTTCCGGGAAAGGACAAAGAGAATTTGGGATCTGGCGGAATAACAACCGATACGCTGATGAAATTATTATTGAACGCCAAAAAAAGCATTGATATTCAATCGCCGTATTTAATTACCACAAAAGTGGGACAATCACTAATGCGCAATGCGGTAAAACGTGGCGTAAAAGTTCGCATTCTTACCAATAGTCTTTGCTCAACGGATAATATGGAAGCATTTGGGGCTTATCAAGATTGCAGAGGAGAACTTTTAAAAACCGGCATTCGCATTTTTGAATTTAAACCCGATGCGGCTTGTCGTTTTAAAATTATGACAGGCGCTTTGCAAAAAGAATTAAAATTCAAACCTATTTTTGGTTTGCATGCAAAATCCATGGTAATTGATGGAGAAACAACCGTTGTAGGAACTTTTAATTTGGATCCGCGAAGTGCGTATTATAATACAGAGTGTGTTACCATTGTTCGCAATAAAAAAATTGCAGCAAATGTTCTAAAAGAAATGGAAGAAGAATTTAAACCTGAGAACTCTTGGGAAACTACTTCTAAATTCAACCCAGATGCTTTTGCTGGAGATAAACAGAAGAAGACATGGAAGGGGAAGGTTTTGCCGAAAGCTATTTTATAAAATGATGCAAGACGGCACGATGCAGGATGCATGACCGAGAGGTGTCATGGTTCATGTTGTCTTGGCTCTTGCATCGGTTCTCAAAGCAAATATCAAACTCACCGGTGCCAAGGCAGCAAATAAATGTTTAATGCTGTGTCCGCTTATGCCGCAATTATAAAATGTTTGGTGATCAAAGTTTTCAAATACTTTGGCCAAAGCGTAAAATAATATCATCAACCAAAAGTACTTTGCACTATTGCTGTTCGATTTGTAAAGTAAAAGAATGATCGGCGTTAAAATAACAGGAAGGAATTGAACTAATGCATAAAGTCTTAGATCTCCTAAGACTGTCCAATAAATAATACTCATAAAACCAATTAACACCAAAGGCCACAAAATTTGTTTACCTGCTTTAAGCGAAATAGTATCTCCAATTAAAACAGAAAAGAATGCCATAAAAGAAATGGTCATTGGTAAGCGATCCCAAACTAATGTTTCGTTTGTTGGATGCCAGTGGTAATAAGCAGACCCTATGCCTGTAAAGAATATTCCTATAAAGAAAACATAACAACCAACATTTAATTCTTTAAAAGAACCATTGGGTCTGCTTTTTGTTACAGAAGTAACACCTATCAATCCTATAATGAGGAAGGGAAAATTAGATACAACATTCCAAAAATTCGGCACATCGTACATGAGTCTGTCATCTGCAAAAAAATGATAACTCGCATCTTGTTTTATTGGTCCGGTAAAAAGCATGGCCAAAAAAGCGACCATGCTTAAACCTAACAGAATATATCCTTTTAATTTATTGCTGATCATTAGTTAACGATTCATTATGCGCAGCATTCTTAGCATTCTCACGATCAATAATGGTAGCATCGCGAATATTTTTTTGTACGGCCACAGCAGCAAACAAAGCTAAGGTAAAACTCATACCGTAAAATCCTTTTTCGCTACGGTCAAGTTCGGCATTCCATAAACCTATGATGAGTAAAAGTAATGACAGAATGGTAGAGAACCAACTGATACCGTAATAAATATTGGTTACAGGGATTCCCTCCAATTGATCGCGCACTGCTTTTTGTACCGATACAGCCGAGAAGAGTCCGTACATTAAAACGGTAAAGTAATATCCCTTTTCGTTAAGGAACATGTTGTGAGTATTCCAAAGTCCTGTACAATAGGAGACAACTCCCGCAATTAAAGCCACCCATGAGGCGCCGATAAATGCATTTGATGGTTTTTGATTCATAATTGGTTTTTAAATTATGATACAAATGTACCGGGAGTGAGAATGATGACTTTTGACAATTGTCAAAAAGCGATGGTCTTAACGAATTTTTACAATTAATGAGTTATAATGATCTTTTCCTTATAGGTTTTATCCTTTAGGCTAATAGTAAAGAAATAAATACCGTTTGGAATTTCATTTATATCAACAGTATTACAGCAAGAAGTAGAATTTAATTCGTCTTTTATTTTCAAAACACATTTACCAAGCGCGTCATTTAATTCTAATTTATAAGTCCCGCTTTCGTTACTTTCAATTTGATAAGAAATAAATTGTGAGGCTGGATTTTGTTGTATGCGAACTGATAAATTATTTTTTGTTTGTTCTTTAAGTCCAATAGTTGGGCTTAATTGTAACATGAATGCGCCATTGGTCATGTCCAGGGCCAAAATATTTCCACTCGGAAAATAGGGATATGCTCCCCAATTGCCCTGATAAGGATCTCCATTATAATTGCCTGTATTAAAACCGCCTTGCGGGTAGGTGTCAAAATACCCTTCAAGCGAAGGCGAACTTGGATTAGAAATATTGTACACATTTAATCCATCCTGGTAACAAGACACAAGCGCCCATTTGTTACCAAGTATATAAGGATTGTGAGCTACAAAATCAGATTGATTGTTTGGTTTGAACAAAGCTTTCACAATTATGTTATTTAAATTAGTAACATCGGCGGTTTTTATGGAAACACCGCTGGGGATCTCATCACAAAACACAAGTGTTTTACCATCCGCGGTAAGGTAACTGCTATGGTTATAACCTGCTTCGGTATAATTTGCAAGAGTACCAATTAAATTGAAATTACTTCCATTAAATGTATATACAAACAAACCTTGATTCATGGAGGATGCAAAAACTGTATCATTTCTTACATACATATCGTGAACACCGCCATTGATCGGATGATCTTGCTCAACTTTTCTTAATAATATCGGCGCAGTAGGAGTCGCCAAACTATACACTTCCATGGATGAGTACACCGTGCCATGTCCAACTGCGGCACAATACAGATTACTTTTATCGATCCAAATGGTATGAGCACTTGTGAAATAAGTATTACCCGAATAAACAACGGTCACTGTGCCAGGCAAATTACTCATGTCGATAATTTGAAAACTATGAACCGTGCCTGAACCGGTAGATCCGGCAACTGAATAACAATAGTTCTGATATGTTTTCACCTCACGATTAATAAATGGTTTACCTTTCACCGAATCGCATACAATTGGTGAAGTTGGAATTGTAACATCAATAAAATATAAATATCCGTTCTGGCCTTGTGCTAATGCGTATTCTTTATTTTTACTAGCCTGATACCAGCCCCAACATCCAGAGTAACCTGTAGGCCCACCCGGTTTAATTACGCTAAGTAAATTAATATTTGAGCTCGGATATGTTTGTGCATTCGAATCGAGGAAAGCTAGTAAAGTAAAAAGTATAAAAAAATGTTTCATTAGTATAAATGTATAAAATTAAGATCTAATCCTACTCAATGTTTCTTGCGTAATGCCCAAATACGTCGCTATTTGTCCTAACGATGCGCGTTGCAACAGGGCGGGGTTTGTGGAAAGTAGATTTTGGTAGCGTTCTTTAGCTGAGCGGAACTGAATATTCAAAAAACGTTCTTCGAGTTTAATATAATAGTTCTCGGTGATAATTCTTCCAATACGATCGGTCTCAGGAAATTTTTTGTACAGGTTTTGCAGATCGCTATGGCTAATTTGAATGAGTTGGCAATCTTCTAAAGCTTCTATAGTTTCGGGCGAAGGTTCGTTGGTAATAAAAGAGTAGAAGGATGTCGCAAATTCTTCTTGTTGAGCGAACCAATTGGTGATTTCTTTTCCTTCATCGTAATAATAACCACGCACTAATCCTTTTTGAATGAAGAATAAATTACGGCAACGTTCTTTATTATTTACGAGGATCGTGTTCTTAGGAACATTTAGTTCTTTAGCAATAGAATTGATCTCACCTTCGAGCGCTTTTGAAATAGAAATGATATGAGATAAATGCTGAAGTAAAAGCACTGGCTTATTTAGACGGCCTTACATTTATTTTTACGCTATTGGATTTGAGTCCGCCCCCAACACTTCCGCCTCCGCCGCCCCAAGTTCCTCCTCTAGTTGAGCTAGAACGATAGGTTTTGGTGCTTTTAGTTCTGTTGTCATTATCATAACTGTTATCGCCACCTTCCAAAATAAACGTAAATCCAACTTTTAAAATGAACATATCTTTTGGCGTATTTATTTTTTGAGCAACAATACTTCCGCTTTCTATACGAGCACGAGCAATGTCAGTCATCTCACCAAGTTTATTAGATTGGGTGATCATTAAACCTGTATTGAATCTAATGCAAGGACTTAAATAAATAAGAACGCCCGCTGTACCACCATAACAAAATTGATTTGTTGAGCTTAGATTTTTGTTTGTGGATTCTTCATAACCTTGTTGTTGTTGAAGAGGTGTAATGCTCATGCCCGATCCAAAATATCTGTAGCCTGCAAAAAGATCAATATAAGGTGTGAATTTTCTAGAGTATGGCAGCGAAAAACGTGCCACAGCGTTTAATCCTAAATTATTTTGAGACAAACGAATCTTTGCATCACCCGATTGTGGAGCGCTTAAGGGCAAAGTTCCTAAATGTTTGCGATCCATTTCGGCCCAATAAAAATCGCCGCCAAAACGTAAATGAATTGGTAAGTAAGGGTTGATCATTCCTATTTTTTTAGCGGGACCAAAAATTCCGAAACCCATTCCCCATCCGCATTGTTGCAGTGGTACGGTGGCATAGGCATCCATCGACCAGAATTTATCCTGAAATTTAGTTGCAGGAAATACCATCGGTGTGATTGTATTACTAGTTTGCGAAAAAGAAAGGGTACTTGAGAGGACAAAACAAACTGTAAGAGTTTTTAAGGTTGATCTCATGGTTAGTGTTTTTTCTTACTCAAAATTATGAAATTGCAAGCTGTTTTTACAAAGAACTTTGTAACTGGTAGTGTTAAAGCCCTTAACTGGCAGGTGTTTTTTGTGAAGGATTGTTAAAAGGGATTTTAGAGACAGAAACCACAGAGGCCCTTCGGGCCTCACAGAGCTTTGTCACAGAGAACACGGAGCTGTGTGTTTCTTAGTGACCTCTGTGTAAACCTCTGTGAAGTGCGAAGCACTTCTGTGGTTTCTGCCTCTAAAGACTAAGATATTCCACCAACTTCTTCACCGCAATACCCCTATGCGAAATACTATTCTTTGTTTCAAAGTCTAGCTCTGCAAATGTAGAACGGTATCCTTGCGGAATAAAAAGCGGATCATAGCCAAAACCATTTGTTCCGCGAGGTTCGTAAGCAATAGTGCCTTTAATTATACCGGTAAATTCTTGATGGTCGTTTTGTTTTATAAAAGCAATTACTGTTTTAAATTGTGCATTGCGTTTTGTTTGCAGTTTTAATTCCGCTAAAAGTTTTTTGTTATTGGCTTCATCATTCTTTGGTTCGCCGGCATATCTCGCCGAATAAACTCCCGGCGCCCAATTCAACGCTTCTACTTCCAAACCGCTATCATCAGCAAATACAGCATCAATTTTTATTTCTGTAGGGTGTTTGCTGAGGTAATCCCAAATAAATTCTGCTTTTAATTTCGCGTTGCCTTCAATGGTGCTTGCTGTTTCTGCGATGTCTTGTGTGAAATTAATATCGCTTAAGCCTAATAATATAATATTCGCAGGAAGTAAAGCCTGTATTTCTTTTATCTTATTTTTATTGGATGATGCGAAAAGGAGATTCATTATTTTTCTCTATGCACTCTATGTCGACCTCTATGGACTCCGTGGTTAAAAAAGGAAAACTATTTTCTCAATTCAAAATTCTGCCCCAAATAAACTTTACGCACTTGTTCATCATTAGCAAGTTCTTCGGCAGTTCCGCTTTTAATTACACTACCTGAATACAATAAATAAGCTCTATCGGTAATACTTAAAGTTTCGTGTACATTATGATCGGTAATTAAAATACCGATATTCTTTTCTTTCAATTTTTTTACAACGCCTTGAATATCTTCTACTGCAATAGGATCTACACCTGCAAAAGGTTCATCTAATAAAATAAATTTAGGATCGGTTGCCAAAGCTCTAGCAATTTCTGTTCTTCTGCGTTCACCACCGCTTAACTGATCGCCAAGGTTTTTGCGTACATGTTGCAAACCAAATTCATCCAACAAACTTTCTACTTTTAATTCCTGTTCTTTTTTGGTGAGCTTGGTCATTTCCAAAACTGCACGTAAATTATCTTCAATACTTAGTTTTCTAAAAATAGATGCTTCTTGTGGCAAATAACCAACGCCTAATTGCGCGCGTTTGTACATTGGCTCTTTCGTAATATCAAGATCATTCAAAAATATCTTTCCGCTGTTCGGACGTATCATCCCAACGATCATGTAAAATGACGTTGTTTTTCCGGCGCCGTTTGGTCCAAGTAAACCAACGATCTCGCCTTGCTCAACTTGTACACTTACATTGTTGGCAACAGTTCTGCTTCTATATTTTTTAACCAGGTTCTCTGAGCGTAGGATCATTGTATGAAATTCGTAAAAATTATTCTATTCAAACTCTAAAAATTGTTATAATGTGAACTGGAAAGTAAATTTGAAACCAAAATTATTTACAGCCCTCGTATCTCTATAAGTTAAACGCCATAAAGCATCTACCCTAAACACCTTTAAAATATTCTCTACACCGGCGCTTGCTTCCAAATATGGCATTTTATCAAGTGTTTTTAATGTATAAGGGAAAATAAGAACGTTCTTATTCTTCCTCTCTACGCTTCCATAAACACCTTTAAGCGTAACTACCTCTCTTAGTTTTGCTTTACGAAGTAAAGGGAATTTATTAAAAAATAAACCATCAAAGTGATGGTAAATTCCCATGGCCACAAACTGATCGCTGGCAAATTCGTAATAACGCATCATGTTATAGGCTTGTTCATCATATATCAATGTTTCATTACCTCCGTGTAATTCCATTAGTGGATAAGGAACCGTACCAAATATTTTACCACCTTCCAATGAAAAATCGGTATAACCAATAATAGGGGTGATGCGAATGCGATCGGTAACTCGCAATGTGAGTTTATGATAATCATATTCGCCTTTAAATGCATTGCGTAAACTTTTTGAATAATTAAATTGGATCACTGGCCAAGTTGTTCCAATTGATAAGCGTGTAAATCCTTCTCCAACATATTTTTCTTTCCATGCAAAGCGCACATTAAAACGAGCTTCCGTATTATGGATGCTTTCTACAACACCAATGGAGCCATCGCGTTGATAACCCAAATACACTTGGTTGCCTATTGGGGTAAATTGTCTTCCAACTAGCGTAACACGTGTTATTAATCCTTGGAACCACTCACGCTCGTACCATGCTTCTGCAAAATTCACGCGCGTTAAACTTGTAAGCGGACTCACCCTAAAAAGTGAAGCCAATACGTTATCTTGTGTATAACCATTTGTACTTTGCCCTAAAATTTCATTATCGCTTTTGTAACGCATCCCAATAAGTTGTCGCGATGGTTTTTTTGTGACAAATGATTTAAATCCTAAGGAGTATTTCCATTTTTCATCTTTTAATCCATAAGCAACATATCCCGCTAATTCATACCATTTACTGAACAGATCGCTGGTTCGTCCTCCAAAACGTAAACGTACACCTTCCAATTTATTATAGGAAACAAGATTAGTGTACGGACCGATCTCGAAATTGTTGAATTTTTTATATCCTGCAACTGCCACATAAAAAATATCTACCCATGTTTTGTAAACAGGTAAGGATTGAATGGTATCAATCATTTTAAAGATCTTCAATTCGCGCACCGATAAACTATCATGGCGGTTGTTGGCCCAAAATTCATCAGTACGTTTTGTGGCGCTATCTTCAATGGCAATGGCATCGCTGAATTCGTAGAACTTATTATCTTTTGGTTTATCAATAATGATGTTTCGATACGATGTTGTTTTTCGTCCGTAAAAACCAATCGAATTTTTTGTTGGTGCAAAATCGAGCACCAATCTATCCTTTTTCATGATCCATGTACTATCGGTGTAAACATATTCTTGAATTACCGCGGCAGTATTAATAAAATTAAGATTCGCGTCTTTAGGCAAACTCATCTCCAAACGCTTAATACCCCAAGTTGTATCGGCTATCCAAATATTTCCTGTAAATGATAACTCTTGTACGCGTTTTGGTTTAAATCTAATTTGATACACATAGTGATTGTCTTGGAACGAACTATCAACCATGTAAAATTTATAATAGAAGAAAGCATTTTCGCCAATAGGACTAGGAATTTGTTTATTGAAAGCCACAACATTATTATTGTACACATTTATCTTTTGATACATATCGCCTAACACTTGCGAAACGCTGGCATTTTCCAAGCCTGTGATCTTGCTTGCCTTGATAACTTCTTTTTTACGTTCGGGATCACTCTTGTAATAAAAATCAGATAAGCTTTCTACAATGAAAAATGGAAGTGATGGTTTTTCTCCGCTATTTGTACTATCTACATTATCGAACACAAATTTGATGGGCTTGAATATTTTTTTCTCACGCATATCTTTTGGGATACGTGTAAGATCGAACTCCAATTTATTATACGTTTCGTACTCATACGATTTTAAATTGGCAGGATTATTCTCTTCTCTATTTTTATTTGCATTGCGAATGATCCTATGCGCAGGATTCTCGCCCATTGTTACAACAACTTCATCTAACGAAACGCCGCCATCTTCTACCATGGGCATGTTGATCTCTTGCACTTTTAAACTTTTATTTATTTTACGAGCGCAACGTTTATAACCTATATAAGTTGAGATAAGCGAATCGCCCAATACATTTGCTTTGATCACAAAATTTCCGTCAAAATCACTGGAGTTACCGGTCTTGGTGCCTTTGATAATTACAGGAACAAATGGCAAAGGTTCTTTAGTACTTGCAACAAAGATCTTTCCTCTAATGGTATACTCCTGGCTATAAAGCGAATGGAGGCTAATGATAAAAAGAATAATAAAAAGTAAAAACTTTTTTACCGACATAAGTTCTAAAAATACGAATAAGCGCTTTATTCGCAAACTCCAAAGTAGGCTTATTTTGCTAAATTTGTGATAATGTATCATTGGCTTAAAATATATGATAGCTTTGAGGCCTTGGAGAACAATGTTTTACCTCATAAAACAGAAGTGTTTGTGTTAAAAGGCGAACGTGTTTGTATTGCAAAAGGAAAGGATGCGTATTATGCAGTTCAGGAAAAATGTCCACACAATGGCGCATCTTTACAACAAGGTTTTTGTACCGGTGATGGCGAGATAGTTTGTCCTGTTCACCGATATAAATTCGATCTTAAAACAGGTAAGGCAACAGCGGGGAGTAGTTTTGCATTAAAGACCTATCCATTGGAAGTAAGAGAGAGCGGTGTGTTTGTTGGAATTAAAGTGAAATGGTGGGAAATGTAATGGCTGCAAAAAAAATAAAGAATATTATTTTCGATCTGGGTGGAGTGATCATTAATCTTGATCAAGGCGCAACCATAAAGGCCTTTGAAAACCTTGGTATCAGCGATTTTGAAAGCATCTATAATCAATTATCACAAAACAATTTGTTTGATCAGTTCGATAAAGGATTGATCACCGAAAATTATTTTTTTAATTGCATCAAAAATCAATTCAACTTAAAATTGCCTTTGCGAGATCTTGAGAATGCATGGAATGCTATGTTGCTTGATTTTCCAAAAGATAGATTAGAAATTTTAAGGAAATATAAATTAAGTCACCGAACATTTTTATTGAGCAACACCAACGAAACACATATTCGCGAGTTTCATAGAACACTATATCAAAGTCATGGTTCACGTGATCTTGAGCAATTTTTCGAAAAAGTTTATTATTCGTGCAGAGTAAATATGCGTAAACCGGATAAGGAAATTTTTGAATTAGTTTTAAAACAAAATTATTTAGATCCTGCCGAAACACTTTTTATTGACGACACAATAAATCATATCGAAGGCGCAAAAAGAGTAGGACTACATGCTGTTTTAGTGAATAAAGGGGAAGAGTTTGAGGAGGTTTTAAGGAGAGTACTTTAAGAATTTTAACCACGAAAGTCACGAAACTTTGAAACGAAAAACACGAAATCCTTTCGTGAATTTCGTGTAGGCTTTTCGTGTCTTTCGTGGTTAAAAGAACTACTGCTTTTTCAACTGCTCTTCCAGCAAAGTAATTCCCTCTTCAAAACTATGAGGGTTGTATCCAAGATCATTTTTTGCTTTATCAATAATAAAACCGGTGTTTGGCGGACGTTTAGCCGGTTGTTTGATATCAGCGCTTTTGCTTGGGTTAATAAGAGACTTATCTAATTTGTAATAATCAGCAACGCGACGTGCTAATTCTAAGATACTCATATAATCTTTACCGCTGATATTATAAATTCCTGTTGCGCCTTTGTCTGCAATTAAAATGCAGCCATCTGCCAGATCTTCGGCAAGAGTAGGAGTTCGAAATTGATCGTCAACTACATTGATCACCTTTTTTTGTTCTAAATTTCCTTTCACCCAAAGCACAATATTACTGCGACTCATATTATCAACTATTCCGTAAACCAAAACAGTGCGCGCAATGGCCCATTTTAATTTGCTTTTGGTTACCGCATGTTCGGCAAATAATTTTGTTTCGGCGTAATAGCTTAAAGGATTTGGTTTTTCACTTTCATCGAGTGGACCGTGAGTTCCGTCAAAAATAAAATCGGTACTTAAATGAATATAATGTGGTTTGTAATTGGGGTTTTGTGTCATCAAATTTTCCAACGCCTTCACTTGATATTCAACCGACGTGGTATTCATGGCCAAAGCTCCCGCTCTATCAGTTTCGCAAGCATCAACATTCGTCATTGCCGCAGTATTGATGATCACATCCGGTAAATATTTAGCAAATACGGTTTCTACTTGCGTTTTATTGGTGATATCCATCGATTCATAGATATAACCATCTTTTTTTACCAAACGATTTTCGCCGCGCGCAGTTGCAATTAATTTATAGTTTGAATTATTACAAAGTTTATAAACTAATTTTTGTCCAAGCAAACCGTTCGAACCTGTGATAAGAATTTTCTTCATATTAATCTTTTTTTAAATGAAGGCTCGCGCTTTTTTCTAATTGCTTGAACCATTCTTTACCATATTTGCGAATAAGCGGACCTTTTAAGAATTTGTAAATTGGGACATCTAATTTCTCACCGCATTTGCAAGCAGGAGCACATAAATTCCATTTGCTGTAATTCACAGCATCATAAGATTTGTGCTTAGTGATGCGGATAGGATATAAATGACAGCTGATGGGTTTTTGAAAGTCGATCTTTTTTTCCATCCATGCTTTTTCAATAGCGCATTTGGCAATGGCGTTCTCGTCAAAATAAACAAAGGCACATTCGGCTCCTGCGCTTACCAAAGTTGTTGTAAAGTCTCCATCGCTATCAATAACGTAAGTTCCTTTTTTCTCAACCGCTTTTATTCCTTTAGGCACCATATAGGGCTTTACCTTCGGAAATATCTCATCAAGGATCTTGAGTTCGTCTTTATCCAATGGAGCGCCGCTATCACCTGCAACACAGCAAGCCCCTTTGCATGCGTTAAGATCGCACACAAATTTTTTTTCAAGTACGTCTTCCGAAATAAGCGTATTATCTATTGCTATCATTTGATCCCCGTAAAATTAGTGTAAAATTACTTGATGGCCATGTTTTGCGCCATAAATCCTCCTAAATATTTCTCGAGGATGAGACGGTATTTTATCCCGGCTTTAAATGTGGTGAAGAATTCACCGAAAAGTTTTTTATGTTCGCTTCCTTTAGGAATAACAAAACTAAAGGTCTCTTTTGTTTGATCAAGACTTTTTTGCACTTTAAGGAATTTATTAGGGTTTTTCTTAAGATACATCCAAAAGTCAATGGCGTCAACATACCCAAACTGAAGTACATTTTTAGAAATACTATTGAGGATATCGTTCTCAGAACTCAAAAAATTTATCTTAAGTTCTTTTAGATACATTTTTTGGATCTCGGTAACGCAAGTGTTCAAATTACTTTTTTCTACCGTAAGAGCGGTCATGCTGCCAAGAGCTCTAGTTATATCAGCGGCATTTTTTGTTTTTACGTCAGGCGCATTGCCGTTAGTGATGCAAAAAGAAAGATTTTTCAAATATGCTGTGGTATACTCTATCTCAGGTATTTTTTCAAAACTTGTGATGCATGCGGCAAGTCCAATACTTTTTACATCTTTTTTGGTTTCAGTTATCACCGAACTATAATCTTCTTGTTTTTTATAATCCAAACTCACATCCATTTTCTTAACCGACTTCAACCAAAAAACATATTCATTCATGATCTCGATCTCAATTCCTTTTGGTCCCGTTGAATCTTTTATAGCAAAAGGCGTGTGCGATAAATAATTAATAGTGATGGTAGATGTTTGCGAATTAACGCAACCAAACAGGGCTGTTAGCAATATGATAGTTAGGGTCCTCAATTCAACTAGTAAAAATTCGAAAAAAGAAGCCCCCTTTTACCTAAGCTCCAGAGTGTTTTGAGCAAAGCATTGTTAATTAAGTGGTTATTGAGGCTTAATGAAAGTTGATTTTGGCCGAAAATGACGCATTTATTAAGGGTGCTGGCCCCATTCCAAACTTTTGTTATTTATTTGTTTATATACCGGATTTATGGTATTTTTGTATTGAATTTAGAATTAATCTAAATAATAATATAAACGTAAATTACTAACTATCAATAATATATAACATGATAACAGTTTCAGAAGAAGCAAAACAGCATGCTTTAGAACTTATAAAAGCTGACAACAAACCCGCAGACACTTTTATACGCGTTGGCGTTGAAGGTGGAGGGTGTAGCGGTCTTTCGTATAAACTCGAATTTGACAATGTGATGAAAGAAGGCGATCAGATATTTGAAGATAAAGGAATTAAAATTGCGGTCGATCGCAAGAGTTTTTTGTATTTAGTTGGAACCGAATTGCAATACACCGGTGGTTTGAATGGTAAAGGTTTTGTATTTAATAATCCGAATGCATCGCGTACTTGTGGTTGTGGCGAATCGTTCTCAGTTTAATTCTTATGTCGAACGACGTACTTGATGATCATATTCAAAACGAATATAAGTGGGGCTTCACTACCGATATTGAATCGGAAACATTTGCAAAGGGCCTCAACGAAACTGTTATTCGCGCACTTTCCAAAAAGAAAAATGAACCAGAGTGGTTACTTGATATTCGTTTAAAAGCATTCAAGCAATGGCAAACTATGCCCGAACCAAATAATTGGGCGCATGTTCCGTATCCAAAAATAGATTTTCAGGATATTAGTTATTACTCAGCTCCAAAAGTAAAACCGGAATTGAAAAGTTTGGATGAAGTTGATCCCGAACTATTAAAAACATTCGAAAAACTTGGAATTTCCCTTGAGGAACAAAAACGTTTGAGCGGTGTTCAATCCAATATTGCAGTTGATGCAGTGTTTGATAGTGTATCTGTAAAAACAACGTTCCGCGAAACGCTCGCCGAAAAAGGTGTTATTTTTTGTTCGTTCAGCGAAGCAGTGCAAGAACATCCGGAGCTTATAAAAAAATATATGGGAATGGTTGTTCCATTTGCCGATAATTATTACGCCGCGTTAAATACTGCCGTGTTCAGCGATGGATCTTTTTGTTATATCCCATAAGGTGTTCGTTGTCCGATGGAATTATCAACGTATTTTAGAATTAACTCCAGCGGTACCGGTCAGTTTGAACGCACACTCATTGTTGCCGAAGAAGGAAGTTATGTAAGTCATTTGGAAGGATGCACTGCACCACAACGCGACGAGAATCAATTACAC
>JAHEYC010000069.1 GCA_023251775.1 Sphingobacteriaceae bacterium | reverse complement strand
AAATTAAAATTGTTTGTGCGATGCACTAATTCCAAACGTTTGGCTGCGCCTTTAAAACTTTGAATGGCTTCATAATAATCTGCATCGCTCACGCCAACTTGATTACACGCCAAACGAGCTGCATTCAAATTCATTAAATTATGTTCACCAAAAATTTCGAGCGGGTACTTTTTTCCGCTAAAGATGATAGAGGTTACGCCATCATTTATTTCACTTGGAATCGAAGCGTAAGGAAACTTTTTAATCGCTTTTCCATTTGCTTCCGACACTTTTTTTAGCACTTCATCTTTTTCACAATAGATCAAACAACCATTTGGTTCAATTAAATTAATGAATTTCGCGAACTGATCAACGTACATATCAAAGGTTGGAAAAACATTGATATGATCCCAAGCAATTCCGCTAATGATGGCAATGTTTGGATGATACAAATGAAATTTGGGGCGACGATCAATTGGCGATGCTAAATATTCATCACCTTCTATCACCGCAATTTTTGCGGCGTTGGTTAATTTTACCATGGTGTTGAATCCTGCTAATTGTGCGCCCACCATATAATCGGTATCAATATTTCTTTTTGCAAGAACGTGCAATATCATTGCTGTAATTGTTGTTTTACCATGACTTCCTCCAACAACAATTCGTGTTTTATCTTTTGTAGCTTCGTGAATATATTCGGGGTACGAATAAATTCTTAATCCCAATTCTTTTGCGCGGATCAATTCAGGATTATCAGCGCGTGCGTGCATCCCTAATATAACGGCTTCCATATCGGCACTTAATTTTTGCGGGAACCAACCAATTTCTTTGGGCAAAATTCCGGCCTTGGCAAGCCTGCTTTTACTGGGTTCGTTTATCTCATCATCGCTGCCCGTAACGTTAAAACCCTTCTCGCGCATACTCAGGGCCATGTTGTGCATAGCGCTTCCGCCTATGGCTATAAGGTGAATTTTTCGACTCATAAATTGGTCTAAAATATTGATTTTTAAGGCCTCAAAGCCTTTAAACCTGAGGAATTTTACACAGTCAAAGCTTAATACCGCTTAATTGGGGTAAAAATGGAAGTAAAAGAGTCTTGTATATTGAATTTCAGGATATTACTTAAAATTGTATATTTGCCTTCCTGAATAAAAAACGGAACATATTCTTTATTATCGTATTCTCACTTTTTACTTTTTGTGGGCTGGCAGAAGATCTATTAGGCTTAGATAATTTTAGTCCCAAGCCAAAAAGAAAAGGGCGCACTTCATGGATATTTACAGGAGGTTGGAATGCGGTAGATGATAATAGTAATCCTTTCAAAAAATTATTGGCCATAAAAAAAGTTTGGAGTTTGCCTTTTTATCCATCGCAAGCAAGTGCCGAGATAATTGGCAGTAATGGATTGACCTACGGACTTTCATTTACATATAACCGTTATAAACCAGGCAAGGAAATAAATGGAATTTCAAATCCCGGTAAGGCTTTATTTTTTGCTTGGGATCTTTTCGCTAAATATCATTTTAATGAACATGCAAAAATGAGTAAGCAGTACGATCCTTATTTTTTATTGGGATCTGGTTTTACTTTACGATTTGTTGCGCCTAACACTACAGCGTTCACCGCCAATGTTGGTTTTGGAATGAATTATTGGTTCGATGGACATTGGGGAATGAATGTTCAAAGTTTAGCGAAATTTGGATTGAAGAATAAATTCCCACGCAATAGTTCTAATTATTTGCATCACTCTATTGGTGTTGTTTACATCATCGATCGCACATATCGTAAAAATCGTTCGTTCATCAAGCCACGTTATAAGTGGATACACAATGTGAATAAAGTGGGCGAGCGAAAGAGGTATTAAAGAATAGCTCTAAACAATAAGAATAAACTTCCCGACAAAATAATTGTTACCGGTAAAGTAAGTATCCATGCAAGTGCAATGGTCTTAACTGTTTTCTTTTGTAAGTTCTTTAATCCTTTTTTAGCAACCATCGATCCTGCAACTCCTGAAGATAGCATATGCGTTGTTGAAACCGGTAAGCCATACGCTGTAGCCATTCCAATTCCTATAGACGCTACGATCTCGGCGCTGGCGCCTTGGGCATAACTCATATGTTGTTTTCCAATTTTTTCGCCAACAGTTTTTACAACACGCTTCCAACCTACCATGGTTCCTAAGCCCAAAGAGATGGAGATTATGATGATCACCCATGATGGAGCGAATTCAGTTAATTTTTTTGCTGCTTTTATTTCGTGTTTTAATCTGGCGGATTCTTTCGCAGAGATGGAAAAGTTATCGCTCTTTAATAATTTCTCTGCTCCTTTAGTGATCTTCACCACATCTTTGCGTAGATCAAAACGTTCTTTCAATCCAATATCACTCGAAAATTCTTTACCAACTATGGCTGCAGAATAATGCACGCTGTGTTCTTTGATATTATGGTATTGCTTGAATTCATCCTTACCAAATTGTGTTGTATCGGTTGCCGAAATAATTTCGCGAACAACGATCAAATTATGATCAACACTTTGTAAATTTATTTTGCTGTCCAACGAAAATTGTGCCGGTAAAATAGCGATCAAAATGAGCATGATCAATCCAACACCTTTTTGCCCGTCGTTTTGTCCATGGAAAAAACTAACCATCCCGCAAGTCAACCACAACATCATTCTAATCCAGATAGGAGGTTGTTTACCCGGCGTAGGTTCTTTATAAATGGTTTCGTTCTTTATCAATCGTTTAAAGATGAACATCATAATAATTGCCAAAGAGAAACCAACAAGTGGCGAGAATAATAACGCTAATCCTGTATCTTTTGCTTTGTCCCAATTAACCGCCGATCCTCCAACATTTCCCGGTAAAAAATAAAACGCAATTCCAATTCCCAAAATTGCACCAATAAGTGTGTGTGAACTTGATGAAGGGATACCGAAATACCAGGTTCCAAAATTCCAAATAATGGCGCTGATCAACAGGGCTAATACCATGGCAATTCCATGATAGGGATCTCCATCAACCAAAGCATCCATTGGCAATAAATTCACAATACCCATGGCTACTGTTATTCCTCCTAATAATACGCCCGTAAAATTCAATAAACCGCTGTACACAACTGCAACAGTTGGTTTCATGGAGTTAGTATAAATTACTGTTGCAACTGCATTTGCTGTATCATGAAATCCATTGATGAATTCAAAAAAGCAAGCAAGCAATAAACAAATAATAAGAAAAATGGCGAGGCCTGTGGTTAATCCGAACATAGGTTATTTTTTTGTAATGTTAGTAGATATTTCAAAGTGCAATGTTAAGTTAATGTTAAGTTCTTAGAATCTGTACTGGACGCGGGCTGTAAAGATATTATCCTTAAGATCATACGTATATCCTGAGATATTTGTCTTTTCGTTTGTCACCATATTATAATGGAACATGAACTTCACATTTTGATCCCAATAAAGATTATATCCTAAACCCAAAGCGGTGTATTTAATATCACCTCTGCCAAAACCATATTTGCTGCTAACTTCTGTCCCCGAAACTTTTGTATTAGGATCATACCATTCATATTTCACAGCTATTTCATGTTTACTTTTTCCTAAGCGTTGTATAAAATACACATTGGCACCATTAAATTCTCTTTGATAGGTATCAAGAGTTGCTGATGGTGCTGCACTAGGACTTTTTGTATCATCCTTGAATCCCGATTGTACACCGGTAATATATTCACCGCGTAACGTTGTTGTTCCTATTTTTGAAACAATACTTAATTGAATTTCTCCTGCATAATAAATTCTTGGTGCTTGTTTTCCGGCTAATTTTGTAATTCCCGATCCGCTGGCGTCTTGTAAGGTCCATGTTTTGTTACCTGCGGTATCTGTAGCAATAGCATTCCAATTTTTATTATTTGGTCGCGCATATCCTCCTCTGTAATGAGAACCACCAATTCCAAACTTAACTTTTTCGTTCTTCGATGACTTTGTATAAGAAAGTCGGCCGATAAAATCTTTATACTTATCAAATTCGGTTAGTCCTGCACCATTTAAACTTGTTGAACCCGGCACTGCAATTCCTGTTCCGTTATAAAAACCCGCATCCAATTTTAAACCAAATAATTTATGGCCTTTTGGTGGAGCATAAGTTAACATCATACCAAGATCACGTTCATTCGGCATTAAAATTTGCAAGAATCTACTTCTTTCGGGTGTTTCACGGTCTGCAGATGATTGTTGGATCTCAAAACCAAACGGGCGATTCATTACGCCTGCTGTTAAGGTAATGGAATTGATCCAAGGGTCGGTAACTTTTGCAAAGATCTCTACTAAATTTACCCCTCTTTCGGTGGCGTTCACTTGCAAAACATATTGAGAATTCTTTTGGTTATAAGTGAATTTAACGCGGCCCCTTCTAATATAAAAACGATTAGTTGACGTTGATAAAAAATCACCACCGTCAAAATTCTTTGCGCCCGCTGTATCGGCAAGTTGGAACTGCGCCTGCACCCAACCTGTGACCTTTAATTTCTTTAAATTATCAAGGTCGTGCTTTACACTTAAAATACTTTTGTTCAAACTGTCGGCCGAAGGCGTAGCAGTATTGGTTTCTTGCGCTATGGCGCTAAAGGTTAGACTTAGGATCGAAAGATAAGAAAAGGTTAATTTTTTGAGCATATTTTTAAATTTTATACAAACTAAAGGTTAAAGAATAAAGCTATCATTAATCAAATGTTAAGGAATTGTTAAGTATTGCAACATATAGGTATGCCAATATTTAACTAACTTCGCTCAATTATTTGACTATGAGTAAGAAAATTGTAAAAGTAGGGAACGTTGATTGCGGTGCAAAAGACCTGTTCTTGATATCGGGACCATGCGTTATTGAAGATGAAATGATCATGCTTAAGACCGCCGAAAAATTAAAAGAAGTAAGCGAGCGATTAAAAATTAAGATCATTTATAAATCTTCGTTCACAAAAGATAATCGCAGTAGTTTAAACTATTATGATGGTCCGGGTTTAGCAAAAGGAATAAAAACCTTAGCTAAAGTAAAAGAGCAATTTGGATTTCCTGTATTAACCGATATTCATTCGCACGATCAGGCTGCTCCGGCGGCTGAAGTTTGCGATGTATTACAAATTCCTGCGTATTTGTGTATGCAAAGTTCCTTATTGGTTGCTGCGGCAAAAACCGGAAAGGTTGTAAATATTAAACACGGACAATTTTTAGCGCCGGATAATATGAAACATCCTGTGCAAAAATGTATTGATAGCGGCAATAGCAATATTATTTTAACCGAGCGTGGTTATACATTTGGGTATAATGATCTGGTGGTTGATCCGCGCAGTTTTTATCACATGAATTTATTGGGATATCCTGTTGTGCACGATATCACACATTGCGTTCGCAAATACGGAATTCCAAGTAGCGATGTAAAAGGCGGTGCGCGAGAGTTTTTGCCTGTATTATCAAGAGCAGGCGTTGCGAGCGGTGTTGATGGTGTTTTTATTGAAACTCATCCTAATCCCGAGAAAGCATTATGCGATGCAGCTTCGCAATTATGCGTGAATGATCTGGAGGAATTTTTGAAACCAATTATCGAGATCCATAATTTAGTAAGTAAATACGTTTAAATTTTTAATATGAAAAAGACAATATTAATTTTAGTAGCCATGATCGCTTATCTTAGCGCATCATCACAAAGTTTATACATTCATGGAAGTAAAAAAGGTGAGATAGAGAGTGATGGAGATGTATATATTGGCGGAAGTAAAAAAGGTCAGATAGAAAGTGATGGCGATGTGTATGTTGGTGGTAGTAAAAAAGGACAAATAGAAAGCGACGGCGATATTTATTTAAATGGAAGTAAGGTTGGACAAATAGAAAGCGATGGCGACGTTTATAAGAACGGAAGTAAAATTGGACAGATTGAAGAAGACGGTGATATTTATAAGAACGGCAGTAAAATTGGTGAGTGTAAAGGTGTAAAGAAAGAATGGGTGGGAGCAGTTGTGTTCTTCTTTTTTATTGAAGATCTGGCGTATTAATTTATCACCCGCTTTATACTAGTCTTTATAATAAACAATGAAACTTCCAATTATTTAGAAAACATTTCTTTGTAGAGCTCCATTGAATTGACGATCATTTTTTCAAGTACTTTTGTGTCAATATCCGAAAGTTTATTGATATACAAACAACCACCACCTGCTTTTACCTTCCCCAATTTTTTTAGCAAAGCGGGTTGTTGACTTGAGTGAACGTAAATGGTAATATTAGCTTTTCGTGGCGCAAATCCTGTTGAATACCAATCTCCTTCTTGTTTACTTCGTGATGATTTGTAATGAAAAGTTCCAAATCCAACGGTACCATTGCTCCAGATCTTTGGTTTTGATCCACTCACTTTTTTCATCAGCTTTAAAAGTTCCTTACAATCCTTTTTCTTTTGGTCATCTGCGATGGCGTCAATAAATTCGTTAACGTCCTCGTTTGTTTCTTTAGTTTTAATAGCCATTTTGTAATAATTTAATTTGTTTATGGTTGTTTTTGAATGGTCGAAAGCTGTTTAGTATTCACCCACAATTTGCTTAAGGTGATATTCCATATGAACCACATAATCTTCAATAATGAATTGTAGTGTGTGCGTCTTATCACCAACCTTTACATTCTTAGATAATTTAAAATGAGGAATAAGTTTTATCAGCTTTAAAAAATAACGGTTATAGTTTAACCAAAAATCAACAAGGTCGTATTTGCGCATTTGCTGATGGTACGAAAATTCATTCCATTTATTTTGGTCGTACGCTATAGCAGGTGTATCTTCAAATTGTGCGCGCACAAAACGCTGATGATTATTGGCGGCGCTATCTATCAAATGTCCGAGTATTTCTTTCTTGCTCCATTTTTCAGGAGAAGGTTTTAGCGAAAATTCACTTTCTTCCATCTTGTACAAGAGTGGGGGAACTGTGTTCAACACATACGTAAACCGGTCTAGTGTAGTTTGAAGCATATATTAATTTTTTTTATCCTTTTAGTAAAGGCCAATTACCTTTATCATCTTTTTTTGTAAAGCTTTCGTGCTTAATTGTTCCGTCTTTATTGTATTCGATCATATACCAACTCCATGGTTGACCATCAACATGTTTTGTATAATCAAAAAATGTGTGGAGTTCACCTGTTTCGTAATATTCTTTATAAGAAACATAAACGCCATCCTTTAAAATATGCCAATACATTAATCTTCCTTTTGGATCATGCCAACGATAATCGCCATCTAATATTTTGATTCCTTTTTGTGCGGCTGTATCAACCGTTGTTCTCATTTTCCAGCCTTTGTGTTTTCCTCCTGCGCCCATAGGATGTACATTTACGCCCGCATCGTAAAATGTATATCTAAAATAAACAGCTTTGCTTGAATCTTCAAGTGTATTCCAATACATATCTAAATAACGAACCCATTTGCCTTGTTTTTTTCCATTAGCGTCGAATTTATTTAGTTGCGCATTGGAAAAAACACAAACTATTAAGAGTAATAAAGAAAGTAAATGTTTCTTCAGCATAAATTTTACCAAATGTTTGTCCATGTTCCTCCACAGCCTTTTGATACCCACGAAGTATACTTTAACTCACCTTTTTTGTCATATATGTACAAACACCACGAGAGTGGCTCGTCTTCGCATTTATGAATGTAATCAAAATACAGGTAAATTTTTCCGTTCGGATGGTATTGCTTCCACCAAACAGGGTTTCCATTTTTAAAGACGTGTACAGAAGATATATTTCCTTTTTTATCGTACCAAGTATATTTTCCATCCAATAATTTTATTTTTCCTTCTTGTTTACTGAAAAGAGAATCTTGGAATTTAAAACTTTTACGACCCCATTGGGCTTCTGTATAAACACGCTTACCATGATCATACTCCGTGTACCAATAATAAACGGCATTAGTGCTATCTTTTAATACTTTCCAGTATTGATTATAATACAATTCCCATCTTCCTTGCTTTTTTCCTTCTTCATCCAATTTATTAAGACCTTGAGCGGTTATTGCAACTACCGAAAAGAAGAACAGAAGAAGTAATAATAGCTTTCTCATTTTGGATATTTTGTCGGTAAAAATCCTCTTGGGATAGCATATCCTTCAAAAGTTAATTTTCCTTTTTTATCAAACAACATCATGTACCACGACCAAGGATAATCCTTAGCGTGACGTGTATAGTTAAATAACTTTGATAATTCGCTGGTACTATAATATTCTTTGTAAAACAAATAAACGCCATTCCTTAAAATATGCACGTATCTTAGATTGCCTTTCGAATCATACCAATTGTATTCTCCGTCCAATATTTTAATTCCTTTTTGTTTGCTTGTATCGATACTGGCTATCATTTTATCCCCACCTTTTCCCATTGGATGTTGATTTTCGCCATGTTCGTAAAATGTGTAGCGGTAATAAACTGCTTTTGAAGAATCATCCAACACTTTCCAATATTTATCCAGGTATACTTTCCACTTTCCGTGCTTTTTACCTTTGTCGTCGTACTTATTTATGTCTTGTGCGCTGGATACTGTGATCATTCCTATCAGAACGGTTATTATGTAGATAATTTTTTTCATGGGGTTAGTTTATTATTAAGATGCTCACGAGCGTGTTTTTCCACATCAATTATTAGCATCTGTTCTATAATGTTCTTCTTGATGTCCATTTGGCATTTTAAACACAACTGCGCTGTCATTAATGTGATATTCGTTCTTACTTAGGATCGAACGAAGTGCTGTTTCCGAAACTGCTTCCAATTTATCGGTGCTTACTGTTCCGTCGTTCAAATAACGAATAAGCATAGCTTTCTTTTTGTCATTATTGGAATACACCAATAGAGTATGACTTTCGGGATCAATTTCTACATACGTTGCAATGATCAATGACGTATTTATTGAATCGGGGATAACAAAACTTTTTGTAACGCTATCAACGGTTTGAAAAGACACATTTTCAGTGGTCTCGGTAGTTGTTGTTTCAGCAGGTTTTTCGTTGTTGCAGCTTAATAATGCTGCGCTAAATAGTAAAATTAGTTTTTTCATTTGTTTTTTTTATAAGGTCATTGGAATATTCATACGTTGCGGTACTTTTCTTTTTTCAACTAAAGAAGGTTTGAATCGTTTGAGTTTTTTACACATGTGAATGGCAGCGCTATCCACATCGGCACGAATGCCTTCGATGATCTTTGGAGAAATTACTTTGCCTAATGTATCAACTGTAAATTCAAGCAATATTTTTCCGTGCACATTATCTTTCTTAGCCTTTGCAGGAAGAACAAAATTAGCGCTGATGTCTTTGTATAATCCATTTAATCCACCAGGATATTCAATTGTTCTGTTCACGTATTTTTTCCCGTCATTCCCAATTAATGTATCTATTCTTCCATCTTGAGAATAAAAACTCGCCGATAGAAAAAAGAATAATACTACCAGTGCTTTTTTTATTTTTGGTTTTTGTTCGATGCAGCGATTGTATGCTTGCGTGAGCGCATCTTTAAGCATGTCTTTACGAACCAAATTCAATTCAAAATAGGTAGCACCTTGATTTCCCCATTTATTTGGAACAGGATAAATTATTTTTGGATCAAAGGCACTAAAAACGGATTGGTCTACAGTTGACAGCATCAAACATGCACGCTCATTTTTTTCATCCAGCGTTGCAAATATTTTTTTTACTTTGAAGGCTATAAGATCAAAATGCGGGGCTTGTATTGCTCCATGAAATGATAAGGCTAGTTTTTTGAAATCGGTGATGGAAACCATATATCAAATATAAGAAAATTAGCTAATTGTTGGGTGTTAGAGGCATTTAACCACAGAGGCGCCTGTGGCGCTTCACAGAGGTTAACACAGAGGACACAGAGCTCAAAACCGCCTAATTAAACAAACAGAACTTTCTCTGAGACCTCTGTGCAAACCTCTGTTAACGCGTTAGCGCTCTGTGGTTAAAATGGGGATTAGATCTTCACTCCTATCACCAACACATCATCTATCTGCGCCAAAGCTCCTCGCCATTCTTCAAATTTTGTATCTAAGAACTTTTCTTGTTCGGGCATTGAGCGATCTTGAATTCCCATGATATGATCTTGAAGCTGTTTGTACTTTAATTTTTTTCCTTTTGGTCCGCCAAACTGATCGGCATAACCGTCCGAAAATAAATATAACACATCGCCTTCTTTGCACATGATGGTATGTGTTGTAAATGGAGTAGGGTTGTCAACAGCTCCAATTGGTTGTTTTGTGGCAGTGATCTCTTTAAGTTCGTTATCTTGCAAATACCACAAAGGATTATTCGCTCCTGCCCATTGAATAGCTAAAGTACCTGTAGCTTTTTTAGGAATGCAACACAACGAAATATCCATTCCGTCCTTTACATTACTATTCTCACTACTGGCAAAGGTTTCCAAAACTAATTCTCTTACCTGATCCAATATTTTACCGGGCTCAGTTAAATTAAATTCTTTTACTGCCCTATTCAAAGCATTACTACATACAACGCTAACCATAGCGCCCGGAACCCCGTGTCCTGTGCAATCGGCGGCGGCAATGAATTTGTGATCTTCTGTTTCGGCGAACCAGTAAAAATCGCCACTCACAATATCTTTTGGTTTAAATAATACAAAAGCCGTTGGAAATAATTTATATTTTAATTCTTTAGGCGGAAGTGTTGCATCTTGAATGCGTTTGGCGTAGGAAATACTATCGGTGATATCTTTATTTTTTTCTTCGATGATCTTTTTTTGTTCGGTAATTTCATAAGTACGCTCTGTTACTTGTTTTTCGAGAACAATATTTTGGTTAGCCAACATCAATTGTTTTTCCTTTTCTTGTTCCAAATTTTTTGCCGAAAGATCTTCAACTTCTATTAATTTTTTCTCAAGATTCTTGTTGGTTCGTGCAAATTCGCGCGCTAAATAAATACTCATAGAAAGAGGAATACTTAGGGTGCCACATAATACCGTAAATAAAAGTAATAAGTTGTGAGATCCTTGTTGACCAAAGAGCCAAGCAGCATGTCCTGTAGCCATAATAGCTATGAACGTGATAAAAAATAAAATGGTAGTAGTAACACCAATTCCAATGATCCAGGCGCCATCCTTTCTTTTAATGATCGCAGCTATCACCAAACGAATTGGTTCAATGATAATGACCAATGTATTAACGGTACTTAAATATGGGATAGGATGGCCGATGAGGAAGCTAATTGTTGACAATAAGATCATGCCAAACCATAACCAGAATAATTTGGGAAGTTTTTTATAAAAAATGGTATATAACATGGCCAATAAAGACGAAGAATAGAAGGTGGGAACGATATTAAATACATGCACTATGGATAGCAATACCTCGGGATCATTTGTTTTTATTGCAAGTACTTGAGATAAAAAAATTGCCCCAAAAGAAATACAAAAAATACTATAATATAAATTGGAACGATTGATTCGATAAAACAAAAAGAAAAAGAAGTGCAGAATACCTAAAGCTAGAAAAAACGTGAAATAGAATTGCAAAGCGGAGGTACTGTAAAACTGATCCTTACTCAGGAACGTACTTACTTTTATAGGGTCGCCAATAAGTACCTTCAAGCCGGGCCCAATGCTAAAACCACCACCAAGATCATTTTCAAGGTGCTTATTATGATAGCGGATCGCAATTACATTTTGAGTTTCTGTGAAACGAAATGGTAATGGTATTCCTTGGGGATTGTAACAAGTATCTTTTTCAATGTCGTTAGGATGCATCACTCCAAAACGATGAAAGAATATACCATTGATATAGATCTCTGAAGCTCCCCACTGACTTAACATTAAAACAAGATCTTTGTTTAAAAATGCACTATCGATCAGAATATGTAATCTCAACCAGGCCCTCCCTTTGAACAACTTGTTCTTTGTTTCCAGATCTATAGGCACTTCTTTCCAGGTATTATCATCCCAATCGGCGGCGGCCCATTTTATATTATCTCCATCATGAAATTTCCAAAGTGTATCAAGTAGTTTGCCGGGTGATTCCACTCGATCAGTTGAAAAGGGGTTTCTTTCCCCAAGCGTATCTAAAATAAAAATGCCGGTTTTTTGCGCAAGTAATTGCGAGCTGATAAAACAAATAAGAAGGAGTAGGCGCTTCATTAGATAAATATAGGGATTCGGATCGCAGATTACAAATTCAAAATTGACAAATTGCAGATTGGTATCCGAAACACCTGACAATTTGTAATCTGCTCAATTTGTAATCTGTAATTTAACATGAGATTTATATAATGCCAAAGAAATTCACTAACTTAGTTAAAACAAATGTCATGAAAAAAATCGTTGTTGTAATCGGTGTTTTCCTTTCGTTACAGTGCAGATCGCAGGCCCTACTAGGACCGGAAATGAACCAGGTGGGAATGATAAAACCTGATGGCACCGTATTGGATGAGGCGGGGAAATTGGCGGGACGAATAAAAAAAGACGGAATGGTTACTGATAAGCAGTCGATAATTACGGGTTATATAAAAGACGATGGAGCCATTGAGAATGAAAAACATTCTGCAGTTGGATATGTTCAAAATGATGGTTCTATATTAGATAAAGATAAAAAAGTGATAGGTTATATTAAAGAAGGCGTTGTAAGCAGTGCAAATAATGAAACTATTGGGTATGCTAAGGGAGTTCCCGTAAAATGGGCGGCTGTGTACTATTTCTTTCTATTCTAAGAACAATTTCAAATTGCAGATTTCAAATTGCAAATTAGAGGCTGTAATCAGTCATAATTTGCAATCTTCAATTTGCCATCTGAAATTAATTAATGCGCTTCCCCTTCACATCCTGTCCGGATATATTCCCATTTGTTTCAATGGTGAAAAGAAAAGCTAATGAATCGGTATTGATAAATGATCCATTAAGTGCCGACGTAGTTGAAAGTTGTAAAATTTCAGGATATCCAAATACACCACTATTATTTATGCTTGGTTTAAAATAACCACCGTATACCGAATCGTTATTACATGTACAAACATTGCTGCCGTCTTTATAGCGAATAACTAATTTATCGCTGGAATATTTATCAATAGCAACATAACCATTATAATAGGAAACGGGATAGTACGTTGTATTTCCAACGGCGTAGAACCATTCGAACTGTGTGAATTTAAATTTGCCGCAATATTTTAAACGGTAATCAATTTGGTTGGTGATGCTTACACCTTTCGAACTATTCCCTTTATCATCAATGGTCTTTACAACAAACGTATACGTTTTTAATGCAGGATTATCCATCGCAAAATATTCATTGCCCTTTGGAATTTTATAACTATTTCCATCCCAAAAAACTTCTATTTGCGTAAGATCTTTATCAGTAGGATCGTTCCAGCTTAGTTCTAAAAGGGTAGAGGTACTGCTCGCCATCAAATTACTTACTTCATTGGGCGCGTTTCTATCTGTTTCGTCAACATAAGGTTTGCCTACCTTTTTGGTGCAGGCAAAAACAAGTAAAGTAGCTAATATGAAGATCGATTTTTTCAATGAATTAAAGGTAAGGAAAATTGATGGAAACTGCAATAGGGCAAATTGCACGCGGATGACGCGGATCTTATATGATTTATTATGATCTTTATAGATTTTATCCGCGTTGATCATAAGCGATCCGCGTTATCCGCGTGCCATAAGGGGATCACTTATCCCGAAACTCCCTATCAGCCTCATCAAATAGCAGCTTCAATATATTGGCGTTATTGGTCTCCCAATTATCATTGAGGTATTCGGCATCGCAATTTTCGGTGATGATATTGTAGTGATCAATTTTTTTAAGAAGCGTTATCGATCCTGTGTAAATTGTAATATCGGTGAATTTAGAATGTTTGGGTGCATTATTTTTTTGATAATGCGCAATGCCGGCCATATCTCTGAACACACATTTTACGGGAAGTATCTCGGCGGTTTTTAGGATCTTGATACTATCGCGAACAAATTTTATAAAAATGGTACTGTCTATCTTTTTTTCTTTGTAATCGTTACAATTATCAAAGGCTTGTTTAAAATATTCGCCATCCTTTGTCCAAAACAACATTTGCGAAGAAGTTAAAAAACAATCTTTTCCTTTTTCGGTGGGCATGGTCATGCTCGACGAATATCTGTACACGCTCACAATGGTATCGACCTTACTTTTTTTGAGTTTGCTGATTTTTTTTGAAGCGCTTTCAAGACCTTGAGCCAAACAGCTTAGTGCAACTACATTTAATATAAAAAGGAGTAAAAGTTTTTTCATCGAGGATATAATGCCAATCTTTATTAAAGATACAAAAAAATGTAAAAGGAAGAGGTACGATGGAAAATGTAAGAGAGAGCCTTTAAATCTTCACCCCCATCACTAAAACATCATCAATTTGTTCTACGTCTTTGCGGTAATTCGTCATAAATGAATCCAATTCGGTTCCTTGCTCGCTCATGGGTTTTGTTTGGAGAGAGAGTATTAATTCTTTAAAACGTTTTTTGGTGAGTTTTTTTTGAACCGGTTCTCCGCCAAATTGATCGGCATAACCATCGGTGAAAAGATAAATAGTATTGCCTGTATTTAATTCAAATGTATGATTGGTGAATGGTTTACTGTATTCGTTCATTCCAATGGGTTGCTTGTCGGCTTTTATTTCAACAAGTTCTCCATTTTGTACTAACCATAAAGGATTATTTGCACCGGCCCATTGTAATTTTTTTGTTTTTGGGTTGTATGCACACAATGAAACATCCATTCCATCTTTTATATCCTCTTCGCTTTTACTAAAATTCTCGATCACTATTTCTGCTGTTTTATCTAGTATAGCAGCCGGTTGCGTTAGTCCAAATTCTCTTACCGCTTTATTTAAGGCATTGTGACAAACAACCGAAACCATAGCGCCCGGAACACCATGGCCTGTGCAATCGCAAGCCGCAAATAAAATTAGATCGTCAACTGTTTCCATCCAATAAAAATCTCCGGCTACAATATCTTTTGGTTTATAAAGAATAAAAGAATCTTGTAAATACTGTTTTACAATTTTTTGTGGCGGGAGAATGGCGTTTTGAATTCGTTTGGCATAATTTATACTCGCTGTAATTTCATTATTCTTTTCCGCAATTTCTTCAAAGGCATTTTTTAGTTCAACATTTTTAAGGCGATTTATCTCTGCTTCTTTTTGCGCGCTTTCTATTTTACCAACGAACTGAATGCTTTTGGCTTTCATGGCTGCATTGGTATTCATGGTTTCTTCGCGTATCTTGTGAAACTCCTTAAAATAATGAAGAGACTTTTCAAATTCACCTTTTGATTCATAGATCTCGGCAAGCGCTTGGTTGGCCGAAACTAATGCCATTTTTAAATTAATTTTTTCGGCAATGTCCAAAGCTTCCAGTATCGTTTTTTCGCCTTCGCTTACTTTGTTCTGTTTTACATAGGTTTTTCCAAGATCAAGCATAAAACGCGAGATCCCCATCTTATCGCCAAGTTCTGTTGCAAGTTTAATTCCTTTAATTGAGATCTGTTGAGCCTCATCATACTTTTCGGTGTCGAGACACAAGGTGAGGTAAGCATTGAGTGTTGCTGCATAACCTCTCCAGTCCTTTATCTCCTCACGGATCCGCATACTCTCTGAAAGATAAGTGTGACACTTATCATATTCTTTTAAGGCACGATGAACTTGGCCAAGACCCATAATGGATGCAGCTTCGGAAGCTTTGTTATTTAACTCTTTACTTAAACTAATACTTTGATTAAAATACTCTATCGCAGTTGCAGCATCACTTAATGAATTGTATACAAACCCGAGTTGAAACAAACAACGGGCAATTTCTGACTTATCATTTACTTTTTTATAATAGGTTACGGCTTTTGTAATACTATCTAATCCGCTGCTAAAATCGCTAAAGCGGTAATAAACCAGGCATAAATTATAATGCACTTGCGCTACACCTTTTTCATTCCGAGTTTCTTCAAATATTTTTAGGGCTTCAAATAATTTTTCGAGGGCAAGTTCGTAATTGGTTATTTGAACATAACAAAAAGCTTCGTTGCTAAGGGAAGTAGCAAGACCAGTCATATAATTTAGCTGTGCCGATAATTCTTGCGACTTTTTTGAAAGAGAAATTGAACGTTGCGTATCGGAATTACGAATTTCAAAGGCCAATTGATTCATGGCATCAATTGTTTGGATCGAATTTGTTTCAAGTTCCATTATTTTTTCGGGGCTCATGAAAAAGTTTACTCTTACTAATGTTTTGTTCGAATAAAGATACGAAAAGATCGGAACTAAGCTTTAAACCCTTTTCGTATGGCTTCTTGGAGTATTTCGAGGTGTATATCCTTTAGAGTTTTAAACTTAATGCAATACCCTGTAACGCCGGCCTTGCCTATTTTTTTTCCAAATGTTTTGACTAAGTAGGTCTTGTCATCAATGCCAAGAATGTACACGGAGATCCCGCTTGTGTTTGCACTCAAACCAATTTGATAGAACTCCTTTGTTTTTCCGTCGGCATAAGTTATAGTTTGAAGTCCGTAGCCGATATTAGGATTAGAAACCGTTTTACCTTTTTCATCTTTGCCATCCAGGAACCATAATTTACATTTAGGTTTTAGTTTCAAAATAACGCGGTGTAATTCTAACATGTCGGCGCGTTTTGTTTCAGGTTGACTTTCTATGTATGCTTTGATCTCTGCTTTTACGGTCATAAAAAAATAGTATTTTATTTGCTGATCAGTTATTTCAATTGTGTTGTACCATTGTTGAACAGGTCTTAAACGCTAAAAGCGCGAAAGCGCAAGCCACAAAAGTGTGTGGGGAAGGTATAACGTTTTCAGACTACGCCTTCGTTTTTGCTATGTCAAGTTACACATTTGAGCGTTAACACGCAAACGGTCGCAAGACCGCTGTTAGCGATAAGTAAGGGCCACGCAGATACGCCACGTTGACGTGTCTGTCGTTAAGAATCTTTTTTTGAAACGTGAAGAGTCAACCATTCTTTTATTTGGTCGTAACGGGATTCGCCTTTACTTGCAGCAATTACGAAATCGTATTTTTCATTTTGTGAAGCAACAATGTCTAAGTTGTCTGCCATTAAAATAAGTTTCATAAGTACGTATGCAGTTCTTTTATTGCCGTCAACAAAGGGATGATTAATAATGATGCTTTCAAAAATTGCAGCGGCTTTGTCAATAGTAGTCGGGTAGAGGTCTTTTTGGTCGAAAGTCGCGTATGGTCTTGCTAAAGATGCTTCTAATGCTCCATTGTCACGGATGCCTTTACCTCCACCAAATTTGTCAATAAGGATATTATGAATGCTTTCAACGGTTTTTAGGTCGATCATTTAGCAAGCTTTTCAAGAAGTTCTTTGTCTTCGGTAAGGATTTGTCGAAGAGCATGAGTCATTTCAATTTTGTCGCCAGAATGATTTTGTAATCCCTTTAACAAATCAAGAATGTCTTGAAGAACATTTTCAGGAACGTTGTCTAAAACCTTTTGAATTTCGATCTTTATTTCAGTCTTTGTCATATATCAAATATACGAAATTTTTTCCAAACTGTCGTCCGCCCCTATGCGCTATAACATTCTGAGGGCTTGGCCCGGCGGGCTCATTTCGGAGCATCAACCGTCCCAACCCTAAAATGTTTATTTAAAGATACTCAAGTTAATTAGTGAGCGCAAATAAATTTTTTCTAAGCGCGAACGATGAGATACTTTCGGCCCGCTGGGACAAGACCTTTGTTAGCGGTTAGGTTTGCGCACTTTGTTACGTCTTGCTTAACACGTTTTATCAAGCTAAATTCATTCAATTGAAATGCGTGCGGCAGATTTGTTATTTCCTTCGGAGACTTGTAAAATATAAATACCTTTTGATAACCAAGAAAGGTTCAGAAAAGTATTTGAGTTTTCAATTTTCACCTGATAAACCCTAGTTCCAACGAGGTCGTAAACCTCAATCTGACCTTTGCTCTCTTTTGTTTTTAAAGTAAAATGGCCATTATTTGGGTTGGGATAAATTGATAACTGAGGCGTTCCCATAGTCCATTCATTGAGTCCAACCACGTTGTGGTAATACGAAACTAAACTGTCGCCTGATATTGCAGGACCACCATACGGGTAATAATTTTTTACTGCAAAGGCATAACTATAACCATTTGCATCCCGGTATTGGTCAACTGAATTCATTTTTTTCCAAGCACTATTGGTCCACGTTGATACGCTATTTGAAATCTCATTATTATTCACGTCGTAAATCTGCACAATTTTATAGTCACCAACCCAGGCATTAGCTACCCATTTTTCCTGAATTTGGGTAAGCATTTTATTGGCCGAATTGTAAGTGTAACTATATTTAGAGTCATTTATCCAGGCGCTACCAGTCCAACCCTGACCCAAGCTAGTCATCAAATTATTTGCTACGTAAGTATAAGTTACAAGCAATTGATTTTCCCAGGAATTACTCACCCATGTTTGTGAGGTATAAGTGGCTGGATTATTATTAGTATCATAGGTGTAGTTGATCTTGAAATTGTTCATCCAATTACTTCCCGAACCATATTGATGTGTATAACTTAGGGTCGCGTTGAAAGAGGTGTATGAATAAAGTTCTTGAACGTTTGGAGTCCATACAGAATTCGAATAGCTTTCACTGGAATTGCTTAACATATTGTTGTTGCTATCAAATACTCTTGTGATGCGTCCGTCGATCTGCCAAGAACTTCCATTCCAGCTCTCATAAAACATTATCTCACTTTGCGGGCTATATGTATAAGTGTCTCTCCAATAATTCGACCAACTGCTCGAGCTAGTATTCCAAGTAAAGTTGGTCGCCGAGAGAGGTTTATTTGTTGCTGTGTAGGTAAATACCGTTTTGCTATTCCCTTGCCATGCACTTCCTGTCCAGGTGTAGGTAACATTTTCAAGCAAATTGCTATTCGGGTCGAAAAGGAAATCGTATTTTGAGGTGTTATTCCATGTAGCAGTTACCGTTGAATAATCTTGGTAAATATAACCCGTTTGATTAAAATTGGCATCGTAAGAGTAATTTATTCGCTTGCTATATGGTGAAGTTGCCCAGTTACTTGTGCCAAAATTCCAAGAACGTGTACTGTCTAACAATTGATAAAGAACCGTGTTGGTTGGCCTTGCAAGTAAAATAGAATCAATTGTGCTAGGGCCTAAATCTTTTATTTCTTTGACAAAGTTGTGTCCTTCCGCGAACATTTTATAATGTTGAGAAAAGCCTAAAGTGGCAAGTAATAAAAACAATAGAAATGTCGTTCCTCTCTTTTCCATAATTTTAACCGAATTTATCAAAGATATCAAATTTGTTGGAGGCCGTCAAGAGTCGAAAAAGAGGCTAAATGTGAGGCATTTTTTCTGCCAAAATGTTCTTTCGCAAACTTACCGCTAACGTTTGGCAGACTGGCGCCGTTGGGTTTTCGAAGCCCAATGATTTTTTACCTACCAAAGGTTATTTAAAGATACTAATGTTTATTAGCGAGAGCAAATGGAATTTCCCGAAGGGACC
>JAHEYC010000131.1 GCA_023251775.1 Sphingobacteriaceae bacterium | reverse complement strand
ATATTGGGTGTATAGTAATAATGCAAATGGATGTTCTAACTCTTTATTCACTCAATCGGTTAATATTTGTAGTGGTATTAATGAAAATGTATGGAGTGGTAACATTAAACTATTCCCAAATCCAAACAGAGGAATTTTTAAGATCGAGTTAAACGAAAAAATTGAAATCCCCGAAATAACAATTTATAATTCCATAGGGCAATTGGTCTATAAGAATCCACTTAAGGAAGGAACGAACACTGTTGATATCAGTAAATTTGCTTCCGGATATTATTATTCAGTGATCTCTTCAAAAGGAGAAAAAATTTACAGCGAGAAGATCATTATTGAGTAGGATTACCCAACACAATTCAAAGCACAAAATCCGCGACAACGGTGGTATAGACATCTCATAAATCAATAGTAGTGTCACTTGAAAAGGTCAGTTTGTTAGCTTCATAAGAATAGCTTTGAAAAATAGTCACTCTATTTTTATAGGCAGATATGTTTAATATATAAAAAGGCAGGTTCTTGTTTTGCCACAAAAGAATATCGGCCGTGTCGTTTACTATTTCTTTAAAACCATATTTTGTTGCTTTGCTTCTAACGAGGTCAAACAATGGGCTAGGGTCAATTCGTTCAATTGGCGAATTACCACAGAAGTCTAGCGATTGAAAATGAACGATCAAAGTGTCTTTTGGAACAGGGTAAAGATATTTAATGTCAACGAATAAAATATTTTCAAAAAAGCCTTTTTTCTTTTCCAGTATGTCTTGGAGTTTTATGTCTGAATAATTTTCGTCTAAACCAACTGTGTCGTTTGTCGTATTATTGGAAACTGCATTTTTTTCCTTTGACTCTGAAGTTTGACAACTAATAGTAGACAGAAAAAGGAATATGATGAGAAGTCTTGTCATTAGAAATGTTTTTTCGGAGTCTTGTCCACAACACCTACCCCCTAAGATAATGCTAACCCTACCTATCATTCTTATTCCCTTTACCCTTAGCATTACTAAGGCCTTTAAGGATAAACGAAAATTCCAAACCACCGCGGTGTTTACTGGCTTGATTGAGTTTTGAAACATTCACATCATAACTTACACCAAAGGTCATGTTATGTTTATAATCCATGCCTGCCGTAAATATCACAGCATCTTTTACGCGGTAATAGGCGCCAAACTGAAATGCCGAAGAGAAAAGTGTGAATGTATTTAAAATAACTTTTTCGCGGGTTGATTGTCCTACCAAAAATTTAAAACTTCCTCCAAATGTTATCTCTTGATGCTTGCCTTGCAACGCATACAATACTGCCGGTAAAAATAAGGTACTTTCTCCCGCTTTTAATTGCGCGTTCATATGGCCAATGTATTTGAAATTAAGCGAAGGATCTTTTGAGTAGAACGAGATCTTTGGTTTAGTGATGTGTGCCATTGATCCGCCCAATTCAAAACGTGCACCGTTAGCGCGGCTGTAATATTTATACAACAAGCCTGCTGCCAAGTCAAATTTCATAAAGCTCTGGAAAACCGCGCTCTCACCGGTTGGCAGCGATGCATCATAATTTTTTCCGTCGTATTGCTTATCCCATTTAAGTTCGGTGGTATTAATGCTGCGTTGAAAAAATCCTGCTTTTACTCCCGCACTTAAACTACTGCTTCGTGTAAAATACACATGATAGGCAAGATCAATATTAAATTGGTTCGTAGTAACTTTACTCACTCCCGCTTTATCATTATACATGCTAAAACCATAGCCAATATGATTTCCCTTTTTCTTTTTATTAAGATAAGCGCGGGCATCAAAGGCAATGGCGGTTGTTTTAAAAGGACTGATCACACTTTTCCATTGATTTTTATAATTCACCACAAATCTAAAATCGGTATTGCTTGCACCGGCCGCTGCAGGATTCAATAATAAAGGCGATTCGTAAAATTGAGAGAAGTGAATATCTTGAGCATGAGCAAAACCAATGCTTAGAAATAATATTATGTAAATTCTCTTCAACATTATCTCACAAGAGTTATATCACCTTTTTTAATTAATTTTTTATCGGTGAACATGGTCACGTTTAAATAATAAGCATAAACACCCGGCTCAGCATCTTTTCCTTGATACGTACCATCCCAACCTATTTTTTTATCAGTGGATTCAAACACTTTATTTCCCCAACGATCATAAATTTGGAATACCATTTCTTTGATACCGTTTCCTCTTACAAACAATACATCGTTCGCACCATCTTTATTTGGAGAGAAAATGTCAGGTAAAAAAATATCTGTTGATTCTAGGATGCAAATACTCCAATCATATGTACTAGGACAATTTCCTTGGTTAACCACACTTAATTTTACATTATAACTTCCGGGGTCTTTAAATTCGTGCGACACTGTTACTCCCGGAGTGTACGTTTGCGATGCACCATTAAATGTCCATACACCACTTGTTGCGCCATTACTAAGGTCTAGGAAAGAAACTGTATTATCTTCAAACGGTATGCACGTTAAATTTGGTTCAGGCGAAAAGAGTGCTTTAATAGCAGGCCATCCCGGAATAATTACAGATGTATCTTTTGTACAACCGGTAGCTGTATTTTTTATTTTTAAGAAATAATTTTTTCCCGCCAATCCATTTAATACAGCGCCATTTTGTACCGGTGATGTATTCCAAGTGTACGTATACGGTCCCGTTGAAGGCGTAATATTTGTTGTTACTTGCGCGGCAACACCGTAACATTGTTTTGCCGGTGTAACAAAGGCAGGATAATATGTTGGATAAACAAAAACTCTAAATGTATCAATAACAGGATCCGAACAACCATCGCTGGTAACACAGGTATAAACTGTTGTTGCATTTGGTACAACATTATGTGTACTTTGTTGCGTTAAATTATTTGTCCATGTATACGTATATTGTGTTACCGTTGGCAAACCACCACTTCCTTTTACATTAAGCACAGATGATTGTCCCAAACAAATTGTAGGCGCCGAAACACTCGCTGTTGTTGTGAGTTGGGGATGAACTTTTACAACAACCGATGTACTTGTGTAACATGCGCCAATTCCGTATTCGTAAGTTAAGGTATATTGTCCTGCACCAACAACCGAAGGATTAAAATTATTCGGCGTAATTGTACTTACCGCTGTTAATGTTCCATTTGGTGGCACAGTTGTAAATGGAATATCTGTATCTTGATAACAATATACATTCGCTAATCCTGAAATATCCGCCGCCACAAATTGATAAACGTAAACCGAAACTGTATTACTGCATCCTCCGCGATTGGTATATGTTAATACAACAGTATTTCCCGGAGTAACAGCGCTTGGATCAAATACACCTGTGGAGGCTGTAATAATTCCCGGACCTATCCACGTTGTTCCAAATGGTAAAGGCGGAGTTACAAGCATTACAGTTGGATGTGTTGAGCAAAGCGTAGAATTAAAACCTGTGACCATATTTGGATACACTAACATTTTTACAGAATCCGGATCACAACCATTTATTGTATACATTACTGTATGAATTCCCGGACCTGCAGTTGCAGGTGTAAAGAAATAATTTCCTGCGCTAAATGAAACTCCAGGTCCGCTATAAACACCTCCCGCCGGAACATAACTAAACGTTGCGAAACTATTAGAGAGTTGATACGCAGGATTTGTAACACAGAAAAATAAACTATCGGTAATAAGATCTGTACGGATGGCTTGCATTCGAATTGTATCCGGACAACCATTGAGTGCTTTGTAAACAAGAATATCTGTATGTGTATTCAAAGAAAAAACAGAAGGATCATACAAACCCGTTGCAGGATTTTGAATTGTGCCAGGTGTAACACAACTCCATGTTCCTCCAGCTGGAATTGCAGTGGAAGGAACGGTAGAAATTAAAAATGGAAGATGACTAGGACACGTTGTTGCAGTTTGCGGAGAAACATCAATATCTAAAACTGTAATTGTAAATGTATCAAAACATCCACTCGCTAAAGAATAAGTGATCACGTGATTTCCCGGACCCGCTGTTGCAGGACTAAATGTACCAACCACATTATTTAGAATTCCATTTCCGTAAAAACGTCCGCCCGGTGGTGCAAAGCCCGGACGATTTACTAAATATTCGAACCATTCGGATTTACAAACTGTAAATGATGGTGTAACAGATAATGTGCTTGAAACGTGAACCGATTTACTTCCTTGACAACTTCCAACAGTGTAAGTCACTAAAAAATCTCCAACGGTACTTGGCGTAAATACTCCTGCAGCAGAAATAAACGGACTTCCATACCAAAATCCTCCAAGAGGTGTTCCACCACTTACGGTAAATGTTGGTCCGCCCAAACATGCGGCGTCATCACTTCCTTGATTAAGTGCAATAACCATTAATGTTGTTGTTGCAAAACAATTTCCAACTTGATAAGTGATTGTTTTTACACCTTGAGCTACGCAACCCGGACAAAATTGTCCTGTTGTTGAATTTGTAATTCCGGGTCCTAACCAAACTCCACCTAAAGGAGTTCCCGTTAAAAATATATTTCCTGATGTTTGACAAAGCGTTGGCGTTGCGGGCGGATTTATTTGTGGATCGATCACATAAATTGTGCGCGTAAGAACTGTTGAGTTTGTTCCGAATGCAACTGTACATTGGTAAACAGTTGTAATAGTGGGACAAACAGGATGCGGCCCTGCCGTTGGCGGCAAAGCTAAACTTGGCGTCCACGCATACGTTAATGCTAAACACACCGATGCAGGAACAACTGCCATGACGGATGCTGTGCAACTATAAGCGCAAACCGTATTTGTTGCTGCAACATTTATACTTCCGGTAATTGGACAAGATGAAATCGAAAATGTATTAATGAGGTTTTGATATTTATAGATACTATCGCATTTATCTTTTCTAAATAAAGTAGAGGTAACTTGATAGGTACAATTCTCATTTAAGTATGGCGCGTTTAAAACAATTTGAAATGCGGTTGTGGTTCCGTTAGTGCAAGGACCAATTGCAGTTACTGTATTTATCACAGGGAAAATTGGTCCGGTGATACTGAAAAAATTCTTTTTTAATGAATCGCAAAGAATTCCGTGATCGGTTATAACCGTAATTGTTTGTGAATTACAAACCGGAATAGGCGCTAATGTTGGAGTAGGTGGTAAAGGTGGAGGCGCAAGCGAGAACCAACCTCCGTTCCAACCAAAACCAACAGTATTTCCGTTCTCCGACCAAACAAC
>JAHEYC010000003.1 GCA_023251775.1 Sphingobacteriaceae bacterium | reverse complement strand
AATGCCGATATGGTTTGGTTGGCTTCCGATGAGGATCGCGAAGGAGAAGCTATTAGCTGGCATTTATTTGAATCGTTAGGTTTAGATAAAAAGAAAACAAAACGTATTGTTTTTCACGAGATCACTAAGCCGGCTATTGAGCAAGCCATAAAAAACCCAAGGGAAATAGATAAGAATTTAGTGAACGCCCAACAAGCGCGCCGAATTTTAGATAGACTCGTTGGTTTTGAATTATCACCTATATTATGGCGTAAAGTTAGACCGAGTTTATCGGCAGGACGTGTTCAATCAGTTGCAGTTCGTTTAATTGTAGAGCGCGAAAGAGAAGTTCAGAATTTCAAAAGCACAAATCATTTTAAAGTTACGGCGCAATTTCAGGTAGACAAATCTATTTTAAAAGCAGAGTTAGATCAACATTTTAAAACAGAAGCAGAAGCACAAAAATTCTTAGAAAAATGTAAGAATGCCATCTACTCCATTAATAGTTTAGAAACAAAACCTGCAAAACGTTCACCTTCTGCACCATTTACAACATCAACTTTACAACAGGAAGCTGCGCGTAAATTAGGATTTAGTGTTTCGCAAACTATGGTTGTGGCGCAGCGTTTATACGAAGCAGGAAAGATAACTTATATGCGTACCGACAGCGTGAATTTATCGGAAACTGCATTAACACAAGCGCGCGAAGCGATCACAAAAAATTGGGGTGGTAAATATCATTTCCAACGTACCTATAAAACAAAATCAAAAGGTGCGCAAGAGGCTCACGAAGCAATTCGTCCAACATATATTAATGTAAGCGAAATTGAAGGTGAGCGCAACGAGCAACGTTTGTACGAATTAATTTGGAAGCGCACTATTGCAAGCCAAATGGCGGATGCAGAATTAGAAAGAACAACTGCAAAAATTGGGATCAATACAACATCAGAGCAATTTACAGCTAAAGGTGAGATCTTGAAATTTGATGGTTTCTTGAAAGTATACATTGAAAGTTCGGATGATGAGGATGAAGAAGAAAATTCATCAATGCTTCCTCCAATAAAACAAGGCGATAAATTGAATCTTTCTGAAATTATTGCGATGGAACGTTTTACACATCATCCTCCGCGTTATACAGAAGCAAGTCTTGTAAAAAAATTAGAAGAGTTAGGAATTGGAAGGCCGAGTACCTACGCTCCAACTATTAGTACAGTTCAAAAACGTAATTATGTTGAGAAAGCGGATCTTCAAGGGACATTACGTAGTTATACCGTGTTGAATTTTAAAACCAACACTATTAAAAAAGAAACTAAAACAGAAACTACAGGAGCCGATAAAAGTAAATTATTACCTACTGATATTGGAATGGTAGTGAATGATTTTTTACTCCTGCATTTTCCCGAAATTTTAGATTTTCATTTTACAGCCAAAGTTGAAGAAGAATTTGATGAAATTGCAGAAGGAAAGATAAGCTGGCAAAAAATGTTGAAGGATTTTTACAAACCTTTTCATAAAACTGTTGAAAGCACTATTGATAGCAGCGAGCGCGCAAGTGGCGAAAGAGAATTAGGGAAAGATCCTGTGAGCGGCAAAAAATTAATTGTGCGCATTGGACGTTTTGGTCCTTTAGCACAAATTGGCGAGACCAACGAAACTACCGGAGAAAAAGCAAAATTTGCAGCGCTTCGTAAAGATCAACGCATGGAGACGATCACGTTGGACGAAGCTTTATTATTATTTAAAATGCCGCGTGTTGTTGGGGAGTTTGAAGGCAAAGAAATGAAAGTTGGTATTGGACGTTTTGGTCCGTACGTTGTACATAATAATGTATTTACTTCTTTAGGAAAAGATAATGATCCATATACCGTTGAAGCAGATAAATTGATCGAACTAATTTCTGCAAAACGCGTAAAAGATGCAGCGAAAATAATTAAAACATATCCTGAGAATGCTGATCTGAAAGTATTGCACGGCCGTTGGGGACCATGTATTGTTTTAGGTAAAGAATTTTTTAAGATCCCTAAAGATAAAGAACCATCAAAGTTAAGTTTCTCTGATATTGTAACTATTATTGGTGGACAAGAAGCTTATGAAGAAGCAGTAATTAATGCTTCGAAAAAATTTGGAAGTAAGCCTGCTAAAAAAGGGAAATTCGCGAAAAAGAAAGAAGATAGTTCGAAAACTGTAGCGGCCGTTCCTGTAAAAAAGGTTCCAGCCAAAAAAGCACCAATAAAAAAAGCTCCTGCTAAAAAAGTGGTAGCAAAAAAAACAGTTAAGTCAGCAAAAAAAGCTCCGGTTAAGAAAGCCGCACCTAAAAAAGTAGTTAAGAAAAAGAAAAGATAATATAGATCCGATTTTGTTAAGAGAACCGCAAGTTAAAACTTAGCGGTTTTTTTGTTTGCAAGAATTAACAGCATTTTCTTTTCTCTCTAGAACTTGTTTACTATTTTTACCTTAATGAAAAAGATCACCTCTACTCTTCTTACACTTTTTTCGGTTGCAAGTTTTGCGCAAAATACATTTGTTGTCAGCGATGTTCATGTTATTCCAATTAGCACCAATACCGTTTTGCAACACCAAGATGTTTATATAAAAGATGGTGTGATCGAAAAGATAGAGGATCATAAAGCAACTGTAACTTCAGGATATAAACTCATAAAAGGTGATGGAAAATATATGTTGCCCGGTCTCGCTGATATGCACGTACATTTACCCGATGGCAGCGAGCCATTAACCAAACAACAAGCTTACGATTATTATTTACAAAGTGGAGTAACCGTTTTACGTAGCATGCGCGGCGAAAATTTTCATCCTGCACATCGCGATAGTATTGCAAAAGGATGGATCATTGCCCCGAAATTATATATTTCAAAACCATTGCCTGAGATAGACAGTTTACTCAATAAAAAACGTTTGAAAGTTTTTATTGCCGACGTAAAAAATAACAAGTATGATTTTGTAAAATACATTAATGGCCTCAGCGAGAAAAAAATGGACGAAGTTGCAAAGGCTTTAAAAGGAAGTAATATTATTATTGCAGGACACGCTTACAAAGACGTTAGAACAAGCATAAAAATTGGATTCAGATCCATTGAACATCGTACGCCAATGATAGATGCATTTAATGCCGACACTGCTAATTTTGACAAGCTTTGTACGGAAATGAAAGCGAAAAATGTTTCGTTTTGTCCTACAGGATCATTTAGTCAGATCGCAGGATTTCAATATTCTATTGATGAGAATATGAATCGCAGTGGGATGAAAATTATTGATACGGCTCTTGCGAACTCATGGAAAAGAGATTATATAACGTATATGGGCCGCTTTAAAAAAAATACAGTTTCCATTTATTTGAAAGAAACAAAGCGGACTAAAATGGAAACTGACGAATTCAATCCTATTCTTCGCCGAATGGTGAACGCGAATGTAAATGTATTATTGAGTCCCGACAATTGTATATTTAATGTGCCAGGTTATGCGATGGTAGAAGAAATGAAATTGTATAGAGCCGCAGGAATTTCCAATTACGATATTTTAAAATGTTCTACCTTGAACGCCGCAAATTACTTCAACGAATCAAAAAAATGGGGAACGCTTGAAAGTGGAAAAGATGCTACTTTAATTTTATTAGATAAAAACCCATTGGAGAATATTGAGAATATTTCTTCGGTTTCTACGACGATTATCAAGGGGAAACTGATGTACGAAAAAAAATAGAACGCCCTTCGACTCCGCTCAGGGTGACATCGTTGGAGCAAAGGAAATTACAATTTTTCTAAAACAGCATTCACTTTTGCCTCTATCTCCGCCATACTAAATTCATTGTTCTTCACAAATTTCTTTCCTGTAACTTTTTCGAAAAGTTCAATATAGCGTTCGCTTATTTCATTTATCCAAGCATCGCTCATTTCAGGGATCTTTTGTCCGTCTTTACCCTGAAAACCATTTTCAATTAACCAACGGCGAACAAATTCCTTACTTAATTGCTTTTGTTCTTCGCCTTTTTTCTGACGGTCCTCATATCCTTCTAAATAAAAATAACGAGAAGAATCCGGTGTGTGAATTTCATCCATTAAGTAAATTTTTCCATCGTACAAACCAAATTCGTATTTAGTATCTACTAGTATCAAACCCATTTTATTGGCCATTTCTTGTCCGCGAGCATACAAAGCCCTTGTATATTTCTCCAATTGCTCGTAATGTTCTTTACTTACAATTCCTTGTTTTATTATTTCTTCTCTACTAATATCTTCATCATGTCCTTCGCTTGCTTTTGTAGTTGGGGTGATGATAGGCTCCGGGAATTTATCATTCTCCTTTAATCCATCAGGTAATTTTACGCCACACAATACTCTTAAACCACTCGCGTAAGTTCTTGCTGCATGTCCGGCCACATAGCCACGAATTACCATTTCGACTTTAAATGGTTGACACATTTTTCCAACACTTACAGAAGGATGCGGTGTTGCAAGCAACCAATTAGGCACAACATCCTTTGTCGCATTTAAAAAATATTCTGCCAATTGATTTAGTACTTGTCCTTTGTAAGGAATGCCTTTTGGTAAAACCACATCAAACGCACTAATGCGATCGCTGGCAACCATTACCAAAATTTTATTGTTGATGGTATATACATCGCGCACTTTGCCTTTGTAAACAGCGGTTTGTCCTTTAAAATTAAAATCTGTCTTTGTAATAACGTTACTCATACTTAAATTGTCCATGTTTTTAAACCATCATTTGTAAAGTGGAACGAATGCATTTTTCCACCTAATTTCTCAATTGCTTTTGCCACTTTTATTTTTGTATTTCCCGGGCAATAAAAGAACATAAAACCGCCTCCGCCTGCGCCTGAAATTTTTCCGCCCGTTGCGCCATTCTTGATTGCAGTTTCGTAAATATTATCGATAAGATCATTTGATATACTTGTAGCCATTAATTTTTTATTATGCCATCCAAATTTCAATACCTCGCCAATTTTACTCAATTCTCCCTTTAATAAACCATCTTTCATTTGATGTGCTTGCTCTTTTAAATTATGCATGGCCTCTACACTCTTCTCATTCTTATCGTTCACATTTTTTACCTGCTCGTTAATGATCTTGGCTGATAAACGTTGTGTATCGGTAAAGTATAAAAGTAAATTCATTTCCAATTCATTCAATACTTCAGGTTTTAAATGTAAAGGATTTACAATCACTTTATCATCACCATAAAATTCCATATAATTAAATCCACCAAATGTTGCAGCGTACTGATCTTGCTTTCCACCCGACATGCCAAGATCAACGCGTTCAATTTCGTAAGCTAAATGTGCAATATCATATTGCCCAAGCGGTAATTTGAACCATTCTACAAATGCTCCAAGCATTGATACCACAAGGGTTGAGGAAGTTCCTAAACCTGATCCTTGCGGTGCTTCGATGTAGGAGGTCAAGCGAAAAGAAAGCGGACCGGTTTTAAATTGCTTTACTACACGATTATAAACACCAATGAATAATTCAAAATCTTTTGTTACGGGTAATTCTGCTTTTGAATCAAAACTTATGTTTTGATCGGTGCCATCAATTACAAATTCTATCTTTCCATTGGTCAAAGGCTCAATAGTTGAATACGCGTATAAATTAATGGTAGCATTTAAAATGGCTCCTCCAAATAATTCCGAGTACGGACTCACATCAGTTCCTCCGCCTGCTAATCCAATTCTTAAAGGTGCTTTACTTCTGATGATCATATCATTTCATATTAATAAATTCCAAAGGAATTTCATAATTCCCTTTTCTGCATAAAGCAATTACTGCTTGCAGATCGTTTATACTTTTACTACTCACACGTATGATCTCGTCCATTATTTGAGATGTAACTTTTAATTTACTCGCTTTAATATCCGCAATGATCTTTTTTGCTGCTTCTTTATCAATTCCCTGACGAACTTTAATATCTTTTTTGATCAACGGTCCGCTTGGGTAATGCTCTTTACTTTCATCTAATCCTCTCGGGTCCAAACCTTGTTTTATCATGCGCGAATGTATAGCATCCACAATTGCCGTTAAGCGCATATCATTTTCGGTGGAGATATTTATCAAAAGATCTTTTTTATTAAGCTCGATCGTACTTTTACTATCTCTAAAATCCCAACGGTTCAAAATATCTTTGCGCGCAACGTTAATAGCGTTGTCCAATAACTGACCGTCGAGCTTACTGGCTATATCAAATGAAGGCATTGAGAATTTTTACCAAAAATAAGGTTAATTTTGGTATTTGATTGAACAAAATACTACCATATTTTCTACTTTTTCTGTTCGCGGGATGTGCTCCCGATGAACCGGTTGAAAAACCAATACTTATCAAGGAAAAAGTCCTTCCCGTAAAGGTTGAAAAGCCATTTGAACCAAAAGTTGAAAAACATTTTTCGGCTATGGAAAGATATATGATGGAGAACGGATTGGTAAATGTTCAAGAAATGGATCCAACTATTCAGATCAAATTGGTGTATAATGATACCTGCAATTTTTTACATTATAAGATCTACGATAGCTTGTCGATCGCATTTTTACCATGTGATATTGCCACAAAATTTTGTAACGCACAAAACTATTTAAAACAACTAAACTCAAAATTCTCCTTGGTGATATTTGATGCCGCTCGTCCACGCCACATACAAAAATTAATTTGGGATAGTTTAAAAATGGAGCCAAATATCAAATACAATTATGTGGCAACACCTTGGGATATTTCTCTGCACAACTATGGCGCAGCGGTTGATGTGAGCATAAAAGATATGAGTACGAATGAATTATTGGATATGGGCACCAAGTTCGATCATTTTGGACAATTAGCAGAACCTATTTATGAAGCGCGCTTTTTAAAAAATAAACAACTGAGCGATACCGCTTATAAAAATCGATTGCTTTTGCGCAAGGTGATGAAAAAAGCGGGCTTCAATTCTATTCCAAGCGAATGGTGGCATTTTAATTCCTGTAATAAAGAGTTTGCTGCTCAAACTTATACGCTGCTTAAATAGTTAAAAATTGTTTATAAAATAGCGCTGAAACCCTTGTCCCTATTGCTTTTTAATTGTTTTCAACATAACTTAGATATTAGCATCAAAAGCATTAAATTTATTCCTCAAGTTTAAACCCTTATGTTCTTAATATTTGATACCGAAACCACCGGTTTACCACGAAATTATAATGCTCCGTTAAGCGATTTTGATAATTGGCCACGCATGGTTCAAATTGCTTGGCAATTGCATGATGATACCGGTGCGCTTTTGCATCATGATTCAGTTATCATTAAACCCGATGGCTATACGATCCCATTTAACGCAGTTCAAATTCACGGCATCAGCAATGAACGAGCAAATGAAGAAGGACAAGATCTAAAAACTATTTTACTGCAATTTGCAGAAGTAATTAATAGAACCAGTTATTTGTGCGGACATAATATCGAATTCGATATTAACATCATTGGATCTGAATTTTTACGTTGTGGTTTACCAAATATTTTTGAAGGCAAACAAACCATAGATACAAAGAACGATCAAACAACGGCGTTCTGTGCTATTCCGGGAGGTAAAGGCGGAAAATTCAAGTGGCCAACATTAACCGAATTATATTCCAAATTATTCAACGATAAATTTGCGGAAGCGCACAATGCTGCGTTTGACGTTTTAGCAACTGCAAAAGTATTTTTCGAGATCATTAAACGAAAAATAATTACAGTTAGGGAACTTGATGCGCAAAAAGTTGAAACGCTTTCTTATAAAGCACCTGATCTTACCGAACTTTCAAAGCTTGAGCAAAAGTGGAGAGAGAAGAAAAGTCAAAAGACTGAAGTTAAAAGTCAAAAGACAGAGGTTGAAATTACTACCGATATAGCTAATTTAAATTTCTCGCATCTTCATAATCACTCCCAATATTCCGTTTTGCAAGCCGTGACTGATATTGCTGATCTTGTAAAAAAAGCAGCCGACTATAACATGCCGGCAGTTGCGTTAACTGATCATGGAAATATGTACGCCACATTTTTATTTTGGCAAACGGTTGAGAAACAAAATAAATCTATCAAAGCCTATAACGAAGCTATTGATAAAGGAGAAAAGCCCGGAACAAAAAAGAATGAATTAAAATGTCTGATAGGTTGCGAGCTTTTTGTGAATAAGGATCATAAAGAGAAAACCAAACAGGATAACGGTTATGCTATTCCGTTTTTAGCAAAAAATAAAAAGGGTTACGAAAATCTTTCGAAATTGAGCTCCATAGGTTTTACCGAAGGGATGTATTATGTTCCCCGCATTGATAAAGAAGTTCTATTGCAATATAAATCTGATCTTATTTGTTTTACAGGTTCATTACAAGGAGAAATTCCTTCGCTTATTTTGAATGTTGGCGAGGAGCAAGCCGAAGAAGCTTTTGTTTGGTACAAAGAACAATTTGGCGAGGATTTTTACATCGAGCTCAATCGTCACAATTTACCTGATGAGGATCACGTGAACGATGTTCTATTACGTTTTGCAAAAAAATACAACGTAAAATATTTTGCCGCCAATAATAATTATTATCTCGAGAAAAAAAGTGCCTACTCTCGCGATATTTTGATAAGTGTAAAAGAAGGATTGAATTTTAGTAATGATGCGGAATTAAAAGAATTAAAGAGTAATTCACGCACAGGAAGATCGTTTTTCCCTAATGATGAATTCTATTTTAAATCGCCGCAAGAAATGGCAAAAGCATTTGCCGATCTTCCTGAAGCTTTGGAATGCACCAACGAGATCGTTTCAAAAATTGAATCGTTCAAATTAGGTCGCGATGTTCTATTACCAAAATTTAAAATTCCCGAAGAATTCTTAGATGCTAGAGATAATGATCCAACAGACGAAGGAAAAGGTAATCGCGGAGAAAATGCATATCTTAAATATTTAACTTACGAAGGGGCGAAGAAAAAATATCCAAACATGAATACGGAAACAAAGGACCGTATTGATTTTGAATTAAGCGTTATGGAGCGCATGGGATTTCCCGGTTATTTCTTGATCGTTTCTGATTTTACAACCGAAGCAAGAAGATTAGGCGTTAGTGTTGGTCCCGGACGTGGAAGTGCCGCAGGTTCTGCCGTTGCATTTTGTTTGGGAATTACCAATGTAGATCCTATCAAATACGATCTGCTCTTTGAGCGTTTTTTAAATCCCGATCGTATAAGCATGCCCGATATAGATATTGATTTTGATGATGAAGGACGAGATAAAGTAATTGATTATGTGATAAAAAAATACGGCATTAATCAAGTGGCGCAAATCATCACTTACGGAACTATGGGTGGAAAGAGCGCAATTCGCGATACAGCTCGCGTTTTGAATTTACCATTGCCCGATGCCGATAAATTAGCAAAATCATTTCCTGAAAGTTTGGAAGCAGATCTAAAATCTATTTTAAAACCGGGCGGCATTGATGAAAAGTATTTAGAGAAGATAAAAGATCGACGTGAAGTTGTTGAGCAATCGTATGTATTCAGAAAATTATCAGAAGGAAATACAGCCGAAGCAACTATTTTAAAACAAGCTTACGAATTGGAAGGTTGTGTTCGTAACACCGGCGTTCACGCTTGCGGTGTGATCATTACACCCGATGAGCTTACCAAATTTGTTCCTGTTACAAAATCGAAGGATAGCAATATGCTCCTTACTCAATTTGATAACTCGGTTGCCGAGAGTGCGGGACTTTTAAAAATGGATTTTCTTGGTCTGCGAACATTGACCATTATCAAAGATGCCTTGAAGTTCATCAAACTTCGTCACAATATAGAAATTGATATTGACACCATTGATCTAAACGATCAAACAGCTTTAGAATTATTTCAGCGTGGTGAAACAAATGGGATATTCCAGTTTGAAAGTCCGGGAATGCAAAAACATTTAAAGGATCTTAAACCCGATAGCTTTAATGATCTAATTGCGATGAACGCGTTATACAGGCCGGGTCCTATTGCATACATCCCAAATTATATTGCGCGTAAACATGGTCGCGAAAAGATAACTTACGATCTTGTAGGAATGGATGAGTTCTTGAAAGAAACGTACGGAATTACGGTTTACCAAGAGCAAGTAATGCGTTTATCGCAAAAGATGGCCAACTTTACCAAAGGCGATGCGGATACTTTGCGTAAAGCCATGGGTAAAAAACAAAAAGATGTTCTTGATAAAATGAAGAGCAAATTTTTGGAAGGTTGCAAAACAAATGGACATGATCCAATAGTTGCCGAAAAAGTTTGGAAAGATTGGGAAGCATTTGCAAGTTACGCCTTCAATAAATCGCATTCTACATGTTACGCTTATGTTGCTATGCAAACTGCATTTTTAAAAGCGCATTACCCAAGCGAATTCATGGCCTCTGTTCTTAACCACTCGGGTTCTATTGATAAGATCACATTCTTTATGGAAGAATGTAAACGCATGGGGATAAAAGTGCTTGGACCGGATGTGAACGAAGGCTACGGTAAATTCAGCGTAATTCCAAGCGGTGATATTCGTTTTGGTATGGCAAGCATTAAGGGTGTTGGAGAAAATGTGATAACGGCTTTGGTTTACGAAAGAGATACCAACGGAAAATTCACAAGTGTATTTGATCTTGCCCAACGTTTGGATAGCAAGACCATCAATAAAAAATCCATTGAGAATTTAGCATTAGCAGGAGGCTTTGATAATTTTGAAGGGATACATCGTGCTATGTTCTTTAAAGAAGAAAATGCGCCGGGAAATTCTCTCACGGAGTTAATGATCAAATATTGTAATCAAACAAATACAGGAAGTGATACTTCACAGGCATCTTTGTTTGGCGGCGATGAAGAAATTGAGATAAGCGAACCACAATTACCAAAAGTGGAACCATGGAATGTTCTCACAAAATTAAGTAAGGAAAAAGAAGTTGTTGGATTCTTTATTTCAGGTCACCCACTCGATCCATATCAATTGATCTTAAAACATCATTGCAATACCAATTGTTCGCAATTAAAAGCGGGTTTAGAGCCTTTCAAGAATAAAGAAGTAACATTTGGCGGCATCGTTACTAATTTTGAACATCGCACCAGTAAGACCGGTAATGCCTTTGGTAAATTAATTTTAGAAGATTATCACGGAACAGTTGAAGTGATGTTATTTTCGAAAGATTATGTGGAGTTCAATAAATTTATGGTGCCAAATTTATTTGTTTATGTAAAAGCTCATGTTCAAGAACGTTACAATCAACCCGGAAGCTTGGAATTAAAGATCAAAAAGATAGAATTGTTGGAAAATGTAAAGGACAATGCATTTAGTAGCATCAAACTTAAGGTAGATCTGGAAACTTTGAACAATGAATTTATTTCTCACTTAGAAAAGGTGCTTAATAGTTCACAAGGTAAATGCGGCGTGGAGTTCTATGTAGAGGATAAAAAAGAGAATATGAGCATTAAACTTTACAGTAAAAAAAGTAAAATATCTATCAACAATGAGTTGATGGTTGAACTTAATAAGATCACAAATTTAGAATACGAATTAAACTAAGGCTTTATATGCACAAAAAACTTCTTGTATTATTTTGTTTGATCTCATTTTTTGGAATTGCTCAAAAGAAGGAATATTTTTCGAGTGATACATCTAAATACCTTTCTGAACTCCAACTCTATTTCATTGATAATTCCGGGAGTCGTTTAGAGGCCGAAAATTACCTAAAAGATTTTATCGGTAAATGGGAGTCGAACGAGTTGGCAGGATATTGGAAAGAAGTGATCATAGAAACTTCCAATCTCATGGCGGCAAAGCGTTTGAAGCCTAATCCTTTCTTTTTGAGTTATTATAACATCATCTATAATTTCATAGAAAGCAAACAACCGCTCGAGAATTTTGAGAAATATCAAAAGTGTGTTAAAAAAATAATGCCAAGCAAAGTGAATAGGAATATTCAAGATTACTTCACGCTTGGCGAGAATGCGTTCAAAGGCAATATATTTTACAAATCACCTTCGTATATTTATTATACCTACGAACCAAATTACACGTTTGAATATGATTCTGTTCCGAAGATCGTATTCAAAGATGTGACACTTATTGGTTTAAATCCTCGCGGCGATAGTATTGCCATTGAAAATACAAGTGGTGTTTATTATCATAATAGCGGACGATTTTATTGCAAAGGTGGAAAGATCAGTTGGACACGTTGCGGATTGGATGCCGGCGTTTACGCTACTGTAAAGCGGTTTGAGATCGATTGCAAGGCGGGAAATTATTCAAGCGACTCGGCAACGTTTGTTGGAAAACAATATTTTGAAAAACCACAGCTTGGTAAATTCTCCGATCGCATCATCACCGAAAATGGCGAGATCAATTATCCTCGTTTTGATTCGTATAGTAAACGATTAGTAGTAAAGAACATTTATCCCGACGTAGATTATGATGGAGGTTTTGGAATGCGCGGTCCAAAATTTGTTGGCTCGGGAACCGCTGCAAGCCCTGCAAAGATCATCTTCAAACGTAACGGTGCAAAATTCCTTGAGATCAGTGCACGATCCTTTGGTATGAGTAAGGAAAAAATAGTTGCCAATCCCGCCTATGTAAAATTTATTTTGGATAAAGATTCTATCACACATCCCGGATTAAGTTTCACTTATCAAGTGGATAAACGTCGTATCACCATGTTGCGTTTAGATGATGGTTTGCAAAAAACTCCTTTCAGCAATACCTTCCATATGCTCGATATGCATTTTGAGCAATTAACTTGGGATATTGATGATCCTATGATCAATTTTAATTTCCTTCCCATCAATTTTCAAGGAGAAGCATTTTTTGAATCATCTAATTTCTTTGCGAAAAGCAGGTATGATAAGATCCGTGGAAATGACGAAGTAAGTATCCTTCAAAAATTAAATGAGTATTATGTAAAAGGTCAGGATTCAACATTCACCGTGGTTGATCTTGCCAAATACATGAAATGGCTAGCCGTTGATCTTCGTCCCATCATTTATAAAATTGCCATTTTTGGTTTGGTAGATTATAATCCCGAAACTGATATCATAAAAGTAAAACAACGCATGTTCGATTATATTGATTATAACAAGCATAAAAAAGATTATGATATCATCACCTTCCATTCGGTTATTCCGGGTAAGGACAATGCCACGCTCAATCTTGTAAATAATAATTACGATCTTAAAATTCATGGCGTTAAACAAATATTATTAAGTGATACGCAAAAAGTATTTGTGTTCCCAAAAGATGGTGAAGTTGTAGTAAAAAAGAATCGAAACTTTGAGTTCAGCGGCTTGACCTCTTCGGGTAAATTGGAATTCTTTGGTAAGGACTTTTTATTTGATTACGAAAAATTCAAGATAAAAATGAATACCATTGACTCTATTCGAATTTTTGTTGTGTCGAATGAACCGGATATCAATGGGAATTATAATTTTAAGCGCGTAAGGACAGTTATTCAGAACGGTAATGGGGAATTAAGGATCGACGGTCCGCGAAATAAAAGTGGTTGGGGAAAGGCGCCAACATTTCCGCAATTCCAGAGTTTCAAAGAAAGTTATGCCTATTACGACAAGCGTTCAACATTTAAGGCTGTATATGATCGAGAGAGTTTTTATTTCAAATTAGATCCATTTACATTGGATAGTTTGGATGACTTTAGAAATGAAAGTTTGAAATTTGATGGTCTTTTTTCTTCGGCAAGCATCTTTCCTAACTTCCGAGAAACACTTACTTTGCAAAAAGATTATTCGTTAGGTTTTATTCGCAGAACTCCTGAAGGTGGTTTAAGTATGTATGGGGGAAAAGCAAATTATGATGCCGAGATCCGTTTAAGCGATCGAGGATTAAGAGGAACGGGTGATCTTAAATTCGGCCCATCCACATCCCACTCGGATGACTTTATGTTCTTTCCCGACTCTACGAATGCCATCGCGCAAACATTTGATATCAAAGAGCAAGATAATCCCGCCGAATTTCCGGTATCGCACGGTGATACGGTTTACATACATTACAAACCCTACAAAGGTCTTTTACAAGCAAGTAGTTTAAAAACTCCGTTCGTAAGTTATAAAGAAAAAGCAAAATTCACAGGGCGATATGACCTTACCACAAGATCACTTACAGGTAATGGACAAGTGGATTTTGACAAAGCCGATCTTAAATCGGGAAATATTTTATTCATCAAACGAAAATTCTTTGCCGATACAGCTGATTTCCATTTGAAAGCCACGGGCGAGGAAGGTTTTACGTTCTCAACGGTGAACGTAAATTCAACTATTGATTTTGATAAACGCGAAGGATTATTTGTTACAAACGGTGAAGGTTCGTACGTTCAATTCAACAAGAACCAATACATTGCTTATATGGATCGATTTAAATGGTTCATGGATAGCGAAGACATTGAATTGGGCGATGAGAATAAAAAATTGGATGAGAACGTTGAGAATGCGCTCGACTTAGATGGGCCAAAATTTATAAGTACGCATCCAAAACAGGATTCGCTTTTCTTCTTTGCTCCCTCTGCAAAATATAATACCCGCAAATACATCATCAATTGTAAGAATGTTCCTTTTATTAATGTGGCCGATGCGCGTATCTATCCCGACAATGGAGAAGTTACAATTTACAAAAATGCCGTAATGGATACTTTGGAAAAAGCGAAGATCATGGCTAACACCGTTACAAAATATCATACCATTAGAAATGTAACGGCCAATATTTACAGTAAAAGGAATTATGTAGCGAGTGGTGATTATCAGTACTTGGATGAAAATGATAATGCGTTCAATATTAAATTCAATAAAATTCAACCGGACACCCAGTTTCAAACTATTGCAACAGGTAAGATAGCCGAAAAAGATAAATTCAAATTCAACGATTATTTTAGTTTTGCCGGTAATGTACGTTTGGAGGCAAGTAATCAATTTCTATTCTTCGATGGTGGTACACAAATTGTACATGGTTGTAAAAAAATAAAGAAAGCGTACTTAAAATTCGATGGTGAGATCAATCCAAAAGACATCTTGATCCCAATTCCAAAGAATGCAGTAGACATGAACGGAAGGCCTGTTGTGAATGCCATCATGTATTCGTTGGATACTACAGCTGTGTATTCAGGTTTCTTATCGCCTCGTAATGGACGTAACGATAAAGAAATTGTGAATGCCGATGGTTTCTTGACCTATGATACAGAAGCCAAGGAATATCGTATCTCTAACAAAGAAAAATTAGTGGAGCAAAGTTTGCCGGGAAATTATTTAAGTTTAAGTACAGAGAATTGTTCGATGAAAGGGGAAGGAAAATTTGAATTAGGCACTGAACTCGGACAAGTTGAATTAAAAAATGTAGGTAATGCCATGCATTTTTTGAATGATTCCATTGACATCAATTTAATGATGACCGTTAATTTCTTTTTTGATAATAAAGCTTTGAAATCGATGGCGAAAGATCTTCAGGTATATGCCAACAGCGCGCCGGCAACCGATTTCGGATCTGAATTCTTTACAAAAGGTTTAGCCGAATTGGTAGGAAAAGACAAAGCGGATAATTTGATAACTGAATTGAATTTAGATGGTAGCATTCGACGTTTCCCTGATGAATTAGAAAAAACATTCTTCTTTAATCGATTGAACTTAACTTATAAGATCAATGAGAAGAATGGGAATGGTTATTTTATCACCAGAGGACCAATTGGTTTAGGAAATATTTTAAAGAACGAGATCAATCGCGAATTTAGCGGTATCATACGAATTGATAAAACAAAGAACAGAAAAGATAGGATCTTTATTTATCTTGAACCGGATCCTAATACCTGGTATTATTTTGAATTCGTTAACGGAAATATGAAAGTGATAAGCTCAAATAAAGAGTTCAACGAAACCATTAAAGAAATGAAGCCAAAGAACAGAAAACAAAATGTTGAGAAGGGCCCTTCGTTCCAATTCAATATTACCACTGTTGATGCTAAGAACAACTTCTTAAGGAACAACAAAAAAGATGAAGAAGAACCAAAAAATAAGGAAGACGAGAATTAATTGTATTTTTACCTGCTAATTTGGGTCAAATAATATGGCAAAAGCACAAAAAACAGTAACTAAAAAATCCAACGCTTCTATTTACGATAAGCTTAGCGCTTATTTGAATAATAAACGCACTTTCTACATCATTTTATTCTCGGGCATAGTTCTGGCGCTAATTTCTTTCAACGCGCGAGTTACCGAAGCGAACGACGATTCTTTATACATTGAAGCGGGTTATAAATACGTTCACGAATTTCCAAACTATTATTACACCGCCAATGCACCAATGTATCCTATGTTCCTTGGACTACTTACCTTGATCTTTGGTACAAATTTGGTTGTGTTCAAATTATTCTCGGTGATCTTGTTCATTACCGGCGCTATTTTGTATTACAAGGCCTTAGACAAAAAAGTTCCTGAGATCCTCAAATATTTCGTTTTCACTTTTATTTGCATCAATCATTTGATGTTGTATTTCTCAAGTCAAACTTTCTCGGAGCCTTTTTATATGCTCGTGCAAGCTAGCTTCTTTTATTTCTTCTGTAAATATCATTTTAGCGATGATCCTATTGGCACCGATATCAAAAAAGATCTAAAGCGTTGGTTAGTATTAGGTTTATTAATGATGTTATTGACGCTGGCTAAGAACGTTCTCATTTTTGGGATAGCTGCCATCGCTGTTTTTTATTTCTTCAGAAAAGAATACAAAAAGATGGTAGTTGCTATGGCTTCTTTTGGTTTATTTAAATTCTTATACGAACTCATTAAAGGATGGATCTGGGGAGATTCGGCCATACAATATAAATCGCAAATGAGTATTTTATTGAACAAAGATCCGTATGATGCAACCCAAGGACAAGAAGATCTTGCCGGATTTTTTGGACGATTTACAGATAATATTGGTTTGTACCTTGGTAAACGTGTTTATCAGATCCTTGGATTTATGGACGAAAAATATGCGGGTCGCGAATTTGTAGAGAAGAATGGAGAAATGGTTCCTGAAATGGACAACAAGATCATTTTTCTTTCGCTTATAGTTCTATTCCTTACGTTCTTTGGTTTATATAAAGCCATTAAGAACAAACAAATGGTGATCATTTTCCTTACGTTATTTGCAGGAACAGTTTGTTTTGGAACTTTCTTCGTGTTACAAGCCCGTTGGGATCAGCCGCGTTTTGTATTAGTACACATGCCTGCTATACTTTTAGCCAGTAGTTATGGTTTATATGAATTCTTCAAAAAAAGCAATTTTAACCAACGCATTTTCATTGCATTCTTAGCATTCATTCTCAGCTCCATGCTCATCTCCAGTTTTTCAAGAGGGATAAAGAATATTCCTATTGTGACCAAGAATTTAAAAGGCGATATTTATTATGGCTATACACCGATTGGCAAAATTATTCGAAGATGAGCGCCTGGTGTGCCGATAGTTTGCCGCCTACGAGTTTAGTTGCTTGCCGTAAAGCGCCTATTAGTTTTATATATGGAAAAGGCAAACATTTCTTTGGTATTTATTCTGTCATCGCAAAAGATAAAGAAACTAATCAATCTAATCCAGATAGTGCACTCGCCATTTTTAAACGTAATAAAGTAACCCATATTCTTTTGGCGAATTTAAGAATTGATCCTACACGAAATTCAGGCGAGATCATCAATACCGTGCACAATATTGCAGCGCCCATTGCTCAAAAATATCCCGAGAAATTACGCTTGGTAAAAACCATAGGTGAAACCGAAGAAGCTTCATTATACGAGATAAGGTATTAGTCGTGGATTTTAATTATACCAAAATAAAAATTGGCAACTGGCTTTATAAGAATTGCTTTCCGCTTTACAATTTTACTTATACTCGTTTTAAGAACAAGAACGATCTTCACGAAATAGAATTATTAAAACAATTAATACAACCGGGCGATCATGTTTTAGATATTGGTGCTAATATTGGTTTTTATGCAAAGATCATTTCTAATTTGGTTGGAGAAAAAGGAAAGGTTTATTGCTTTGAACCGGATAAAACCAATTATAATTATTTAGTGAAGAATACAAGGGGAATTCCAAACATCACACGCTTTAATCTCGCTGTCTCCGATAAAGAAGAACTAATAAAAGTTTACAAGTCGAAATTATTGAACGTGGATCATCGCACGTACCCGGTGAACAATTACGATTCTGTTGAAGAAATAAATGCAAAAAGTATTGATGGAATGTTGGGCAAGGACATCGAAAAGATCGATCTCATTAAAATAGACATTCAAGGATTTGAACTCACCGCTTTTAAAGGGATGCAAAACTTATTAAGTAAACAAAACAACATCAAGATCCTTGCCGAATATTGGCCGCACGGCTTCAAGCGCGCAGGAACCAGCGCCATTGAGTTCTACGACTTTTTTGATAAACTCAATTATCAATTCAAATTAATTGATGAAGGAAAAATTTCGTTGCTAAACAGAAATTACATTGTTGAAAATAACGATAAGCCGTTTGAATTCAGTTTTAATGTATTGATCGAGAAGAAGTAATTACTTTGGTAAAGCGATCAGATCCGTGCTTCCGTTCTTAGGAATATATTTTGTGTAATTAGTAAGATCAACCTCTTTTTCTGTTTTGGTATCTACCAAACGATAATTCAGATCCTTGAAATAATTAAAATAAAAATCGAAATCTATTTTCTTTTCATCCATCACATACAAACCAATTTCAAAAATAATTACAGGTTTATATTTGGCAATCGCTTTATCGGCACCTTTAAATACTTCGTATTCGTGACCATCCGTATCTATCTTAATAAAATCAATTTTTTTGATCCCTTGTTTTTCTACAAAATCATTTAAACTAATAGAAGGAACTCCGTCGGAAGCTTTTGGCGTTCCCAAATGCACAGGATGATCGCTCTCTCCTCTTTCGCCATTTACTTTCCAACTGCTGTACGCAACAATATTCGGATTTGCATCCGACTTCTCCGAAACAAATGAATTTATTACGGTTACATGTTTTGCCAGTTCGGGATTCAGGTCCAAATTCTTTTTTAAACGTTCCAACGCATAAAATGTTGGCTCAAATGAATACACACTTCCTTTTGGCACCAATTTTGCGAATTGCATGGTCATTAACCCCACATTAGCACCAATATCAATAATGGTAAAATCCTCTTTTATTTTTAAGAAAGAATTATTGGTAATGTGACTCTGAAATTTGCCGAATAGATACAACGAAAGTTCAATTCCTTCTGCCAGATCAACCTCGTACTTAACCCCGTCTCTATCAATTACGCGACGTTTTTTACCAACAAATAAGGTCGTAATTTGATATAATATCTTAGCCCCAAAGATCTTGATACGCGTTATGGGGAGCCAGCTTTTGAACATAAGGAAATAAGGCACAAATATAAGGATATAAATATAGTTTTATTCCTTATTTTTACATCGCCTAAATGGAGCCCGATAGCAAAAATAAATACAAGGATTATTTTAATTCCATAGCCCAAAAGCGTAAAAAACGCGTGGTTAGCCGATATTATTGGAAAGAAATAAGCGATTATTGCGCGTATTATTCCCATGAAGATGCCTCTGTGTTGGAAGTTGGCTGTGGAAGTGGTGATCTTTTAGCAAGTATATCAGGCTCCAAAAAAACAGGAATAGATTTTAGTCCGGAATATATTGCCTGGGCAAAAGAAAAACATGGAGCTAAAGGAATTGACTTTATTTTAATGGATGCAAATACTATTGAACTCAACCAAACCTACGATCTTATTCTCATAAGTAACCTTATTGGTTTTGTTGACGATATTCAAAATGTGTTTGAGCAAATAAAAAAATGTTGTCACCCTAATACAAAGATCATTGTTCAGTATTATAATTCGTTTTGGGAACCTGTAATTAAATTTGCCGAGCTTATTGGCTTAAAACAACGCACACCTTGGCAAAATTGGTTAAGCACACGCGATATCAATAATTTATTATTTGTTTCGGGATTTGATGTGTATCGTAATACAAAACGATTGATATTTCCACTTTACATTCCAATTCTTTCATTCATCTTCAATAAATATTTAGCAAAATTCCCATTCTTTCGTTTCTTTAGTTTTAATATTTACAGTTTTGCAAAGCCTTTGCCCGAAATTGATCCTTCAAAATACAATACTAAATACTCTACAACCGTTGTGATCCCCGCTCGTAACGAAAGCGGAAATATTGAGAATGCAATTACGCGTTTACCAAAATTCGGAAAACATGTGGAGATCATTTTTATTGAAGGAAATAGTACCGATGATACTTGGGCAAAAATTCAGGAGATCCAAAAGAAATATGCGTCAACACACGATATAAAAATTGGTCAGCAAAAAGGAAAAGGAAAAGCTGATGCCGTACGCGAAGGTTATAAAATTGCAACAGGCGATATTTTAATGATCTTGGATGCAGATCTTACTGTTCCTCCTGAAGATATCCCAAAATTTTACGATGCCATTGCTAGTGGAAAAGGTGATTTTATTAATGGCACGCGTTTAGTTTATCCTATGGACAAAGAAGCCATGCGCTTTTTGAATTATTTGGGAAATCACTTTTTTAGTTGGGCTTTTACTTGGTTATTGGAACAACGTTTTAAAGATACATTATGCGGAACAAAAGTAATGTTCAGAACGGATTATATTAAACTAACCAAGAACAGAAAATACTTTGGTGAGTTTGATCCCTTTGGTGATTTTGATCTTTTATTTGGCGCGCACAAACTCAATTTAAAAATTGTGGAAGTTCCAATTCGTTATCGTGAGCGTACATATGGCGAAACAAACATCTCTCGCTTCAAACACGGACTCATTTTACTTCGCATGTGTGCATTTGCGAGTAGGAAATGTAAATTCATTTAGAGACAGAAACCACAGAGAGCTGCGCTCTCACAGAGTTTAGCACAGAGGTCACAGAATAGATCATTAGCAATTCCACCGGTCTCTGTGTTCTCTGTGAAATCTCTGTGAGACCAAGAGCCTCTGTGGTTTCTGCCTCTAAACCTTGATCTTTTCCCCAAGATATTTCGGCTTTGTTGCCAAAATGTAAACATCCAAAAAACATTTCACTTTTGCGAAGAACTCGCGGAATTTTACCTTCATTTGATTTTGGTAGATCACATTGCTTGCATTATAACCATAGGCAATTATTCCATTTTCGCGTGCAATAAAAACAGCTCGCTCGTTATGAAACCGTTGTGAAACAACCATCACTGTATCTAATCCAAAAATTTCTTTGGCACGGATCATACTGTCGAACGTTCTTAAACCTGCATAATCCAAAACAATTACCGAATCAGGAACGCCCAAGCCCATTAGGGCTTTTCGCATCACTTTTGGTTCGTTGTAATAATCTTTACTATTATCGCCGCTCAAGATCATCTTCTGAATTTTTCCGTAGTAATAAAGATCATACGCTGCTTTGATGCGATTATTGAAATACATATTATCATCGCCGTTAGCGCGTTTGCTAGATGTCCCCAAAACTAAAGCCACTCTTACTTTTGGAAGGATATTGATATTGTTGTAAAGATAAGGGTCGGTTTTTGTTTCAATATGTTTATTGCAAAACATAGTGAAGAATGCACTCACAATGAAGAACCACATGACGCGTTTGCGTGTGAATTTGTCGCGAATTTTCGTAAACAACTTTCTCATCTACAAAAAATACATATCAGCGCATGCAAAAATACAGAATACCACGCTGGCAATTCCGTTTGTTGTACCAAAAGCTAAATTAACTCTGCTAAGATCGTTTGGCTTTATAATGCTGTGCTGATAGATCAATAATCCAATAAATATCAATGCTCCAATAGCAAACAACCAACTAAATCCACCAAAATAAAAACAAGCAAATACAATAAATGCGGCTAACGTGTGCATTCCTTCCGATAAATACAAAGCGCCTTTTATTCCTAATAATACCGGAATAGATCTCAATCCTTGCTTGCGATCAAATTCTTCATCTTGCAAAGCGTAAATAATATCAAAACCACCAACCCATAATAATACAAGTGCACTAAATAAAATTGGCGCCAATGCAAAATGTGCAGTAAGCGATAAGTAAGCTCCAATGGGCGCTAAACTTAAACCTAATCCTAATATTAAATGACACAATGGTGTAAAACGTTTGGTATAACTATATCCTAAAACAACCAACAATGCAACCGGACTCAAATAAAAACAGATCTCGTTTATGAAATACGTCCAAACAACAAAGGAAATGCTGCAAACAATTACTAAGGCCAAAGCAGCATTCGCACTAATAACTCCGGCAGGAATTTCGCGAATAGCAGTGCGTGGATTTTTAGCATCGAATTTTCTATCAATATATCTATTAAATCCCATGGCAGCGCTTCGTGCAAAGACCATACACAAAATTACCATCACTAATTTTTGAACAGAAAATGTGGCTTGTCCGCTATGAATAGCCAAAAAAAATCCAATAAAGGCAAAAGGTAAAGCAAAAACAGTATGACTGAATTTAATGAGCGATAGATAGTGATTTATTTTTTGGATCATTTCCATTACAAATTTAGCTTAAAAAAGTCGGGCAAATGGTTTAAATAAACTTATATTTTGTTAACATAAAAAGCGTTTTTTTATCTGTAAATATGTACTTTTGGCCATTAATTTAAACCTATGTCAACAAACACAATAGCCAACAAAGGCCCCATTTCGAACTTTGTGAATCACCATTATAAACACTTTAACTCAGCAGCCTTAGTGGATGCAGCCAAAGGATATGAGACCCATTTGACCGAAGGCGGAAAAATGATGGTGACATTAGCGGGCGCTATGAGCACGGCTGAATTAGGAAAATCATTAGCCGAAATGATCCGTAAAGGAAAAATTGATATTATTTCGTGTACCGGTGCTAATTTGGAAGAAGACATCATGAATTTAGTAGCGCACAGTCATTACAAACGCGTTCCAAATTACCGCGATCTTTCGCCGCAAGATGAATGGGATCTTTTAGAGAATCATTATAACCGTGTAACAGATACATGCATTCCCGAAGAAGAGGCATTTAGAAGATTACAAAAACACATTCATAAAATTTGGAAAGATGCGGACACTGCAGGCGAACGTTATTTTCCGCATGAGTACATGTACAAAATTTTAAATAGTGGTGAATTAAAACAATATTATGAGATCGATCCAAAAGACAGTTGGATGTTAGCTGCTGCAGAAAAAAATTTACCAATTGTTGTTCCGGGTTGGGAAGATAGTACTATGGGAAATATTTTTGCTTCGTATGTTATTAAGGGCGAAATAAAAGCAAGCACTATGAAAAGCGGAATTGAATACATGGCTTGGCTGGCGGGTTGGTATACAAAAAATTCAGGCGGTAAAGGTGTTGGCTTTTTTCAAATTGGCGGTGGTATTGCAGGAGATTTTCCTATTTGCGTTGTTCCAATGTTATATCAAGATATGGAAATGCATGATGTTCCTTTTTGGAGTTATTTTTGTCAGATCTCCGATTCAACTACATCGTATGGTTCTTATTCAGGAGCTGTGCCTAATGAAAAAATCACTTGGGGAAAACTAGATATCAATACACCAAAATTTATTGTGGAAAGTGATGCGACTATCGTAGCTCCGCTTATTTTTGCGTGGATATTGGGATGGTAGTAGATGAGTTTGAAAGTATAAAAGTTAGGAAAGTTAGGAAAGTTAGGAAAGTTAATTTGTGCTAACGTTTAACTTTCTAAACTGATTAACTTTCTAAACTTGCTAACTCAATACCCATACTTCTCTTTCCAAATACTTCTCAAATATTTCCGTTGTTCTTCTTCTCGCGGATTTTTTCCCGGATCATACAGTTGCGAGCCCTTTATTTCATCAGGTAAATATTCAAGATCCACAAAATTATTTTCAAAGCTGTGTGCGTATTGATAGTCCTTTCCGTAATTAAGATCCTTCATTAATTTGGTTGGTGCATTTCGTAAATGTAAAGGAACAGGAAGATCACCTTTTTTATCTACCAGATCAAACGCATTGCCAATGGCCATATAACTTGCATTACTTTTTGCTGAAGTAGCTAAATACACAACACATTGACTCAAAATAATTCGTGCTTCCGGCATTCCAATGATATTTATGGCGTCAAAACATGTTTTTGCCATTAGTAAAGCGTTTGGATTTGCATTCCCAATATCTTCACTCGCTAAAATGATCATGCGTCGCGCAATGAACGAAATATCTTCTCCGCCTTTTAGCATTCGCGCTAAATAATACAAGGCTGCATTAGGATCGCTCCCTCGCATAGATTTTATAAAAGCAGAAATGATATCGTAATGTTGTTCACCGCTTTTATCGTATAAGGCTAAATTCTGCTGAATAGTTTCCATTACCAACTCATTTGTAACCACAACAGAACTTTTATCGCTTGAGCTAACAACAATTTCAAGTGCATTCAATAATTTTCGCGCATCTCCTCCACTTACTCGTATGAGTGCATCTGTTTCTTTTAATTCTATTTGTTTTGTTTTTAAAAAAACATCGTCGGCAATAGCGTGTTGTAAAATTCCAACCAATTCACTCTCGCTTAAATGCTCCAGAACATAAATTTGCGAACGCGATAACAAAGCGGGAATAACTTCAAACGATGGATTTTCTGTAGTTGCACCAATTAAGGTCACAACTCCTTTTTCTACGGCAGATAATAACGAATCTTGTTGCGATTTACTGAATCTATGGATCTCGTCAATGAATAAAATTGGCTTTTCGGTATTGAAGATATTTTTATCCGAAGCTTTTTCAATTACTTCACGCACATCTTTTACGCCGCTGTTAATGGCGCTCAAACTATAAAAAGGACGCTTTAATTCGTTCGCAATAATAAAGGCTAAGGAGGTTTTTCCAACGCCCGGCGGTCCCCATAATATAATAGAAGGTAAAAGCTTGTTCTTTATCGCATTCCTGAGCGCGGTACCTTCTCCAATGATCTTTTTTTGCCCTACATAATCGCTCAAAGCCTGTGGCCTGAGCCTCTCCGCCAATGGTTGCATGTTAATTTATTTTAACTAAATAGGTAGTTTCTATTTGTAAATATATTACTATATTAGCAAGTAGAAAACAAATTTGTATGATGAGTTTTAAGACCCTCCCTAAACTTTACTTCTCCATTCTGTTGATGTCATTTTCTTATTTCAGTTTGGCTCAAACTAAAGAAAAAGACCCTTTGAATAAGCGTGTTTTTAATATGAGTTTGGGCGAAATGAAAGATGGTGTAGCTCAAAAGAAACTACAGAAAGATGTGATGGAATTTAAGAACGGGAAATTATTCAGCGAATTATTGAACGAGAAATTTGGTTATAAATGGATAAAATACAGAGTTGAAAAAGACTCTATTTATACCGATTCAACCGATACAGAAGTGCGCTATTTACAAATTGAAGCAAGTGCAACGGATGAGTCCAATCAAACGGTGATGATCTCGTTAACGCAATTGGAGTGGGACTTGGACGGCACCTATAAGATCACTAAAAATGATAAACTAAAGAAACACTTTGATGTTTCCGGACGTGAAAAAGGTGGTAAGCCTAAGAAGGATAAGAACAAAGTTCCGGATAAAATGAGAATGGAAGGCGAAGAACCGCCAAAGGAGAAGAAGTAGTTCTCGATACTTTCACCCTGAGCTTGTCGAAGGGCGAACTGACAAAAAGCCTCTTCAAATTTAGGTTTGTGAAAAAAAGTGAAATTCGTGTAGTTCAAAAACCATTCCTGCACCGAACATCGTAAATGAGTACATGAATACATTAGCAAAAAACTTTAAAATAGCTGTTACAACTGTATCAGCTATTTTTTTTATGAGTGCCTGCGGGCAAAATAATCAACCAGCCGTTAAAAACATGGAAACAAAAAAAGAAAGCGTAAAACCTGCAACTGGTTCGGGCGCTGATATTGATACTGTAACTTTAGGCGCAGGATGTTTTTGGTGTGTAGAAGCAGTTTTTCAACGCTTAGAGGGCGTATTAACTGTTGAAAGTGGTTATAGCGGAGGAAGTATTAAAAATCCAAGTTACCGCGAAGTGTGCAGCGGAACTACCGGACACGCCGAAGTTGCACGCATCACTTACGATAAAAGTAAATTAAAATTTGATGAATTATTGGAAGTGTTTTGGAAAACGCACGATCCAACAACGCTCAATTACCAAGGGAATGATCACGGAACGCAATACCGCTCGGTTATTTTTTACCATAACGAAGAGCAAAAGAATTTAGCGGAGAAATATAAAAAAGAAATAAATGCTTCAGGTGCCTATCCAAATCCTATTGTAACAGAAATAAGTCCCGCCAAAGAATTTTACAAAGCAGAAGATTATCATCAAAATTATTATAATCAGAATGGATCAGAAGGTTATTGCCAATATGTGATACAACCTAAGGTTGAGAAGTTCGAGAAGATCTTTAAGAATAAGGTGAAGAAATGATCTAAAATTACAGATTGCAAATTTCAAATTACAGATTCTGATCCAAGATCTGCAATTTGTAATCTGTAATCTGTAATTTGCAACATTAAGCCGTTAAAACCTGTCTTGAAATAACAATACGCTGCACCTCGCTTGTACCTTCGTAGATCTGCGTAATTTTTGCATCGCGCATCAAACGCTCCACATGATATTCTTTTACATAACCGTATCCGCCGTGTACTTGCACCGCTTCGGTACTAACCCACATGGCCGTTTCGCTGGCAAATACTTTGGCCATGGCGCTTTCTTTGTCGAAATTTAAATGTTGATCTTTTAACCAAGCCGCGCGGTAAATTAATAAACGCGAAGCTTCAATGCGTGTTGCCATATCGGCTAATTTAAATTGTATGGCTTGGTGCTGACTAATTTCTTTTCCGAATGCTTTTCTTTCTTTAGAATATTGTAATGCTAATTCATAAGCGCCACTTGCAATTCCTAAAGCTTGCGAAGCAATTCCAATTCGTCCGCCACTCAAAACTTTCATCGCAAACTTAAATCCAAAACCTTCTTCGCCAATACGATTTGCTTTTGGTACTTTTACATTCTCGAACATCAACGAGTGTGTATCGCTGGCACGAATCCCCATTTTATTTTCTTTTGGTCCAACTACAAAACCCGACATTCCTTTTTCAAGAATTAAACAATTAATTCCTTTATGTCCTGCTTCTTTGTTAGTTTGCACCATTACTAGATAAACAGAAGCACTATTTCCGTTAGTGATCCAATTCTTAGTTCCATTCACCAAATAATGATCGCCTTTATCAATTCCTGTTGTGCGTTGCGATGTAGCATCACTTCCCGCTTCAGGCTCGCTTAAGCAAAATGCACCAATAATTTCTCCTTTTGCTAAAGGCACTAAATATTTTTGTTTTTGTTCTTCCGTTCCAAATTGTTCAAGTCCCCAGCAAACTAAAGAGTTATTTACACTCATAATTACACTGCAACTTGCATCTACTTTGCTTATCTCTTCCATGGCCAAAACGTAAGAAACCGCGTCCATACCGCCTCCACCGTACTTAGGATCCACCATCATGCCCAAAAAACCCAATTCCCCCATTTTTTTAACCTGTTCGGTAGGGAACTTTTGGTGCTCATCACGCTCAATAACCCCCGGTTTCAATTCATTCTGCGCAAATTCTCTTGCTGCTTTCTGGATCATTAAATGCTCTTCACTTAGATCAAAATGCATAGGTCGTTGTTTTAAAGTTTTTACTAAATTTACTGAGGTACAAATATAGTGGTACAAGCCTATTTTACAAGTAATTTTATATAATAATTAATTGACAAAAACCTCGCAAATACACACCATTGCAGGCCTCATGAGCGGTACATCCCTTGATGGTTTGGATATTGCGCTTTGCAGGTTCAAAAAGGCCACTAAAGGCTATAAATACAAGATTTTGGCTGTTCAAACCATTCCTTACTCTGCAGCTTTAAAAAGCAAACTCAAAAAAGCGTACAGTTCAAAAGCAGTTGAATTCATAAAATTACATCAGGAGTTTGGGAATTATTTGGGAGAAAGCGTAAAAAAATTCCTTAAAGAAAATAAAGTTAAAGCAGATGCAATTTCTTCGCATGGACATACAATTTTTCATCAACCAAAATTAGGATACACCACACAAATTGGTTGCGGTGCAACAATTGCTGCGATAACAAGAACAACAACGGTTTGTGATCTTCGTAGTTTGGATGTTGCCTTAAAGGGACAAGGCGCGCCTTTAGTTCCTATTGGAGATAAATTATTATTCTCAAAATACGATTCGTGTTTGAACCTTGGTGGAATTGCTAATATTTCGTTCGATAAAAAAGGAGAGCGAATAGCCTTTGATATTTGTATTTGCAATATGATATTGAATTTTTTGGCGGAGAAAAAAGGACACGCATTTGATAAGGAAGGAAAATTAGCAGCGAGCGGAAAAGTAAATATAGAACTTTTAAAAAAATTGAATGCTCTAGCATATTACAAAATAAAAGGAAGCAGATCATTAGGGTATGAGGACTTTCAAAAACAAATTCTTCCACTTTTAAAAACAACCATCAACACCAATGATCTTTTGGCAACAGTTACTGAACATATCGCACAACAAATAACGCACATTTTAAATACCAATAAACTCAAAACCGTACTTATTACCGGCGGTGGAGCTTTTAATGAGCATTTGATGGCGTTAATTAAACAAAAAACCAAGTGTAAAGTTGTTATTCCTAGTAAAACGATCGTTAACTTTAAGGAAGCCATCATTTTTGCCTTTTTAGGATATTTACGTTTGCATCATAAAACAAATACATTAAGAACAGTTACCGGTGCAAGTCATAATAGTATTGGCGGCGCAGTTTATTTAATGAGTTAATTTGAAACGATCATTCTCCATAATCAGTTTACTTTTTTTAAGCACATTATGTTTTGCGCAACTTGGCACATTCAAAAAAAATAATAAATATGGTTTTACAAAAGATGGCGTTGATCTTATGCCTGCTGTTTACGATACCATTCTTCCCTTTGATTCTACCAAAACAATTTGCATGGCTTGCGTAAAAACACAAAAGCCTGCCAATAAATTCATTAAAATGAATAATATGCTTATTGTTTGTAAGTATATTAATAATAAGAACGAAAGTCTTGTGTTAAAAGTGAAGAACGATACGGTAAATTATTTTGCATTTCACAAAAAAGCCTTTGATTATTATTCTCAATATAAAGATTATATGATCGTAAGCGCTCGCGAAAAAAAGTATGTGGTAAATAAGCAATTCAAACAAATAACGTTTAGTGGTTATGATGAGATCATTCCTTCCTCTATTAAAGATCATTTTATTGTTGAGAATAAAACGGTTAGTAATTCGTATTTGGATGGCGTTATAGACAAAGAAGAAAAACAAGTGGTGCCAATGGAATACACACATATTAAATCAAATCCGTTCGACACTTTGTTCATTTGTTGCACCGCACAATTAAAAATGACCGGCAATGATGATGTATTGGACATTAACGGCAAAAAAGTACAAACCTTTAACCGACATGTTGATAATGCCAGCAAGAATTTTATCATTCACCGTGTTTTTGAACCTTATGAATATTACATAATTCTAGATCTTCATACAAAAAAAGAAAAAATAATAAATGCTGAGGATATTACTTATCTTGGTAATGATAACGTGAACATTAAAATAAAAAGTAAATACTATAAAACGAGTCTTTTTAAATTGGATGAACTTAAAATACTGAACGACAAATGAAAATAAGAGTAGCTATAAATGGTTTTGGCCGAATTGGTCGCGTTTATTTACGCAATGCCATAAAAGATCCCAATATTGAAATTGTTGCTATCAATGATATTACCGATACAACAACGCTTGCGCATTTATTAAAATACGATTCGGTGCATCGTGCATTCGATGGAACTGTAAAAGCAGGAAAAGATCTTATAGAAGTAAACGGAAAGAAAATTATTGTCACTGCTTCAAAAGATCCTGCAACTTTACCATGGAAACAATTGGCTATTGATGTTGTTATTGAATGTACCGGACATTTTACTGATAAAGCAGGGGCTCAAAAACATATTACTGCAGGGGCAAAAAAAGTTATTATTTCGGCGCCTTCGCAAGATGATGCCATTAAATCGGTTGTGCTTGGAGTTAATGATCATATTTTAAGTAAAGATGATATTATTGTTTCGAATGCAAGTTGCACCACCAATTGTGCGGCACCCATGCTTAAAGTATTAGAGCAATTTGGAATTGAAGATGCATTTATTACAACCGTTCATTCGTACACTAACGATCAACGCATTCATGATGCGCCGCACAAAGACCTACGTAGAGCGCGCGCGGCGGCCATGAGTATTATTCCAACTTCAACGGGCGCAGCAAAAGCCATCACCAAAATATTTCCTGAACTGGAAGGAAAAATTGGAGGTTGTGGTATGCGTGTTCCTGTTCCTGATGGATCGTTAACGGATATTACATGCGTGCTCGAAAAAATTCCAACTGCGGCAGAAATAAATGCGGCATTTAAATTAGCATCCGAAACTCATTTAAAAGGTATATTAGAATATACCGAAGACCCAATTGTTGGTGTAGATGTAATTGGAAATCCACACAGCACTTTGTTTGATGCCGAATTTACCAGTGTGGTAAATAATTTGGTAAAAGTAATTGCTTGGTATGATAATGAGTGGGGCTACAGTAATCGCTTGGTGGAACTAACCAAAAAGATGTTCAGTTTTTAAGCTAAGATCATCTTATCACAATATTTCATTTTGTTTTACGTTCTCTTATAAAAAACTATTATGAGAACATCACTCGTTTTATCTTTTGCCTTAATATTATTTAGCCAAGTAATTTTTGGTCAAGTTGCATCCAATTCAGAGATCAAAAAAGAAAATTCAAAGAATTGCATTTTCTTTTTATTAAAAGGTCCGCCAAAAAGCGAACCTGACCCAAAACCAATTTTTGAAAAACACAAAGTGTATATCGATAAATTAATTGCCGAAAAAACAATTATTCTTACGGGAGCATTTACCGAAATTGGTTCTTACAGCGGTTTTATGGTAATTAATGAATCGGATAAAGCAAAGGCCATAAAAATTCTTGAGAATGATCCCGGATATAATAAATTATATAGTGCGGAGGCTTTTACTTGGTTTGAGCCAAAGAATTTGAAAGGCAATTAGGTCTCAATTTTTAATTCCCTCTTCTTCGGCCGTTTTAATGTATCTGTGAATCACACCGTGTAGGAAATATATTACAGGAATAAGTGCAAGGGCCACCAGCAATTTAAATACATAACCCATGGCTGCATTGTGCAAAAATTCATCGTACGACCATTTTTTTGGCACAACAAATCCAATGTATTGTACTATGAATGTATCAAATAATTGACTAATAATTGTGCTAACCGTAGCTCTTAACCAGATCATTTTTCCTTTTGTGATATTGCGAATAACCCAAAAGAAATAAACGTCGACCAATTGCGAACAAAGAAAAGCAATTATACTACCAACAATGATCCATTGCGTTTGCCCAAAAACAGTTTTAAAAACATCATCGCTTACAGGACTAAATGGCGTTGCTTGAATATTTATCCCAATGGTAATGAGAATAAATGTATACGAGATCAATCCAACGGTGATATATGTTAGTTTTCTTACGCCGCTTTTTCCGTAATACTCGTTAATGATATCTGTAAGTAAAAAAACAACAGGCCATAAAATAATACCAATGCTTTGCGTAAATAATCCGAAAAATTGCACCAACTTCCCTCCTATCAACTCAGCAACTAAAGCATTGGTTACAAAAAATCCGGCGAGGATAATAAAAACAATATCTTTTCTTTTTGTAAGATCCATTACTCAGCCGTTTTTGGATTGAACATGAAAAATATTCCAACACACAATACTAAACTAATGGCAATATTTACAATTGCCCAAGTTGTATTTCCTTGTTTCATCAAAGTTGCAGTTTCATAACTGAATGTTGAGAAGGTGCTTAATCCCCCGCAAATTCCCGTTAGCAAAAACAATTTAAATGATGATGATTCTAATTTTACTGCAAAGTATTTTAACGCAACTGCAAAAATGATGCAAGCAATAACATTAGCAATTAATGTGGCAATAGGCAATGATAACGTTGATCGTTGAAATAACAAACCCAGAAGGTATCTTACTACGCTTCCAAGACCTCCTCCAATAAAAACAGCTAAAAAATTCATTATTTACCCGATCGTCTTTGTTTTTCCTTCATGATCAGTCCAAGTTCGCGCCCTGTTTGTCCTTTTACACTTGTATTTTCTTGCGCACGGCGTATCAAATACGGCAATACTTCTTTAACCGGACCATAAGGCACATATTTTGCCACATTAAAATTACTTTGTGCTAAATTGAAACTGATATGATCGCTCATTCCAAGTAACTGCGAAAAATAAATGCGTTTATCATTATGTTCAACTTTTTTTTCATCCATTAACTCCACCAACTTCAAACTACTGCTTTCATTATGCGTTCCGGCGCATAAAGCCATGTTGTCGATATTCTCTACACAAAACGCAACGGCTTTATCGTAATCTGCATCACAACTTTCTTTATCTTTTTGAATTGGTGAGTTATAATTTTTTTCTATGGCGCGTTTACGTTCTTTTTCCATATATGCACCGCGCACTAATTTTGCACCAACTTTATATCCTTTTTGTTTTGCTTCGGCTAAGGAATCTTTTAAATATTGCAAACGATCATGTCTATACATTTGATAGGTATTATAAACGATCACTTTTGTTTTATTAACCAAAGCCATGTTTTCATTTGCTAAAGTATCAATGGCTATCTGTATCCAACTTTCTTCTGCATCCACAAAAATGGGTTGATTACCATCCGCAGCAGCTTTACAAATAGTTTGTACGCGCGCTCTAACTTTTTCCCATTCTATTTTTTCTTCTGCACTTAATGATTCCTTCTCAGTTACTTTTCTTAGCAATTCAAAACGCGCTAAGCCGGTAACTTTAAATACACAAAATGGAATATGCTTATGATCTTTCGCTTTTTTGATCGTATCAAGGGTCTCTTCCAAACAATGATCAAAATCGACTTCACTTTCTTTGCCTTCTACACTATAATCTAAAATGGTCCCAATATTAAATTTCCCTAAGTCCTGAATGGTCCTTTCGCAATCGTTAATATCCTCACCCCCTACAAATTGCTTAAAAATGGTGCTTTTTATGAGTCCTTTAAACCCAATATTAAGGGCCAAAGGGGTGGTTTTTGCCCCAAATTTAACAAGCGCCGGATTGCCTATTAATTTGAATAACCAATAGGATCTTTTCAATTCCGCATCAGTCTTGGCTTTAAAGGCTATTTGGGTATTATTAAAGGAAATCATCCTGCAAATATAATCACATAAAGTATTAAAAAAACCGCATTTTTCCTTATATTAGTGGTGTGAAAAGGGTTTAATTAAATGAGTGTAAATTGTTAATAACTATTTATATGGATTTTCAATTAATCCTATATTTTTATTCCCATGTCAGTACAGCAACAAGAAGAAACAGAAAAACTTTACTACACTATTAGTGAGGTTTCTCAACTTTTCGATATCAATGCCAGTACTATTCGTTTTTACGAAAAGGAGTTCAATTTAAAGCCTACCAAAAACAAAAAAGGCAACCGTTTATTTACACGTAAGGATATTGAAAGTCTTTACAAAATTGTTGACCTTGTTAAAAGCAAGGGATATACTCTTCAAGGCGCAAAAGAACAACTCAAAAAGTTCGATAAGTCAAGCCAGGAAGACGTAAAGCAACAGGTTATCGAGCGTTTATTAGCTATTAAGGCGCAGTTACTTAAGATCAAAGATCAACTGTAAAAAGCACACTATTTCAGGGAATTCAGCGTTTTATCCTAAATTTACGGGATTGATTCGTTTTGCTCAATATTTAACTTTTTCAGCGGTGCTTATTTGCTTGGGTTTTGAATTTACCTCATGCCGTAAGGACAAAATGACCACCGATCCATCGGATAAACTGGCATTCTCAACCGACTCTGTACTTTTTGATACCGTTTTTACAACCGTAGGTTCGAGTACCCGAAATATCAGGGTAATAAATAATAACAGTCGTCGCATCAAAATAAGTAATATCTCCCTTTTAAAAGGCAACGCCTCGCAATTCATTATTAATGTAGACGGCGCCAAAGGAACAAATTTTACCGATGTTGAAATCGCAGCGCATGATAGTCTTTATATTTTTATTCAGGTAAATGTAAATCCCACCAATGCAAATTCACCTTTAATTATTTCTGATGCCATTAATTTTAGCGTGAATGGAAATTTTCAGCAAGTGATGTTGGAAGCTTGGGGACAAGACGCTTATTATCATCATCCAAAATTCGCCATTAAATTTTCGAATGGAACTTATTTACCGTATTCGTTGATCAGCAGTAATCCTAATGCGGATACCATATGGAACAATGATAAACCACATGTGATCTACGGTTGGTTAGTTGTAGATAGTGCGCAAAAATTAACCATCAACGCGGGCGTGAGATTATATTTTAATAATAAAGCAGGATTATGGGTTTATCGTTACGGGCAATTAAAAGTTCACGGTGCTAAAGGAAATGAAGTTCTATTTACGCAAGCGCGACGAGATCCTGAATACGCTGATGAACCCGGTCAATGGGATCGGATTTGGATAAACGAAGGAAGTTTGAATAATGAAATTGATTATGCGATTATTAAAAATGGGTACATTGGTGTGCAAGCCGAATTATTAGGATCGAATTTTAATGAACCAAAACGTTTGCGTATCACTAATACCACTATTCAAAATATGAGTAGATGGGGATTGTATGGATTTGCATTTAATATTTACGGTGGAAACAATGTCATTGGAAATTGTCAGGAACACAGTGTGAATTTAGTGTTGGGTGGAAATTATACATTCATCCATTGCACATTCGCTAATTTTTGGGCCAAGGAAAAAACACGAGATCTTGCAACTTTGAGTATCAATAATCATTCAAGCTCACAAGTATTACCATTAGACACTTGTTATTTTGGTAATTGCATTATTGATGGAAAATTAACCAGTGAAATAAATTTAGATATTCAACAGAACACTACTTTTCCGCCAAAATACTTCTTTAGCGGCTGTGTTTTAAAAACACCAATGGCTACAAGTGATGTCACAAAATTTGATGCGAATAAGATCAACGTGACTTGTGATTATGTGAATACCGATAAATATGATTTTACGTTAAAAACAAGCAGCCTGGCCGGACCCCTTACTGCCACTAATACTGCCGCCGATGTGCTTAAATTTCCCTCTGATCTAAATGGCGTTTTAAGGACAAATCCTTATTACGCAGGGGCATATGTTAAGCCATAATTTTCTCTAAAAAATGAAGAATTTTTGACGTATATTTGGTAACCAAGCCAAATTACAATGAAAGACGTTTTTATGATCCATTTTACGCTTCCCGAGCATTTCAACAGCGAAATGTGGGATGTTATTCCTGCCCAACGCGTAGTGGTGAACGAACTTTTAGAGAAACGTGTTATCCTTAATTATTCGTTGGATATGGATCGTAGAAATCTTTGGGTTTTTATGGAAGGAAAAGACATGCAAGAGATAAACACCATTATTCGCTCATTCCCTATCATGAAATTTGTTACCGTTCGAATTCACGAATTAGCATTTTACGATACCGCTCCGGTAGGTTTACCCGAACTGATATTAAATTGATTTGAAAAAGATCTTTCAGATAACTACTATTCTTTTGATCACCGTTTTAATTGCTCTTAATTCCTTATTTGCATTTCTTTTATTCTATAATCGCGCTTATGTTCGTTCGCACAAAGCGCAATTGATCACAAAAAATAATTATTTCGATATTGAAACAAAGCTTTTGTATAAAGACAGTAATACTATTACTTGGATGGATAAAGAAGAGTTAGAAATAGATGGAAGTTATTTTGATGTTTTAAAGATAGTTACTCTTGATGAAGAAAAAATTCGAGTTTATGTTTACACTGATGATGTAGAGACAAAGACCACCAAAAATTTAAAGGATGATGAACTTCATAAGCGTCATGCCAAAAAAAATAATACAACTGCATTCACCGATCTTCTCAAATTAAAATCGTATACAAAACACCAAACGTTCGCAAGCTTTCCTTGTGCGCAAGATCTTACATTTGCAGATCTGAGCATCAATACACAAGAAGGCCACTGCACACTCCCCTACCACCCACCTTCGATCTGATCTTCATTTTTATTTTTTCTCTGTGAACTAATTTTTGGTTCACTTATTACTTATTTATTTTTAAAAACAATAACATGAAGACAATTATAAAATTATCAGCAGCATTACTTTTAGTATTAAGCCTAAACACAGGTTGTAAAAAATATGAAGATGGTCCAAAGATCAGCTTAGCAAGTAAAAAAAGTCGTTTATGCGGCGATTGGAAGATCCAAAACGTTACGCTAAACGGAACCGATGTAACAGCAGCTACACAAGCCGCTTTAGGCGCCAATTATGTAGTAGACATTGAAAAAGATGGTTCTTACAAAATTCAAGGTGCTTTTGCTGACTCGGGAACTTGGAAATTAGGTGAAGACAAAGATGATGTTTATTTTCAATCGAGTACTCCGGGTGCTTTGGAAGTAGCAAATCGTATTCTCCGTTTAAAAAAGAAAGAACTTTGGGTAAGACACACAGAGTTCAACGGCGATCAAACTATTATTAAGTACGAGCCGGCCGATTAAACAAAAAGGAATTGAAGCTATCATTTTGTAAATACATTATTGTATTGCAGTTATTATTTGCTGCTATTTATTGTGATGCCCAGAAAAGTATTACCGGTTCGGTATTGCAGGATAGCAGCAATTTAGTAATTCCTCATGTTCAGGTATCAATTGCCGAATTATCTTATCTAACTTTTACAGATGATAAGGGTAATTTTAGATTTGAGAATTTACCGGATGGAAAATATCTTGTAATGTTGAAAGCGATAGGATATAAAACTAAAATTATTTCATTAAGCACAGATACAACCTCACTCAACAAGATCATTTTTTTAAAACCAAGTTATATCGAAGTTCCCGAAGTAGTTATTTACGGAACCACAAATTCTGACCTCAACAAAACGGCCAATAGCATAACGCAACTCAATCAAAATGATATGCGAAGCAGTGGTGCCTTGAATTTAAGTGATGCTATCAGCAAACTTCCCGGCGTTAGTCAGTTAAGTACCGGCGCCGGAATTACAAAACCTGTAATTCGCGGACTCTTTGGAAACCGCATCCAGACTGTGTTGTACGGCCTTAGGTTCGATAATCAGCAATGGCAAGATGAACATGGTTTAGGATTATCGGATGTTGGTGTTGACCGTGTTGAAATAATTAAAGGTGCTGCATCTTTGTTGTATGGATCGGAAGCCATGGGTGGCGTCATAAATATCATCGAAGAAAAGAACGCGCCTGTAGGAAAGATCCAGGGAGATATTTCAACACGTGCCTTTAGCAACACATATGGTATTACCGGGGATGTTGGTATTAAAGGTTCAACTCATAAAATGAATTGGCGTTTAAGAGCAGGTTCTGATTCGCACAGCGATTATACGGATGGAAATGGTCGTCGTATATTAAATTCTAGATTTGGCGGCTACTATGCAAAAGCAAGTATGGGTTTTACGCGTTCTAAATGGATCAGTCAAAATAATTACATGTTCACCCAAAGTAATTTTGGATTTCTGATGGATACCATTCAACTCAAAGACCCGCCCGATGCCCGCACCAGCAGGGGTTTTGAGAGGCCACATCATACGGTGAATTTGAATGTTGTTTCAAGTCAGAATACATTCTTTATGGAACGATCAAAACTAAAAGTGAATGTTGGTTTTCAAAATAATAACAGACAAGAGCAAGAAGGCGGAAATAAAATAAGTTTGGATATGATCTTGAATTCATACATTGGGAATATCGTTTGGTGTCGCTCGTTCAACAAACTCGATCTAAGCGTTGGATCACAAGGATATTACCAAACCAATAAAAATATTGGTTCACGAACAATTATTCCCGATGCAACACAAGTAGAGAATTCGGTTTACTCTTATGTAAAATACAATTTGAAAAAAATTGTTTTTGAAGGAGGTGTGCGATACGATCTAAGGCATATTGAAACTTTTGCTACGGGAAATATCAATACAGATCCTTTAAGTCCGGGTGCTAGCGTAAAACCCTTTGTAAAAAATTATACGGCCATGAATGGATCAGCAGGCTTGAGTTGGTTCAACGAAAAGAATTTAAATTTTAAAACCAATGTTTCCAGTGGCTATAGAGCGGGAAACTTAGCTGAGTTATCATCAAATGGTTTGCATGAAGGAACTGTACGCTACGAAATAGGTGATTCGAATTTAAAAATAGAACAAAATGTATGCGGTGATGTTTATTTGGGATACACATCTTCTTTCGCAGATCTTTCTGTGGCGAGTTATTATAATATGTTCATGAATTATATTTATTTGGCACCTTCAAATCTTCAATACATAGGTTATTCCATTTTTTATTACCAACAACAAAATGCTGTGATAAGCGGATTTGAATCAGTTTTAAATATCCATCCAAAAAATAATAAGTGGTTTAACTGGAGCACAAGTTATTCGTACATTGATGGATCATTACAAGGAGGTAAGCCAATGCCATTTATTCCCGCTCCCAAACTGAATTCAGATATAAAGCTCACTAAAAAGTCAACGAAAAAACTTAAAGAGTTTTATGTAAAACCCGGGATCTCCTACGTATTCGCACAAACCAGGCCGGGCGATTTTGAAACCTCAACAGCTGATTATTATCTCATTAATATGTCAACCGGACTATATTTTGAGAACACAAACAATGCGCTTACAATTTCTTTGATAGGCAACAATTTAATGAACACCGTTTATTACGATCACCTTTCTCGCTTTAAATATTTTAATATCTATAATATTGGGAGAAACATCTCACTGAATGTAAAATTTAATTTTAATTAATATGAAAAACTACATTGTATTACTTTTAGTTGTAACAGCTTTGATCAGTTGCAAAAAGAAAAAAACCGATCCACATGTTCCACCTAATGTAACATTAAAGACCGGAACTAATTTCATTACTGCCGATTGCACCTTGAGCAAACAAGATACTGTTTGGGTTGGTATTACCGCTACAAAAACCGAAGATGATCTTAAGAGTTATAATGTCTCCTACGCTTACGATGGTGTAGCAACAACAACTACATTTTACAATTACCTTATGAATGCTAACGAACTCACGGGTTATTCAAAGGATGTGCAGATCATCACGCGAAACCAAACAGGAAGCGAACGATGGGTTTTCTCAATTGTAGATAGGGACGGGAACATCACACAAAAGACCATAAAGATAACAGTGCAGTAGATCGCACAAGTTTATCATTATTTCTTGCCAGTATAACACAAAGACCTTATTTGGTTACATGTATTCTTAATTATTTTTTGGATCCTAGGTCCAATAATTAATTTGTATCTATTTTTGTTTTTGAAGATTATGAGGTGTAACAAAAACACAACACTATGTCTTCAAATAAAGAAACCCCCAGGCAAAAAATGATCAGCATGATGTATCTCGTGCTCACAGCGCTATTGGCGCTTAATGTGTCCGATCAAGTTCTTAAAGGCTTCATCACTGTTGATGAAGGCATTGACAAATCCAACATGATCATTTCACAAAATAATAAACAGATCGAACAAGCTTTTAAAGATTATGTAGAAGCCGGTAATGTTGAGGCAAAACCGTATTACGAAAAATGTATTGACTCGCGCATAAAGATCGAGCGCACCATTCATTACATCGATAGTATGAAATATGCATTAATTATGTCCACTCAAAAAACCACCAAACCCGACACATCACAAATACGACACATGATAAAACTGGATGATTTTGATACGCCAACATATCTATTTATTGGTGATGATGAAACCAATTTAAAGAAAACTCCCTACTCCGCTTATGATCTAAGGCAAAAGCTGAATGGTTTAAGTTCTGATCTCAATAAAATGATAAGTGATCTGGCTAAAGATGGAAAACTAGATGATGCAGATGCCATGAGTTTAAAGGAAAAAACAAAGACCCTTGTTCCATTGGATCGCAATGTAATTGAAGATGATCTTAAAATGAATTGGGAGCTTGATAATTTTTACAATATACCAACCGCAGCAGTGCTCACCAATTTTGATAAAATGAAAACCGATCTTAAGAATGTAGAGTCTGAATTGTTCAGAGTATTTGCTGCATCATCCAATAAACATTTATTTAAAGCAGATAAATTACAGGCCAAAGTTCTTGCGCCAAGCTCATACGTATTAAGCGGCGAAACATTTAAAGCCGACATTTTACTTTCCGCTTCAAGCACACAATTAAGTCCTGATCGTATGACAGTATTAATGGGTGCAAAATACGATGATGCCACAAAAAAACTCACCATGCCCGGATCTTCAATAACTGTTGCCGATGGCATTGGGAAATATGAAGCATTAGGTTCTTCTACCGGCGAACAAAAATTTGATGGTGTTATACAGTACAAGAACTCTTATGGTAAATTCGAATACTATCCATTTGAATCTTCTTACATGGTTGCTGCACCATTTAGCGCTGTAGGCGCAGATAATATGAACGTGATGTACATTGGTGTAGATAATCCTATCAGCGCTTCTGCCGCTGGCTTTGCACCTACAGATCTTGTTGTTAATATTTCGGGTTGTGGTGCTAAATTACGATCAACGGGTGCAGGAAAATATATCATCAACGCCGCAACAACAGGAACTTGCATGATGACCGTTATGGCTAAAACTCCGCAAGGATTAAAACAACAGGGGCCTGCAAAAGCCTTTAGAGTAAAAACTATTCCTCCACCTGTTGCAAAAATAAATGGGAAGCCTGTTCTTTCGAGTTTGGAAATGAAATTAACGGAGCTGTCAACACTTTCTTCATTAGGTGCTATATGCGTTGGATTTGAATTTCCAACTACCACTCTTATTAAAGAAGCAACTATAGTTGGTTACGATAAGAATGGGGCTTTGCAAGAGACCAAAATAACAAATTCGTCATTAACACCGGAAGCAAAGCGGATCATCACTTCTACGCCTGTGAACAAAAGGGTTTTTATTGAGAATATAAAAGTGAGTATCAACGGCCAAAACACAACAGTGCCTGATGTGATCATTAAAAGAAAGCCGTAATAAAAAAGGCCCCAACATTTATCGTCGGGGCCTTTTAATTTATTTAGAGTTTATTACTTTAGTAATGTTACGTGACCAGTCTTAGTATGTTTCTTACCGTCAACTGCCTTAAAGGATACTAAGTACTGATAAACATCTTGCTTACCTTCCGAATCCCTTACAGTACCATCCCAACCTTTAGTTTGTTGTTCGTTATGATAGATCTGCTCTCCCCAACGATCAAAGATGGTTACTTCTATATCAGATATACCAACACCATATACTAAGAAGGCATCATTCAAACCATCGAAGTTAGGCGTGAATACATTCGGGATATAAATACTCCAATCCTTAGTTATCTCTATACAAACCTCATCAATTGCTTTACAACCATTCTTACCCATAGCTTCAATTTGGTAACAACCACTGTTTTGTGGCGTGATCTGAGAGTTAGGACAGTCGTGGCAAATAATACCTTCACCTAATATCCATTTTAAAGTACCTGTGCCTCTTGCATTCAAATAAATTGGATCATCAACATTCGCAGTAAAGTCCTCACCCGCATTAACCACCGGAGTTTCGTTCACGATAACAACGCATGTTGCTGTTTTTGTACAGAAACCACCATCAGAAACATAAACCGTGTACATAGTTGTTGATTCAGGTTCTGCATAAGGCTGTGAGATCAAGCTACTACTTAAGCCGGTACTTGGTGCCCAAACATATTGGTTACCGCCACCTGCACTTAATTTAACTGAAGAGCCTTTACATACTTCTAATGTTCTAGTAGCACTTGCAGTTATTGTAGGAACAACATCGATAAGGATCTCTTGTGTCATCTCACAATTCACAGTACCTGAAGAGTAAACTCCCATTACTGTATAGTTTGTGGAAATAGTTGGAGACGCAATAACCGTATTAGGATTTGAATGGAACAAGCTATTATCCGGTGACCAAGTATAACTACCTGCACCAAGAGCAAAAATAGTTGTATTACCTCCAAAACATATCCTTTGTACGTTAGCAGCCAATTGCATTTGAGGTTGCTGTAACACTACGATAGGGAACGTGATCGCATGGAAACAAGGTCCGTTTTGACCATAGATCGTATACGTTGTAGAAACTGTAGGTTTAACAACCACAAAGTTTGAATGAGCATCAGTTGTTGTCATTCCGAAATTCGGTAACCAAGTGTATGTTGAAGAACCATTTGCGTTGATGGTTGTTTTTTCACCGAAACAAATTGCTGTTCTTTCAGATGCAGCTGTTAATACCGGTAAAGGAGTAACTCCAACCTGACGTATAGTACTTGATGTACATGTTGCAGCCTCACCTACTACTGTATAGTTTGTAGTAACAACAGGGTTAGCAGTTACAAAGGCACCATTTGCAGAACTTAACGACGAAGCAGGGCTCCATGTATAGTTAGTAGCACCAAAGGCCGTTAAGCCAATTGACTGTCCTTCACAAATAGTTGGTGTTACAGGAGCAACAACAATTACAGGTAATGCTACAACAACCATTGTTCCGGTTTCTGTAGGACTGTTACAACCTATGCTTGAACCAACAACACTGTAAACTTGATTTGTTGCAGGTGAAGCTATAACCGTGCTTCCTGTTGAAGAATTAAGTGTATTTGAAGGGGACCAATTGTATGTGTCGGCTCCACTTGCAGAAAGATCAGCACTTGTTCCAAAACACATACTGTTAGATGTAACTGCAATTGTCGGATTCGGAACCGCAACAGCGTTATAAGATGTAGTATTATAACAATATCCATCAAAGCCTTGTACTGTACCCGAAGCTAAAGCCATTTGAAGTATTGATGTTGCAACGATCGATGAACCAAATGTTTGATTTGGTGTCATACCGTTGAAACCGCCCCATGTATAACTTATGGCACCTGCTGCAGTAAATATTACTGAGTTTGGCGAACCGTTGAAACCATTCATACACATTGTAGGGCTACTTACACCAACAGTGATAATAGGTAAAGGACGAACTGTTACCGTTACAGCAGTTACATGTGTACAAGTTGCTTGAGAAACAAATACAGAATAGGTTGTGTTAACCGTAGGATTCGCGATAACAACAGGACCGCTAGTTGTGTTTAAGTTCGTACCAGGATTCCATGAATAAGTAGTAGCACCACTAGCAGTTAATGTAATAGCGTCTCCTATACAAATTGAAGGTGTTCCTGGAACTATAACTGCTGTTGGATTTGGAACTACAATAAGCGTTGCGCTTTCTGTAGGACTATTACAACCATTTGCAGAACCAATAATGTTATAAATAGTAGTAACCGATGGACTTGCAATAACTGAAGGACCTGTTGATGTATTTAAAGTTGCGCTTGGCGACCATGTATAAGTTTGAGCACCACCAACTGTTAAGTTCATACTTACACCCTGACAAACACTTGATGTGGCAGGAGCAGGAATTACAGTTGGATTAGGAACTACCGTTACATCATACACCGCTGTATTTGTACAACCAAACGGACCAGTACCAACTACTGAAAGTTGAGCCACCGCTTGAACTGCAGTTACAGGAGGGAACAAAGTGAATGTAGGTGCATTTAAACTTGGAGATCCTATAAAGCCCGGAGGTAATGTGAAGTTATAACTACTAGCTCCGTTACCATTTATCGTTACCTGATTAGGCGAACCGTTGAAGTTTTGAGAACATAATGTATTGGTTCCTGCAATACCTACAACAGGTAAAGGAATAACTGAAGCACTTAACACGCCAGTATTGATACAACCAAAACCAGAGGTAACGGTAACCGTATAGTTACCTGCATTTATCATTTGAGCATTATTTACAAACGGATTTTGCAAAGCCGAAACAAAGGCGTTAGGACCAACCCATGCATATGCTGTACCTCCGGTTGCTGTTAAAGCTAATGTGCCACCAACGCAAGCAGTAGGACTATTAACTACAACAACCGGAAGTGGGTTTACAACAACTGTTGTTGTACCAGAGTTAACACAACCATTTGGATCAGTTACAGTCACCACATAAGGCCCTGCATTAACAAGCGACGCAGTAGCAATTATTGGAGTTTGAGCATTCGAGTTAAATGTATTTGGTCCTGTCCATGTATACGAGTTATAAGCATTCACACTTAATTGAATGTTTTGGTTAAGACAATATGGACCGGTATTGGTAGGAAGCGGTACAGGCAATGCATTTACAATTACTGCAGTAACAGCTTGCGCAGTACATGTACCTATTGATGCAAGCAAGGTATAGTTTCCAGTAGCTACAGGCTGTGCATTAGGTATTGTAGGATTTTGTGCATTGGAAGCGAACGCATTCGGACCCGACCAAGTGTATGAAGTAGCGGCCGGTGCGGTTAAGGAAACGGTTGCTCCCGCGCAATAAGGACCGGTATTACCTGCAGAGGTAGTAGGTGTTAGAACACCGACCGTGACTGTAGTAACAGCTGTACAACCTTGTGCCGTTGTTATTTTTAATGTATACGTACCCGTCATTGCAGTAGTGGCATTAGGTATCACTGGATTTTGCGCATTTGATGTAAATGCGTTTGGTCCAGTCCACGTATAACTTGCCGCAGCGTTTGAGGTTAAATTAATATTCGTACCCAAGCAGACCGGGTTATTACTACCGGCAACAGCATTAGGGACAGGATGCACCGAAACAGTTGTTACTGCTGTTTTTGTACAAGCACCAGAACCAACACTTATTGTATAATTTCCATTATGAATTGCACTCGCAAATGGAATTGTTGGGTTTTGAACCGTTGTTTGAGAATATGAATTAGGTCCCTTCCAAGTATATGAAGTTGCACTAAATATGTTCGAGTTCAGTTGTATTGTAGCACCTGGACAATATGGACCTGTATTACTTGCTGTTGGAGGTGTAACTGTAATTACTGATACATTAGTTGTAAATGTCATATAAGGACAGTTAGGACTTAATTGTATCCAGAATACATAAGGTATAGCATTGGCAGTAGTAGTTGTTGCGATCGTGTATTGAGCAACGTTGTAATTACCATAACTATAGAAGTAAGGATTTGGTATATATGTATACCAGTAATACCAACTTGGAGTTATTGAGGCAGGCCACGAAGCTGATAATACCAAAGGTTGACCCGCACAAATTGGACCGTTATTAGTAACGCTTACTGTTGGACCAACAGGCGCAGTAAGTTGTACAGTAAATGTTTTTGAACAACCAAAGTTGTTAATGGTTAAGGTATATATACCTGCATTAGCAGCCTGGAAGCTTCCAACAAATGCTGTTGGGCCAGGGGCTGAGTATGCAAGAGGACCTGTCCATGTTAACTGACCGGGACCGCCAATTGCATTAAGAGTCGCATTTGCGCCAACACATGTAGGAGCAATAGCATTTACGGTTGCAACTGGAACAGAGTTAACTGTAATAACCGAACTTGTTGAAGCAATACAACCTGCAGTATTAATAGTATGCGTAATTGTATAAGTTGCAGAAGCAGGGAATGTAACTGGGCCGGCAGGATCAGTAAAGATCGTAGCAGGATTTGTTGTGAACGAAGTAAATGCATATGTATGAGAACCCGCACTTACAACAGCACTAAATGTGGCAGTTGAGTTTATACATAAGTTAGACGGGCCATTGAACGCAGGGGAAGGACCGTTAGGTGTTGTAATTACCATTGAGAATGTAGCAGGACAATTTGCCGCATTCGTAACTGTTTGATAAATTGTGTAGGTTGTGTTCGGTGCTAAATTGACGACGCTTGTGTTATTTGTTGTTGAAAAGCTAGGTGGACCATTATTGACTATCGTATACGTTTGTATAGCCGGAGCCGGACTACCCGTATTTGTTATCGTATAGGTTGTACAGTTATTAGTGACACTAAATCCAGGCGTAGGGAAGTTACCAAACTGTAAGTTCACTGTTTTAGTTATAGGTGAACAAGATCCTACAGGGTTCATTGTTAATGTATAGTTACCAGGTACCGTTGTAAAAATAGTTTGGTTTGTATTATTAACGATAGTACTTGTAGCAGGGCCATTCCAAGTATAAGGTCCTAGTCCCGGAGGCGCTGTCATAGTTGCAGTTAATACACCACAAGCTGCAACGAAAGAAACCGGTTGAGCAGCCGAGAATTGAATGTTGTTAACGGTAGTATTCATTGGTAAGCATTGCGTATCAATGAAAGCAGTTCCCCAGTGACCACCGTAAGGACAATCACCAACCTCTATAATAATAGTAACGCAAGAGTTAAGGTATGGAGTTAAGTCTAAAGATTTGATCATCCATGTTGGTGTATAAGTAACCCAAGTAGATGAATTTGTTTGCCAGCCTGTTGCGGTTACCGAAGCACAGCTTGGTCCCGGAGGCTGCACGTCAACTTGAGGACAAGGTAATATGGCGTTAAAACAGTTTACAACCTTTACTTTAATATACGGATTCTCACAACATGCGTGACCGGATAATAAAGCAGCTCTGTAAGCTAATTGAAATAAACAATTTGATGCAGTAACAGGAAACGTTTGTTGAATTCGTACTGCTTTACCACCTGCAAGATTATCGTTCATCTGAAGAACATTATTACCTCCTAAAGGAGATGCAGTAATAGTTCCTAAGTTAGTATTAACAGGAGGCACCCATGGTGTTGCGCGAACCCAAGCAAAATTACAGCCCGGATTTGGAGCATTATTCGTAGCAGTACAGTTATTATAAGGAGTTTGCATTGTGTTACCACTTGTAACTTGCCATCCCGTTAAAGTATTACCAATTGCTGCAGCCGCAGTAGTTAATGTTGTTGGTAAAGATGATTCGAAACCTTCGTTAACACATGGTGCAGCATTTACCTGATTAGTTGGGCTAATGATAGGTTTTGCATTGATATAATTCGTATTGCTGTTTGGGTTAGTAACAACTGGGGCAATAGAATATTTAATATTGATATAATTTCTCTTTTCGGCATATAAAAACCTGAAGAACTCATTACCGAAACACTTACGGTTAAGAGCATCCTGCTGCGCATTTGCCTCGTTAAATCCTGCCAACGAATCGGAAGGAAATACATACATGTAATATGGTTTATTACTGTTGCTTTGTGCAACCGTAGTTTCCACTTGAAACTGTGCAACCAACGATTGACTGAAACCCAACATTATCAGGATCATTAGTTTTGCTGTAATTAATTTTTTCATGCTTTGTGTTTTATTATTTTTTAAAAAGAGCCTAGTTTTATCCTTACTAAGATATACTTAAACAAAAAAAAATGTTAAAAAACGGCTAACTCATTGGTCTGTTTCGCTCATTTATACCTTCCATTCACCCAATTAACAAGTTATAAACAGGCCTAGAGCCTATAAATCAGGCACAAACGGGTTAAAATAATCGGCGGAAAAATGGCTAAAATTGCGTTCCTAAAACGATAAACAAAATAAACAAAATTTTAGAATATCATCGGATTTCCTTGCCTGTAAAGCGATTCAGCGTATTTTTGAAATTAAAAAAAAGCAAGCAAAGATCGTAAGATCTGCGCTTGCCTTTAAAAATGGGGGTTGCGGAGCTTTTTTAACCCAACTTCTGATCGTTATCGTTCGTACTTTCTATTTTGATCTCAGGTTTTTTGAACATTTCCTCATCCTTTTCGAACGGACGTTTCCCGAAAATTTCTTCAAGATCTTCCTTAAAAATAACTTCTTTTTCGAGTAATTTTTCGGCCAGTGTAGTCAGTTTATCCTTATTGGTAGCTAATATCTGTTTTGTACGCGCATAGGCTATATCTACCATCTTTTTAACCTCTTCATCAATAACCTTGGAAGTTTGCTCACTATAAGGCTTATTGAAGTTGTATTCACTCTGCCCGCTACTATCATAATAGCTTATATTACCGATCTTCTCGTTCAAGCCATAATATATAATGCTCGCATATGCCTGTTTAGTTATCTTTTCAAGGTCGCTAAGCGCGCCGGTGCTAACTTTACCAAAAATGATCTCCTCTGCTGCTCTACCGCCTAAAGCCGCACACATTTCGTCCATTATTTGATCAGCAGTTGTTATTTGACGTTCTTCAGGTAAATACCATGCTGCGCCTAAACTTCTTCCTCGAGGAACAATTGTAACTTTAACCAAAGGACTTGCATATTCTAACATCCAACTTACAGTGGCATGTCCTGCTTCGTGATAAGCGATCACACGTTTTTCGAGTTTAGTGATGATCTTATTCTTTTTCTCTAATCCGGCAATGATGCGATCAACTGCATCTAAAAAATCTTGCTTACCCACTTGTTTTTTATTACTACGTGCTGCTATCAATGCGGCCTCGTTACAAATGTTGGCAATATCGGCTCCGCTAAATCCGGGAGTTTGACGCGCTAAAAATTCCACATCAACGCTTTCATCAATTTTTATTTTTTTCAAATGCACTTTGAAGATCTCTTTGCGCTCATTCAGATCCGGCATATCAACATAGATCTGTCTGTCAAAACGACCAGCGCGCATTAAAGCTCTATCTAAAATATCTGCTCTGTTTGTTGCTGCTAGAATAATTACACCGCTGTTAGTTCCAAATCCATCCATCTCGGTGAGTAATTGATTTAATGTATTCTCGCGCTCATCATTTGCACCTGCCGAAACACTTTTTCCACGCGCACGTCCGATCGCATCTATCTCATCAATAAAAATAATACATGGCGCTTTTTCTTTTGCATTGCGGAAAAGATCACGCACGCGTGATGCTCCAACACCAACAAACATTTCCACAAAATCAGAACCTGATAAAGAGAAGAACGGAACTTTTGCTTCTCCTGCAACTGCTTTTGCCAATAATGTTTTACCTGTTCCCGGAGGACCAACTAACAACGCACCCTTTGGAATTTTTGCACCCAGATCGGTATATTTTTTTGGATTCTTTAAAAAATCTACGATCTCCATTACTTCTAATTTTGCGCCATCTAATCCTGCAACATCATTAAATGTGATATTCACATTTGTATCTTTATCAAATAATACTGCACGTGATTTTCCAATTGAAAAAATTTGGCCCGGACCGCCACTTCCTCCACCGCCACCCATGCGACGCATCATAAATATCCATAAAGCGATCATGATCACAATTGGTAAGATCCACGAAATACTTTCGCTCCAACTCGATTCTTCTGAGCTGCGCGCGTACACTTGTTTTTCTTTTTGAATGCCTGCATCGTTCTGAATTTTTTCTACGCGTAATAAAAAATTATCCACAGATGGGATTGAAACTGTAAAGTGCGGACCATGAAAATTCTTATCGGGGAAAAGTGATTTGCCGGTACTTTTATCTTTGTATCTATCACAAATTGCTAAACTATCGGGATTGATAGAAATTTTTGCGATGCTTTTATTTACAATATTGATATCCACCACATCGCCCTTTGCTAACATCTCTTGTTCGAACGCAGGCAATGGAATTTCTTTTATACGTGGACTAAATCCCGTACCGTAGAACGTGATAAAAAGTAATACCACAATAACTACACCGTAGATCCAATAAAAATTGTTACCACCTTTATTTCCTTGTCCGCCAAAAGGTGAATTTTGCTTTCCGAATTTTTCTTTCATGCGTTCGAATTGCTTCTTACGTTCTTCTTCGTTGGAAAGTTTATGATTAGGATCTTTTTGTTCCTCAGTATTTTGTTCGTTACTCATTTTTTGTTTCTTAATTTATTTTTCTGATCTCTGCATCTCCCCACAATCCTTCTATATTATAATATTCACGTATCTCTTTTAAGAAAACATGCACCACAATATTTATATAATCTATCAATATCCACTCGGTGTTTTGTTGTCCTTCTGAATGATACGGTTTTTCGCCTGTTTGTTTTAATACGATCTCTTCCACACTATCCGCAATTGCATCCACGTGTGTTCCGCTATCCGCATCACATATCACAAAGTAATCTGCAATTCTATTCTCGATATCATGCAGATCGAGTACAGTGATATTCTTTGCCTTTTTTTCTTGCATTCCGTCAACAATAGAATCCAACAAGCCATTTGTTTCTTTGGAAGTTGCAACTTTAACTCTTTTCTTGACAACCTTTTTCTTTTCTGAATTTACAATAGCATTCGCCTTTCTATTATCCTTTTCTTTTTCGGAGGTCTTAGATGTTTTAACCGGAACCTTTTTTCCTTTAGCCGAAGCAGATCTTTTTGCAACAGGTTTTTTTGCTTTTCCTTTTGCAAGAGAAGTTACTTTTTTCTTCGGTGCTTTTTTTGGAGCTTTCTTCGAGGCTTTCTTCCCCGCTGCTTTTTTTACAAGTTTTGCTTTTTTCTTAGCCATAAATCTATCCGACGGTACTTTGTTGTCTTAAATTTTTACTACGTTTACATTAAAGAACAAATTTAATCTTTTTGGCTTAATGGAAACATTATTTATTGGGCAAAATGCTATTTTTCTACCCGAGGTAGAGAGTACCAATTCCTATGCCACAGCCTTGTTAAAGAACGTTAACCTTTCCGAAGGCACAGTGATATATACATTTGATCAAACAAAAGGACGAGGCCAGCGGGGCAACAGCTGGATAAGCGGCCCGGGGCTTAACCTAGCGGTTTCGTACATTTTAAAGCCTACATTTTTGAGTGTGGACAAATTGTTCTACATGTACATAATTTCTGCATTGGCTGTGCATGACTTAATGGCTGAATTGCTTAACAGTAGCCAATATGACATAAAAATAAAATGGCCCAACGATATCCTGGTGAACTCTAAAAAAATAGCAGGAATACTTAGCGAGAACATTTTGAATACAACAACTACAAATGCAAGCATTGTAGGGATAGGAATAAATATCAATCAGGAAGACTTTGCCCAATTAGCGAATGTTACCTCGCTGAAATTACTTAGTTCGAAAGAGTTTGATGCTGCCGGGATCTTAAAGATCTTAAATAAACATTTAGAGAACTATTATCTTAAGTTAAAAGGGCAACATTTCGAAGTTCTATTGAAGAATTATTATACGCACTTTTTTAAAATTGGGGAGAAACAGGAATTTATTATCAATGAGGAAAAAAAAGAATTTAGTGTGAAAGGAATAAATGAAAAAGGACTCTTAGCCTTGACAGATAACCAAGGAATTGATCATTATTTCGATATCAAGGAGATCAAATGGGCTTGATGTTATCGTTTACGTAGAACAAAAATTGTATCCATTTTAAATGGAATATAACGCCGATAAGGATATGCTTTAAAAATTTCAAAACCATTTATTGGTCCACTTGAAAGAACGAACTTTTTATCTTGGTAATGATCAAAATTGATCCAGTCAAAATCATTTAAAGTTCCATCCCACAATTCATATTCAAATCCGGCGTGTATTTGTTTCTTATCGATCTTTTGTTCCTTGATAAGCTCAGTTATAATACTTTGTTTTGATCGTGCTACTGTAAAATAGTCTTTTGCAGAAAGAACAGAGAAAATTCCAATAAGGAGCAATAAAATGAACGGTAGTTTACGATCTAATTTCCATTGAACATCTTGCTCCAATAAAAAAATAAGTGTCAAAAAGAAAGTGAAAAATAAACTGTATCTATCGAAAAAAACATCCGAGAGCCCTATCAAAACAGCGTACATGGCCAATAAAATAATTAAATAACGACACGACGGATCTTTGGTTGTCCAACTTTTTTTGGCGAGTTCGCGATCAAAAATAAAACTCATTAATAAAAATCCTATCACAAAAAAGGAAATTACGATTCCGAATAAGATCCCTGAACTTGCATGCGATGAATTAGTTTCCAAATAAACCCTATCGATCGTACTTTCGGGACCCACACCACAATTGTAAAGAATATTTCCGGAAGGAAAACCGGTTGAAATAAAAAGAAATATCCCGATAGCAATACCAACGTAAATCATTCGCGAAAATTTGTTTACCATAATGCTTTTGAAATTCTCCATAAGAAAAAAACTTCCGAGGACTATGAATATCCCTCCTGTGTATACTAGCATTATACATCCACGTTTTACAAATGCAATGATCGTTTCCATATTGAACGGAACATCTTGTTTAAAAAAGAACAAGCCTTTGTAAGCCATTCCGTCGCTTGCAACTAACTTTTGCTGCATTTCAAAATAAAATAACAAGATCAAACAAATACATAAACATAATAGCGAATACACCACAAGAATCCCGTCTTTATTTTTGATCCATTGAATAGTTGCAACAACTACAAAGGCGACGAATAAAATAACGCCGGTTTGCCTTGTAAATGTTGCCAGTAAAGCCAATAACAAGAACAAAAATAGATGGCTAAATTTTCTTTTTTCGAAATAAGTGGCAAGCACATAAAATGAAAGAAAAGAGAAATTAATAAAGGTAAGATCGGTCATGAACGAATTAAACCCATTGAGATAGAACGGATTTAAAATAAAAATAAAACATATTAAGGTCGCGAGCTTTGTTCCTTTTCTTTCGGCAAGAAATTTATACAAAAAGAAAAGTGTGATCACACAAAAGAACATATTGCTAAAACGTAATACAGTGTAGGAGAACCCTAAGATCTTCACAAACACCAATCCTAACAACGAATGCGAAAAAAGCGACATGGCCGGCCATTTTCCAATGGTAAATTGTCCCGTTTGGTTCCAAACAAATACCGAACGCGCATAGGCCCAATCATCATTCAAGGCAAAATTCCCTAGGGGATCTATGATCATTTCGATCAGAAATAATACACCTATAAAGATCAGGAATGGAATATATCTTCTATTAAAAAACAATGCGCTCTTTTTACAAAGAACGCAAAATTTTATAAAATGTAAGGGGGGATTTACTTGATCTCGCTAACAATATTACTTGCTTCGTAGATATAGATGTCTTTTGAGATATTCTTGGTCCAACGACTGGCTATACCCACTTTAGCAGTATCTCCTTTGCTTTTAAACGCAGCCATATCTTCTTCCAAAGGGTTGGCACTAAATTCTTTTATCTCTTTTTTGATCTCATCGTATTTCTTATTCTGATCTCTCCAATATTTTTGTTCAGCTCTGAATTTATCTAATTTCAAATTCACCAGCGACTCATCCTTTTTTGCCTTGTACTCTTTCGAAAAAGTTTCCACTGCTTTGAATTGCTCGTTCTTTTTTAAACGTGCGGCACTGTTCTTTGCTAACTTCTCGTAATTGATATTAGTGAACTCAGTATAATTCGCTTTTTTCTCTTCATCCCAAGGCATTGGATAGTCCAATTCTCTTTCGCCTCTATCGATCAGCGCATAAATATCAGGCAACATCACATTTGGTGTAACGCCTTTTAATTGTGTTGATCCGCCATTAACGCGATAGAATTTTTGCTGAGTTACTTTTACTTCGCCTATCGGTTTAATAGTATCAAATTGCGGCATTAAATAGCCATCCAAATTCAAGAACGATTGAACTGTTCCTTTTCCAAATGTTGGCGTTCCAATGATCACAGCGCGTTTATAATCTTGTAAAGCAGCAGCCAAAATTTCGCTGGCACTGGCACTTCCGTGATTTACCATTACAGCTAAAGGACCATCCCATACAACATCGGAATTATAATCTTCCATTACTTTTATGTAACCGTCTCTATTTTTTACTTGTACAACCGGACCTTTTGTAAAAAATAATCCTGCCATCATTACAACTTCTTGTAATGATCCACCGCCATTATCACGAAGATCAATAATAATTGATTTTACCCCCACTCTTTTCAATTTCTCTATCTCTACACGCATATCTCTAGCACAACGATGAGCGTTAGGAGATCCCGAACCAACAAAATCAGTATAGAACGATGGCAAATAAATATAGCCTGTCTTTGTTTTATTATTTAAGATAGCGCTTTTTGCAAAGGTCTCATCCATATCGATCACATCACGAACAATAGGAATTACTTTAATAGTGCCATCCGGTTTTTTTACAGTTAAGCGAACTTCAGTGCCTTTTTTTCCTTTGATCAATTCAATAGCCTCATCCATTTCCATTTCGGAAATATCCACAGCTTTACCTTCACCTTGCGCTACTTTTTGGATCTCGTCATTTTGTTTGAGTTCGCCTTGTTTATAGCTTGGTGTTCCGATAATAATTTCACTCACCTTCAACTGACCCATTTCGGTACGCATTAAACGCGCACCAATTCCTTCAAACTGTCCGCTCATTGCCTGATCGAATTTCTTTTTATCACGCGGAGCAAAATATTCCGTATGCGGATCGTAAATTCCTGTTATGGCATTTGCATAAAGCGCAAATCGATCTTTAGGCGTTAGTTTGCTATAATATTTGAATAAATTATTATTTGCTTTGATCACTTTATTACGCGCGTCCAATTCTAAAGTATCAAACGACTTTATTTTGATCGATGTATCTTTTTTTGCGATAGCAGCTTCTTGTCTGTTCAAAGATTCGTCGATACGCATCAACACTTGATACTTCAACATTTTTTGCCATTCCTTTTTTAGATCGTCCGAGGTCTTAGCATAAGTCGCTTTCTCTGCATCCGACTCGTAAGTTTCTTCTGTTGTATAATCGAGTGGTTTTGATAAATATTCTTTGTACCAACTTTCTTTTTCTTTGATACGTTTTGCGATAAGATCAACCGAGATCTTATAAAAATCGTGACTTTGGTTTTTTAATTGATCATCAATAGAGCGTCGGTATTTAGTCAACAGATCAACATCTTCTTGCAAAAGGAATTTTTTACTCGCGTCGGTACGTTTTAAATACAGATCAAATACTTTCTCACTAAAAGCATCATCTAATTTTACAGGATTATAATGATTTTGAGTTAAGCCGCCCAAAAGTATATCAAGGATAAGTTCGTTCTTATTGAAAACGTAATTGAAAACGGTAAAAGAGGTAACAACCAGAACTAAGGGTATAATGACAAACTTCTTTTTTAGGATATTTACTATGGTTCTCATGTTATATACAAATTTAATCACTTTGAGGCACTATTGCTACTATTTAGACACCAAAAATGACCAATTGTAACAATTTTTACCTGTTTAAATTTTGTTAAAGGAATATTGGAGAATAAGTATACTTTAGCACAAATACTTTTTTTATGATAGATTTTACCCGCGCCGAGCTTACACATTTTGTTATACATTACGTTGGTAACAAAGGCCTTGGAGAAGAACTTACTTTAAGCGAAGACCTTATCAAATTCAAAGATGACTTTGTAAAGGAAACTCTTTTGCGTTACTTTTTGGATCCTTTCAAAACTGATATTTATCACGAGTTTAGAAAGAAGGCTGATGTAAGCCTTAAAAGCGTTGCCACTATGAGCGAAGATCTTTTTGGTTCGCAAAAGAATTTTTTATCGCAAAGCAAAAAACTTGCAAAACATTTGCACGATCAAAGCACTCACCCAAAAATAAAAGGCGGTGAATTTTACGTATGTTATTTTAAGGATGCTATGGTAGACGGTGAATTATGCGACGCTATTGGTTATTTTAAGACCGAGAACAAAGAAACCTATTTAAAAGTTTACCAGCATTTAAATAGTTTTGATCTGGAATGCGATGACGGCATTGATATTTATAAATTAGACAAGGGCGCTTTGATATTTAATACCGAAAAAGCAAAAGGTTACAAATTAAGTATCATTGATAATAACAATCGCAACGCCGAGTGCGCTTTATATTGGGAAGAAGATTTTTTGGGCGCAAAATTAAAACAGAACGGCTACTATTTTACGAAGAATTTTATGGATGCTTCGCGAGGTTTTTGTGAAGAGGTATTGACCGAACAAAATAATGTAAGCAAACAAGATCAAATGATGATGTTGAACAAAAGCGCAAGTTATTTTAAGGAGAAAGATCACTTTAAGGTTAAGGATTTTGAAAAAGAGATTCTAGTTGATAAAGGACTCATCACCGCTTTTAGCGAATACAGACATAATTACAATGATCGCAACGACCTTCAGGCCATTGACGAGTTTGAAGTATCGCCTACTGCCGTTAAAAAGAATTCAAAATACATGAAGAGTGTTGTGAAATTGGATAAGAATTTCCATATCTATATTCACGGACAACATGATCATGTGGAGCGCGGATATGATGAGGGAAAGGGAATGAAGTATTATAAATTGTATTATGCGAATGAAAGCTAGGACTTAGAAAGTTCCTTAGCGCGTTTTTCAGCAGCTACAATTCCATTTACAAGAGCTTCTTTTAATTTTTCATCTTTAAATACAGAAAGTGCAGCTTCCGTTGTACCACCTTTTGAAGCTACTGACTTAATTAGATCATCCAAATTATTTTCGGATGTATTCATTAAATGAAACGCGCCATTCATGGTTTGCTTTACCAATAACGATGAAATGTGCTCGTCAATTCCCATTTGTTTCCCGGCTTCTATCATGGCGCTGGCAATAAAATAAAAATAGGCTGGGCCACTTCCGCTTAATGCCGTAACTGCATCCAATTTACTTTCATCATCAAAAAAAACTGTTTTCCCTGTGCTATTTAAAAGATTATCTGCTTTCAACACATCTTTTATATTGGTTTCTTTACTTGCAGTAAATCCGGTTATTCCCATTCCTAATTGAGCGGGTGTATTTGGCATGGCTCGAATAATACTAACATGACCCAAATTCTCTTTTAATGTTTCAATCGTAATTCCCGCCATAATAGAAATAAGTAATTGCGACGGCTTGATATGTTTTTTAAGATCGGCGTAAATTGCTTTTGAATCTTGAGGCTTTATGGCAAGAATGATGGTATCAAAACCATGGATACGCTCATCAATTTGATTGGCCACATTTCCAAATGGTTTTAATCTATCTTTTATTTCAGCATTCTTTTCAATGAGTAAAATATCTTTTTGAGAAACGATATTGTCCTTTAAAAAAGCTTTAGCATAGGTTAAACCCATATTGCCGCAGCCAATAATTGCTATTCTGATCATAAATTATTTTTTCATTTTAATATGAGGAATGAAATCCTCTTCGTATTCTTCGCCCTCTTCTTTAAATCCTAATTCATTATAGAATTTAATTAGATAACATTGCGCAGAGAGGGTGATCTTTTTTGTTTTGAAAAGTTCCTCGCATTTGGCGATCGATCGATTCATTAATTCTTTTCCTATATTCCTACCCCTTAAAGAAGGATCGACAATTACTCTGCCAATACTTGGCTCGGGATAATTTACATTTTGAGGGAGCAGGCGCGCATATGCCAACATTTTTCCGTTTTCTTCTCCATATAAATGCCAGGCTTGTTGATCCTTATCGTCGAGATCTTGGTAAGGACACTCTTGCTCAACAATAAATACTCTTGCACGCAATTGCAAAATGCTATACAATTCGTGCAAACTTAATTGATCAAATGTTTTTGTGATCCATTTCATTCGTAATTTCCAATAGATAACATTACCAACGTACAAGCATTCAAGGTTTCTATCCCCTGCTTCTTTGTCATTTCTTCAAACTCCGGATTTTCGGTACCGGGATTAAAAATAATACGTTTTGGTTTTAATGATAGAATATAGTCGTACCAATCTTTTTGATTTTTTGCAGAGAGATACATGGTTACTGTATCAACATCATTAGGAATTGGACGATCATTAATGATCTTTTCTCCTTCAATATCTCCTGGTTTTATTCCAATTGGATAAACTTTATGTCCTTGCGCCTTTAAATTTACGGTTGCTTTATAGCTGTAATTCTCAGGGTTTGGCGATGCGCCAATTATTACGGTTGATCTCATTCTGTATAATTTAAATCTTTTGCAAATGTTTCTTCTAATTTATAACAAGCCCAATAGGCCAATACAAATACAATGCCACCAATGATTAATGACGAATTGACAACTCCAATGGAAGGTTTCATAGAAACATTGGCAAATGTCATTAATGTTACCGAGCCACGCACAAAATTTGGGGCCGTAGTTGTAACGGTTGAACGAATATTAGTTCCAAATAATTCAGAAGCCCCGCTCATGAACACAGCCCAATACCCTGTTCCAAAACCAATACAAAAAACAATGGAATAGAATACAAATACCGAAACGCCGGCAAAAAGATAATAAATGATACTAAATAATAGCGTAAGAGAAATAAAAATGAAGAGTACTTTTTTTCGAGAGCGCATTTTCTGACTCATGATTCCGCTCACTACATCTCCAATAGTAATTCCAATATATGCCACCATAATGGGGATCTTTCCGTCTTTTGGCCCATTTACCAAACCAAGTGCGCTCGACATTTCGGGAGCGAACTGAACCAAAAAATACATCACGAACCAAACAGGAATAGCAATTAAAATAATATTCAAATATTTTAAAATTAATTTAGGATGCGAAAAGAGATAAAAGAAATTTCCCTTTTTTACATTTTTATCTTGCTTTACCTGATCGAACATTCCGCTTTCGAAGATCCCAATACGCAGAAATAATAATAACAATCCCATTCCACCTCCTAAAAAATAACTCGCTCTCCAATTATCAATAGCAATAGTAGTTAATCCTGCAACAACGGCGCCAAATAACCCAATGGATGCCACAATGGTTGTTCCAATTCCGCGATCTTCTTTTTTCATGGTCTCGCTTACCAAGGTAATTCCCGCACCTAATTCACCTGCTAAACCAAAACCTGAAACAAAACGTAAAATACCATACCAAAATGTATCGGTTACAAAACCATTGGCAATGTTGGCAAGAGAATACGTGATGATGCTTCCAAATAAAACGGTCAATCGTCCTTTTTTATCTCCTAAAATTCCCCAGAACAAACCACCCACTAACATTCCGATCATTTGAGAGCTCAAAAGATTTGCCCCAACATCGGTTACTTGTTTTTTTAACTCAGCGGGATCAGTGTATGTATCTTTTAAAATATCAGTCAAACTTGCTACACGTTCCATTCCAAAGAGAACCAGATCGTAGATATCCACAAAATAACCTAATGCGGCTACAACTACAATTTTACTAAATGAATCTTTGAACTGTTGATACATAAATTTTTATTTCGTAAGGACTTTTTCTATTGGATCGTCGATACAACCATTTGGATAATTTATTTTAATAAGATCGGAAATGGTTGGAGCAATTTGTGTGATCTTGTAATAATTCAACGAACTTCCTTTTTCAATACCGCTTCCGTAAAAAATAATGGGCACGTGTGTATCATACGAATACGCTGCTCCGTGTGTTGTTCCTGTTTTTTCATGATCCATCCATCCCGGTTTTAATGAAAAAGCTACATTGCCGCTTCGTTTATGATTGTAGCCGTTTTGAATCAGCGTTTTTGTATCGCGACCGTCAAAATTCCCATTCTTAAGTGCTACCGACGGATAAGCTTCCGCTATCCCATCCACTGTAACTAAATAATCGCATAATTTTTTTTCCACATATCCCCTATTGATCTTATCCAATTTATCTTCGTCTAAATACACTTGTTGATCGTAGCAAAGAATAAAGATACTTGGATCGTTAAATGTCTTTTGAAAATATTCTTTGAGTTGTACGTTAAATTTTTTCTCGTCAAAATAATCAGCGGGGATCTTATTATCCTTTAAATAATTTGGCACATCGGCTCCACCGTGATCGGCCGTTAAAAAAAGTACATAATTATTTGCGCCCACTTCTGCATCCAACGTTTTTATCAATTCTTCTAATTCAAGATCCAAACGCAGATACATATCTTCCACTTCTACCGAACGCGGACCATACGCGTGCGCAATAATGTCAGAACTTGAAAAACTAACGGTCAACAGATCGGTGAATTCATCCTTGCCTAATTTTTCATTTTTAATACAGGCAATGGCCATATCTTTTGTAATGGTATTTCCATAAGGCGTTTCTTTTATCATCCCGTATTTTCCCGGCTTTAAATAATTAGAATAGCTATATGGGAAAGTTGGAGTTTCTTTTTTATTTTCAGCTTTTTCGTAAGTATTATTATCGGCGATGGAATTCGTATACGTTTCAATTGGTTTTAATGTATTCCATCCCTTTTGCAAATAGGTTTTTGATAATTCCTTTGCGTTAAGATCGTTTAACCAAGCAGGTAATTCTTTTACGTACCACGATGATGAAATAAAATAACCTGTAGAATCATCGTACCAAAATGCGGCGTCGGCGGCATGTCCTGCCGGAAAAATAGCGCTGCGATCCTTCAACGAAATACCAAACACTTTTGATCTTCCATTGCTGCTTAGTTTTAATTCATCGCCAATAGTTGTGCTTAATAAATTAACCGGCGATCTTTTTCTTTCTTTAGCATCCGTACCAATAGGTTTTACATTTTCATCTAGTGTGCAATATATTTTTTTGTCGCTTGTCCTATCGTACCAATCATTTGCAATGATACCATGCGTTTTTGGCGTTGTGCCTGTAAAAATACTGGCGTGACCCGGGCCTGTAATGGTTGGGACATAATTAAAATGTGCGTTGCGCAAATAAAATCCGTTATTGATCAATTTTTTGAAGCCGCCATTTCCAAATCTATCCCAATAACGATAAATATAATCATTGCGCATTTGATCTACCACAATACCCACAACTAATCTTGGTTTTGAGGAAGCGGCTTTCTTTACCGTTTGCGACAAAGAATTTAGGCCAAGTGAAATGAAAACAAGAAAATATACTTTTTTTAGTTGCATTATTTTTTGTCGAGTTTTTCAAAAACAGAATTACTGCTTTTGTATTCGGGAACAATATCCTTCATGCGCTGCACAATAAGATCGTTGTTTTGTGTATCAAATAATATGATGATGTCCTCAATGGTCTTGTTCACTTGTTGATATTCATACTCGCGAACTTTTCCAATTAATATTTGACTATGATGTGTTGGCAACGTAGTTTCTTTGTCGGCTAATAGTTCTTCGAATAATTTTTCGCCCGGGCGCAAACCTGTAAATTCTATTTTGATGTCTTTTCCTTCCTGCAATCCCGAAAGTTTTATCATCTTGCGCGCTAGATCAATTATTTTAACCGATTTACCCATATCAAATACAAAGATCTCTCCTCCTTTTCCCATGCATCCGGCCTCCAAAACTAATTGACAAGCTTCGGGAATGGTCATAAAATAACGCGTGATATCCTGATGTGTTATCGTAACCGGTCCGCCTTTCTCAATTTGTCGCTTGAATCTTGGAATAACAGAGCCGTTCGATCCTAAAACATTTCCAAAACGCGTGGTGATAAAACGTGTTTTATTACTTTTACCAAGACTCTGAATATAAATTTCGGCAATGCGTTTACTTGCGCCCATTACATTGGTTGGATTCACCGCTTTATCGGTACTCACAAAAACAAATTTCTCAACGTTATGCGCCACCGAAAGATCAGCGCATACTTTTGTTCCTAATACATTTGTAAAAACCGATTCAGAAGGATTATTTTCCATCAATGGCACGTGCTTATATGCAGCCGCATGAAAAACTATATTCGGTTTAAATGTGAGAAATGCTTTTTGCATGCGTTCTACATTTCGCACATCCGCCAGTGCTACTTCATAACTTCCTTTTTTGTATTTGTCGTAGAATTCAAGATCCAATTCGTGCAGTGGCGATTCGGCCTGATCGAGCAAATAAATTTTTGCAGGATCAAATTTCATACATTGCCTTGCTAATTCACTTCCAATAGAACCTGCTGCACCGGTGATCATGATCACTTTTCCCTTTATTTGATCGCTTATAAGATCTGCATCTAACTTAATTGGTTCGCGTTCTAAAAGATCTTCAATGTTTATTGTTTTTAACTGATTGAAACTTAATTCGCCATTGATCCATTTAGTTGGAGGAGGAACATTTAAAACCCTTGTATTATTATTCAAACAAATATCGGTGATCTCGTTCTTTTTTGCTGCACTTAGATTTTGGATACTTATGATCACTATCTCGGCATTATTTTCTTTAATGAGCCGTGCTAATTTATCCGTTGTATAAATAAATGCACCTTCTAAACTTCTTCCCTTTTTCTTTTCATCATCATCCACAAAAGCAACCACACGATATTTAATGGCAGCGTCTCTATCTAAAGTTCGCTTGGTTATTATCCCCGCTTCTCCGGCACCAAAAATGATCACATTCATACGCTCGCTGGTTGGATTTTTTGTTTCGAGGAATAAGGCTTTTACTGCCAAACGTGAACTGATCATTAAAAACAAGGTACAAAGCGCATCAATGATAATGATCGAATTCGGAATGACATAGGTTTTATCTCCGGTATAAAATAAAATAAGATTCACCAGCGAAATAGCAATTGTTCCAAGAATAACAACAACAAAAATTCGTGTAGCATCTTTAGAGCTTGTATATCTTACAACTCCTTTATAGGTTTTCGCAAAAATGAAAGAAATTATTCGGATACCAAGAACAATACAAAGATCAATAGGAATGTTTGCCTTATCCTGAGGCGACATGCTGTCTTTCTCAAAATAAAAGCGAATAAAAAAACTTAGTCCTAAAGAAAACGCACAAATTCCCGTGTCGATCAGAAGTATTGACCAACGCGGTAAATTATACGACCAGAACCATTTAAAAATATTGAACATTACCCGTAAAAATAACTATTTTTTCTGAGGTGCAACCGTTTTAGTTTCGGTTGGTTTTGGCTTAGGTTGAACGGTAGCCGAAACTTTGGATTCAGGCGTAGTTTTATAGGTGGAAGAGGACTTTGGCGCAGTTATTGGCTGTTGTGGTTTGAAGGGCTTATCGCTTACCATCACTTCGCAAATGGCGCAAACCTCTCGCCACTTAATACTGAGTTCGCAATCGTTAGGCTGAATGTAAATGGTTTTTTTTGCGCTGTCGGGCAAACTTATGTCCACCGAAGTTCCGTACGACTTTGGTCCGTCGAACAAAAAGGGATCTTTAAATTTTTCTTCGAGATGAATGTCTTTTATGTGTACTTTTTTATCTAAGATCACCGTATACAATTCAAAAATAGCACGTGTTATCCGTATCGAGATCTTATCGTTTGGTTTATCATACAATATCTTCACGTCACCATTTACCGTAGTGCTGTAATTTATCGGACCAACATCCACAAAGGCATCACAGGTAAAATGTGAACTATCGGGACGGATCTGAATTTTTGGATTTGCCATTTTCCAGTGATATTTACCTTGAATGAACATCACCTCATAATCGCTTGTGCTCGAAACTGTACCAATGGCTAAAAGAACTTTATTTACAAGATCCTCATGCAAACTGAAAGAAAAATCGTTCAAAACATTCTTGGTTTGCGAATGAATTAAATTGCAAAACAATAAAAACGTTATAATAAAGCGCATTTTGTTAGATTTGTGACGAATTTATAAGTTATAACGCATCAATTAAAAAAAGTTATTAAAACAAAACACATAATTGTTATTGGAGGAGGGGCAGCAGGATTTTTTGCAGCGATCAATTGTAAGCTTTTAAATCCCGGATCTGAGGTTAAGATATTGGAAAAAACCACCAAACTTCTTTCGAAAGTACTTGTTTCAGGGGGCGGACGATGCAATGTAACGCATCATTGCTTTGATACTAAACAATTGGTAAAGAATTATCCTCGCGGTGAAAAAGAATTGATGCAGGTGTTTAGCAGATTTGCGGTGGAAGATACTATTCGGTGGTTCAAAGAACAACATATTGAATTAAAAACGGAAGCCGATGGACGAATGTTCCCTGCAAGTAATAAAAGTGAGACCATTGCGAATTGCTTTTTGGATCTTGCAAAAAAATTGAAAATAGAAGTCATTACTCAATGTGAAGTTCAAAAAATAATTAAAGAAAACATCTTTCAAATAAAAACAAGCAAGGGAAATTTTGAAGCTGATGCACTTATTTGCAGTATGGGCGGGAATAATAAATTAGAAGGATATAAAATTTTAAAAGAACTTGGTCACAACATCATCTCCCCTATTCCGAGTTTGTTCACCATTAATCTTCCCAATGAAACTATCAAAAAAGAACTGCAAGGCGTAGCTGTAAAAAATGCAACTGTTACTATAGAAAAAACCAAATTCAATTATACAGGTCCGGTTTTGGTAACGCATTGGGGATTAAGCGGCCCAGCAGTACTAAAACTCTCGGCATTTGCCGCTCCACATTTTTTTGAAACAGATTACAAGAATAATATCCTCATCAATTGGACAGGAAATTTGAAATTGAACGAGATCCTTGATGATCTGAATGCGCAAAAAATTAATTCTGCACGATCGATCGTGGTAAAAACGCAGTTGTTTGAATTACCAAAACGTTTATGGGAATTTTTGATTGATAAAGCAGATATTCCAACGGATATGAATTGGTCTAATATTTCAAAACAACAATTAAATAAACTCAGCGAAATTTTATTTAGAGCTGTTTATAAAATGGAAGGTAAAACAACATTTAAAGAGGAATTTGTTACCGCCGGCGGTATTGATCTGAAAGAAATTGATTTTAAAACCATGCAAAGTAAATTGGTTAAAGACCTTTATTTTTGCGGAGAAGTGTTAAATATAGATGGAATTACCGGTGGATTTAACTTTCAAAGCGCCTGGAGCACTGCATACGTTTGTGCTTCATCTATATAAAAGCTCACAAATTTTCACTAAATTTGATTTTGAAGCATGCTTAAGAACTTTCATTATTTAATTTTAATATTCCTATCGCTTTGCTTTTTTAACGGCAAGGCGCAAGACACTTTAAGTAATGGTCCCTTTACTCCACAATTTGAATTAGGCAAGTATTACCAAATTTCAATGGTGTATGGATCTGAATACAGAGGCGAAGTTGTTGAGGAAACCAAATTAGCTTTTGTTTTGCTTGACAAACGCAGTAATTTGAGGCATCGTTTATATAAAAGCGATATAAAAGAAGTAAAACCTATCAACGCACAAATTAAGAACAACATTGCGCGCTTTGATGATGATTACTATTCAAATTATTACATGTTGGTTGAGAATGCTCTGCCGTATGAAGAAGGATCGGTAAGTGCAACGTGTCATTATTTTATTGAGAATGTAAATTATGCCTTGAGCGAAAATTGGTGTCTATCCATGAATGTACTTTTATTTCTTCCCTCCTCTATTGGTGTAAAATGTTCGTACGAGATCCAAAAGGATCTATATTTTGGTGCTAATATTTATGTATGGGCTCTTCCAACAAATAATACGGTTGGTGCATACTCAATTCCGTTAATGGGAGCAGGTGCAAGAGTAACAAAGGGAGATAATAATACCAATTTTACCCTTGGAGCAGGAGTTATGGCCATAAAGAATTTTGATCAAGTGCATACTGCCATGCAACAATACGATTATACGCCAGTGTATTACTTAAATTTTGCTTATACCAGTCGTTTTGCTAAACATGCAGCATGGAATATAGAGAATTTTTTATTTCCTCAAGCATTTTCTAATCCACGCGGTTCGGTGAATTTAAATTTAACCGGCTTAAGTTTAAAATGGATCCGTAATGAGAATATTCAATGGAATTTTGGATGCTATGGAATGTATCTTGGAGATCTTACAAAATTAAATACTAATTCGAAGATCATTCCTATTCCTTATCTTTCGTATACACAGTTCTTGGATTAATTTATTTGATGATCTTCATCTCATTTAAGAGATAACCTGCTCCTGCATATTTATCAACTACCCAAAGCGTAAAGCGAACATCCAACACAATATTCCTGCAACGATTCACATCGTACATCACATCACTCATGGTTCCTTCCCAATTACGATCGTAATTTGTTCCGATCAATTCTCCTTTTGCATTTAAAACGGGACTTCCGCTATTTCCTCCAGTTGTATGATTACTCGCGATGAATGATACGCGGAGTTTTCCATTTTTGTCGGCGTAAATTCCGTAATCTTTTTTGTTATACAATTCAATTAAGCGCGGCATCACTTCATAATCAGGATTGCCTGTACTATTCTTATCCACCATTCCATCGATGGTTGTATAATGTAAATACGTAACGCCATCTTTTGGTTTATAATCATCTACTTTTCCGTAAGCTACGCGCAAAGTTCCGTTCGCATCGGGATAGAATTTTTTGGTCTTTACATTTTCCTTTAGCATTTGCATATATTCCTTTTGCAATTCCAATATTTGCATTTCATCGTAATTGTATTGAGGCAAAACAGCTTTTTGATAATATGAATTTATAGAGAGCGTAAGTTTGTAAAATGGATCGCGCTCGTAAAGCACATAACTTTTCTCAAAATCACTTAACATAGCCGCCGCTTTTGTATTATCAATAAAACTTGAATTGCTATACAAGAATTCGGTTATCTTTTCTACATCACCATTATAGGCGGTTAGTAAAGAATCCAAATAAATTGGCCGACTTTCCTTTTCAATATTAGAAGCATATTCCTTTAGCATTGCGCTACACAATTTTTTATCAGTGTCCTTGTTATAATTCCTAAATGGAATTGTTTTTTTCATATCAGTATATAACTGATCGAATTTATTTTCCTTGCCTGCTTGCTTCTTTTTTAGCTCACTAAATAAAGCATGATAATTGCTAATGTGTCTAATAGCATCAATGCCCATCAAACATTCATTATAATAATCCACTTGCTTACTCAATGGTGCATATTCCAAATACACTTTCTTAAAGTCGCCCAATATTTGCTTGCATTTATTTTGTTTGGTTGCATCCGCACTTAATAACTGAATAAGATCTAACTCGAATTTTTTCTTTTTGTTGATCGCGTCATTTATGATCAATCCTTGCATTTCGCCCGACCATTTTTTATAAGCGTTGGCAATTCCCGCATATCTATCAGCGTACATTAAACGAAGCGTATCGTTCTTCTTCATATCCTTTTCATAGATGGCTAAACGTTTTTCGCGCAATGAAACACGGCGAGGATCTTGCTCATTGATCAATAATTCCACGGCAAATGATGTCAAATACTCTTGAGTTCTCCCCGGAAATCCATACACCATGGTAAAATCTCCTTTTTCATAACCTTTTATTGAGATTGGAAATGAATATGCAGGTTTATAAGGGACATTATCTGCATTATACTCTGCGGGTTTATTTTCTTTGTTTGCATAAATTCTAAACATACTAAAATCGGGATTATGACGAGGCCATACCCAATTATCGGTTTCGCCACCAAATTTTCCGATGTTCTCGGGAGGAACGCCAACTAAACGCACATCTTTAAAAACTTCGGTCACAAATAAATAATATTCGTTGCCGTAGTAAAACGGACGAACAAAAGAAGAGTAACCTGAATTCTCAACAGCTTTTTTTTCTATTTGCTGCATGGTTGCGCGAATTGCAGAATCTTTTTGAAATTCGGAATACGTGGGCTTGATCACACTTAAAACTTGTTTAGTAACATCTTCTATTCGTTTAATAAAGGTTACAGTTAAACCTTTGCACCATAATTCCTCATTTCCGTTTTTTGCCCAATAACCGTTCTTTAAATAATCTTTTTCTACTGTACTTAATCCTGCAACAGAACCATAACCACAATGATGATTCGTTAAGATCAATCCTTTATCCGAAATTGCTTCTGCAGTACATCCTCCTCCAAAAATAGCCACCGCATCTTTCATACTTGCTTTATTGATGCTGTAAATTTGTTGCGCCGTTAATTTAAAGCCATTTTTTTTCATGTCCTTAAAATTCATCGCTTCAATTAGCTGTGGCATCCACATACCTTCATCTGCTTTTACTAAAAGTGATAAAAAGGTAAACCCAATAATTAATTTTTTCATTTTCTTTACTTTATCATTCCCGCCATTTTCATTGCATCCACTTTAATAGCACTATCCAATGGAATTTGTTCATCGTTACTTTTTTGAGTTGACTTTTTCAACAACAAAGGCGTTTCGCGAATTTGTTTTGCAAAATTCTGTATTTGATCCTCTTTTTGTTTACGCGCATAATATGTTTTTGGAGAAGTATATAGTTCGTAAGCATCAAAAATAAAATTATTACCAAAGGCCGATAAATTTCCATCGGAATACAATAACATGATCACTTGATTACTTTCAATACTTTGCTTAAGATCCAATTGCCAAACCTCTACTTTTTGTCCAGGATTTGGATTAGGAATTATCCTATTATAATAATACCAAAATTGTCCGTGCCCAAATGCATTATCTAAAATTCCCATGTAAACCGGTCCATACCAATAACTATCCGATAAGGTTAATACACGCGTGGTATTTTTTAATGAATCATCTTCCCAACCATATTCTGGATACGCCAGTTTCATATCTTGCTCGGGGTTTTTATACAAATTCATTCCTTTGAGTACATCTGCGTCCCTACTTCTCGCTGTATCTACCACGTCAATTTTTCCCAGGCGTATATCTGGCATATCGCAGTGATGTAATTTCTCGATATATTTTATTATAGTATCCATCGCCACACATTCACCGTAATAACTCCAGTGGTGACCAAATTTTGGGAACAAAGGATATGGCGCAACAGGTTTTAACTGATTAAATAATGTGTAAAGATCCAATTGATTGATGCCATATTGTTTTCCGTACTTGGCATAAAGATCGTGATTGGTTTGTTTCACGGGATGTTTGTATTTATCTTCAATGAATTCATGGCAATATTCTCCTTTGCCCGGCGCGTAAACAAACATCAGATCAATTCCTTTTTTCTTTAATGTATCTTGAAGCACTTTTGCCTTTTGCATAATGGAAACAACTCTATTCTCATCAACTTTATCATCGCCATAGGTCGAAAAAATATAATCTTCACTATACACATATCCTTCTTTTCCACTCACAAAACCTTTTACGCGAAGGGTATTGAACCATGTATAATATAATTGGTTATTCAAACGGACAGAAATTTCTTTAAATGCCCAATGATCATTGTTATAATCATCCATCACTTCCTGATAACCACCATCGAACCAACTTCTAGTGGTCCATTTTGGTTTTTCATCAGAGATCAACAAGCCTGCAAGATTTGGTTTATTATATGTTAGATCTTCATCAGGCGAGATCCTTGTGGCTTGCTTGTAGTAAGACGCCAACATTGGCACGAACAGTGCAAATAAGATCACTACCCCATGAACCGAATATGTTTTTTTACCTGCCACTAAAATCTGAAATAAATAAAGGGGTTAAAATTTAATGCAGAAACATAACTTAATGAAATATAAAACAGCGCAATGCTCGAAAGCACTAACATCCATTTTCCGTTAGCACTAAATTTCTCTCCATAAATTTGTTGTTGCAAAGCCAAAGTTTTGTTGGTGATAGCAAACCACGAAAAAAGTAAAGCGATCACAGACATGGCAATAAAATCATTGTTCATCGCAAACTTACCATCTGCAAAATTGAAACTATACATTTGTTTCATTACCGAAAAAGCATACGAAAGATCATCGTTGCGGAATAAAACCCATCCTGTAACAACAATAATGAATGTAATTGGAATAGAAATAAATTTACCCAGTTTCTCAAATACATTTCCTAAGAACAAACGTTCTAATACAAGAAACAATCCATGATAAGCACCCCATAGCACAAAATTCCAACTGGCACCATGCCATAAACCCGAGAGGAGAAAAACAATAAAAAGATTACGATATAATTTTGTATGGCTTCCTTTGTTTCCTCCTAGAGGGATGTATAAATAATTTTTCATCCATGCGCCCAAGGTAATATGCCAGCGACGCCAAAAATCAGTAATGCTTGTGGAGATATAAGGATTATTAAAATTCTCGGGAATTCTAAAGCCCATTATTTTGCAAAGACCAATAGCCATATCGCTGTAACCACTAAAATCAAAATAAATTTGAAATGTGTAAGCAAATGCTCCCACCCAAGCTGCGGCGGTATCTAATTGCTCCACAGGTAATTTAAAAACAGCATCGGCTTGCATGCCTAATGTATTGGCAATAATTACTTTTTTAGCCAAACCAATACTAAATATCAAAAAGCCGCTGAGTTTTGCTTCGGGTGTATAATTTTTTTCGCGATTGGTAATTTGATCGGCAATATCGTGGTAACGAACAATTGGACCTGCAATTAATTTTGGAAATAATAAAATGTAAGTTTGATATTGCCAAAAACTTTTCAATGGTTTGTGAATGCCGCGATAAACATCCACCACATAAGTTAAACTTTCAAAGGTATAGAACGAAATTCCTATTGGTAAAATAATTTTCGCGAAATGAATATCAAGTCCCAATACCTGATTGAAGTTTTCCACAAAAAAATTGCAGTATTTAAAATAGAACAATAAACCAAGGTTAATACACAGCGAAAGAATAAGGAATTTCTTTTTATCGCCTTTAGTTTTGGCTTTATGCATGGCATTCACCAAAAAGAAATCAACGAACGTGGTTGCTAAAATAGCGAAGATGAATTTTGGTCCGCCCCACGAATAAAAGAAAACACTGAACGCCAAAATAAATCCATTTTTGTACTTATTTGGTACGATATGATATGCCAGCAAGAACAGCGGCAATACATAAATTAGAAAGGTTATACTGGCAAAGACCAAGGTTTAAATTGAGAATGTAAAAATAAGAAAATAGGTGGGATTTTTTTAAATAATTTAAGGTATAAATTAGCCTTTTTATGAAAGGTAAATTATCCTACTGCGCCGTAAACATCAACCCCTCAGCCCCTTTATACTTGAACAATACCTGATTAAAGAAGTTAAGCTCGTTGCCTTTAAGGGCATTGGCAATTTCTTCGAGGGTCATGGTTTTTGTGATATCGGTAAAATCGGTACGTTTAAAATTGAATTTTTGAGAGAGTTCGTCAAAATACTTCCGCGATAAATTAATAGACGCATCTAAATTCTCAATATCTTTTGAAAGTAATAAAAAACGATCTACTTCTTTGTGAACGTCCATAATATCCACTTGCAAAGAATCTGCCAACTTTAATTCCTTGATCTTTGCCATGCGCGCATCAATTTCTTTCTTAAAATACTCTTGTGATTCTTTTTCGCGATCGCCGTGAGAGCATGAAACTGCAAGGCAAACAAAAATTATGACGAAATGTTTCAATTAATTTTACTTATTTTGGTTTTAGAAACAAAAAACTTTAATCCTTGTCATTTCTCGATACAAAAAAATGAAAAGAGGCGCATTTTTTCACTCGAAATGACATCGAACCGCTCAGTCCTCATTGTCAATTCGAGTGATTTTTGCCTGCCTCTTGCAAAAATCGTATCGAGAATTGACAAAGCAATTCATTCAACTTCATAGGGCAGATTAATTTGACTGATTCACTTTCCCGCCTTCGAACATCAGCGTGCGACTCTTGAATTTATTGTAAACCATCATATCATGTGTGGCAAACAAAACCGCTCTGCCACTTTCGGCAATGCCTTTCAATAATTTTAAAATTTCTTCGGAGGTCTCCGGATCCAAGTTTCCGGTGGGCTCATCGGCCAAAATGATCTCGGGATCGTTCACCAAAGCTCTGGCAATGCTCACTCTTTGTTGTTCTCCTCCCGATAATTCATGAGGCATACTTCCCTCTTTGCTCTCTAATCCAACTTTATTTAACACTTCTTTGATTCGCGCGTTGATCTTTGCTTCATCTTCCCAACCTGTGGCCTTCATCACAAACTTCAAATTATTGCCAACAGTTCTATCCGATAATAATTGAAAATCTTGGAACACAATTCCTAATTTCCGGCGCAAATACGGTATGTCTTTTGGCTTAATAGTATTAAGGTCGAAACCCGCTACAGTGGCCGATCCCATGCCAAGTGGAAGATCTGCATAAATGGTCTTTAAGAAACTACTTTTTCCACTCCCGGTTTTCCCTAACAAATACACAAATTCTCCCTTATTCACCTCCACGGTAACACCCGACACCACGGGCCTTTCCTCTTGCATAAGAGTAGCATTATCAAATTTCACTAAAACCGACATTCGTTCTCCAAATTCTAAAATTACCATAAAAGCAAGTTTAATTCACCAACGAAGCTGTAACTATATCAACACGTTACCGTTAATAATCAACATCACAACTACACATAGTATAAACTTAAGCAAAGTACATTTATTGGGATAAAATTTATCTTAAACCCACATACATGCATTTCAAGAGAATTTCTCTGATCGTTTTGCTTTTTTTACTGGTTGGACGTGTTGGCGCTCAAAAAACGGCGATCTTTTTAGATAAAGATGAACTTTATAAAACAGGACTCGAATTATTCGATAAAAAATTATATGCCAGCGCTCAAAAAAGTTTTGATGATTACATTTCAAAAACTTCTGCTTCTGTTTTAAAGACCGACGCCAAATTTTACGCCGCCGCTTGTGGTGTTGAACTTTTTCATAAAGACGGTGAGTGGCGCATGAAACAATTCATCGAGAAACATCCCGAGAGTACAAAGAAGAATTTAGCCCTATTTTACTTGGGCAGATCCAACTTCAGAAAAAAACGATATAAAGAAACACTTGAGTATTTAGAAAAAACGGATGGTATAAAATTAAGCAAAGATGATCTTGCCGAATTGCAATTCAAACGCGGTTATAGTTATTTGATGGAAGGAAACACCGAGAAAGCAAAAGCTGATCTGGCGGAGATAAAAGATAAGGATAATAAGTACATGCATCCTGCCACGTATTATTTCTCGCACATTTCGTATTCAGAAAAAAATTACGGAACAGCTTTGATAGGATTCAATAAATTGGTGAACAACGAAACGTTTGGGACGGTTGTTCCTTATTATATCACACAGATCTATTTTATCCAAGGAAAATACGAAACTGTTACGCAAACAGCGCCGCAATTACTGAACGATAGCGCCAATGTTCAAAAAGCCGATGAGATCAATCGCATGATAGGCGAAAGCTACTATAATTTGAAAAAATACAGTGATGCTTTGGTGTATCTCAAAAAAACAAATTTAGCTTCCGATCTTAATCCCCAAGGGAATTATGCATTAGGTTATTGTTATTACAAAACAGGCGATTGTCCTAACGCCATTAAACAATTTGAAAAAGCTACTACACCAAAAGATTCTATTTCGCAAAGTGCTTGGTATCATATGGCCGATTGCTATATGAAAATGGATGATAAATTAAAAGCCAAGAATGCGTTTTACAGCGCTTATCAATTAAATTACGATCAAAAAATTGAAGAAGATGCTTTGTTCAGTTTTGCAAAAATAAGTTACGAGTTGGATTTTAGTCCGTACAACGAAGCGGTAAAAGCTTTCAGTAAATATTTGAAAGAATATCCAAAGTCAACGCGCAAAGATGAGTGCTATACCTTTTTGATCAATGTTTATTCAACCACTCGCAATTATGACTTGGCAATAAAGAGTATTGAAAGTATGGGAACAATTGATCCTATCTTAAAATACACCTATCAAAAACTCATTTACTTTAAAGGTGTTGATGCATTTAATAATGATAAGCTTGACGAAGCAGAAAAGCAATTCAAAAAATCATTAGCGCAAAACAGCGACCTGGTTTTAAATTCTCTGAGTCAATATTGGATGGGTGAGATATCTTATATGCGTAAAGATTATACGACTGCCATTGATGCTTGGAAAAAATTTCTAGTGATGGAAGGTTCTATTTCTTTACCGGAATATGATATTGCCAATTATAATATTGGTTACGCACACTTTCAACGTAAAGAAAAAGAAGATTATACCAATGCCAATATTGCTTTTAGAAAATATTTATTGTCAAAAAATTTAACCGACCTCAACAAAAAAGCAGATGCGAATTTAAGAGCTGCTGATTGTTATTTCATGAATAATACATTTCCTCAAGCAGCGGAATTATACTCTGAAGCCATTAACTTGAATAAACTGGATGTTGATTACGCCATCTATCAAAAAGCTTTATGCCAAGGTTTATTAAAGAAATACAAAGAGAAAATTGCAGAACTGAAGATTATTGAAACAAAGTATCCCGGTTCGGTTTATACCGGAAAAGTGTTGAATGAAATGGCTGATACGTATTATGAGAATTTGAAAGATGAAGAGAATGCCATTTTGTATTATACAAAGATCCTGAACAATTATCCAAAATCGAGTTCAACACAAAACTGTTATGCTAAACTTGGGAATATTTATTTCGGACGCAAAGAAGATGATAAGGCCTTTGCATACTTCGATAAGTTTGTGAAGAATGATTCGAAGAGTGAAGAAGCAAAGAATGTATTAGAACAAATAAAGACCATTTTTAAAGCAAAAGGACAGATAGAAGCGATGGAAAAATATTTTGTTGATCTCGGAAATCCTTTAAATGTGAATCAAGTGGAAGCCGCCACTTACGAAACTGCAAAAACTGCACAATACGACGAGAAGAACATTGATGCAGCATTTGAAAAATGGGCCGCTTATATCTCACGTTTCCCTGACGGAAAATATATTTTAGAAGCGCAATTCAATTATGCCGAAACAGCTTATAATAAGAATATGTTAGAAAAAGCATTACCGGCTTATAATTACATTTTATCAAAATCAAGGAATTTATATACCGAAACGTCTTTGGCAAAAGCCTCTTATATTAATTACAAAGCAAAGAATTATGCTTTAGCATTTCCACAATTCATGCAGTTGAAAGATATTGCTGAGAGTCCGCTTAATAAGACCAACGCCCGCTTTGGAAGTATGCGTTGTGCGTTCTACTTAAATAAATTCGATACCGCTTTAACTGTGTGCAATGAGATATTGACACACGAAAAAATCTATCCTCAACAAACAACCGAGATAAAATACATCAAAGCAAAATGTTTGTACGAAACAAACCGTTTGGATGATGCCTTGATCGAATTCAAAGCTATGAGTAAAACATCTAAGAACATAAGCGGTGCAGAAGCTTATTATTATATGGCCAGCATTTATTTCAAGAAGCAAGATTATAAAGAAACCGAAAAAACGGTGAACAAATTAATTGGTTACGAATACAGCAACGATGATTGGAACAATAAAGGAATGTTGCTTTTGGCCGATTCGTATATCGCCAAGGGTGATGATGCCGATGCGCAAGTGATCTTAGAAACTATTATTGATGGCAAACCAAAACAAATTTATTTGGATGAGGCGCAGGCAAAACTAGATGCCTTAAAAGCAAAGCAAGTTAAAAAGGAAGAAGAAGCTAAACAAAGAACTTCTAATGAAGCGAAGCTCGAATTAAAAGGGGATGAAAGCAATCCTGATCTGAACGAGAACGACCCAAGCAAAAAACAGAACGAACAACCAGTACAACCTAAATAAACATAAATGGATCCGGAATTAATGTATAAAGCGGCTGAGGCCGAAGAAGCCCAAAGAATAAGGGTTAAAAAAATTGTGACCTGGGTATTGGTCATTTTACTTATTCTTATCCAGGTTGTTATTTCATTGGCGCAAACCAATGTGAACAATAATACGTTCAACGCGCTTAGTACATTTAAACCCGAGATAAAAGAATCAGCAAAAGTAAATGATCAGCCCGAAATAAAAGACACCGTAAAACGTATCACGAATATTAAATACGGCATTGCCAGCAATCCTTTGTTTCCAAAATACCAAGTACAAAAAATTGACGCGGCTAAAATGCAGAACGAACCGCTCACTAAATTATATCACTCGCTTCTTAAAGTGGGTTACGGTCCTTTGTACAGCAGTCCGTACGGCGAATTTTTTGTAAGCAATTTACGTTCGCGCGATATGGCTTACGGTGCACATCTCAAACATTATTCTAGTCAAGGTTTAATAGAAAGTTCGGGCTTTAGTGGTTTTAGCGATAATATTGTTTCGGTTTACGGAAAAAAATTCTACAAGAAACATACCTTGAATGGTGATCTAAATTATTCGCGAAATGTAATTCACTATTATGGATACGATCCCAGCGTTAATTTTTTGCAAAATGATTATACTAAACAACGTTATCAGTTAATTGAGCCAAAATTAGTTTTACAAAGTCATTATACCGATAGCACACATGTGAATCATGTTATTGGATTAGGTTTTTATAATTTGCAGAATTTAAATCGCGAGGCCGAGAATAACATCAACTTAAATGTGGATGCGAGTATGTTCCTCAATAAAGAAAAAATAAATATCGGTTTCAGTACAAATTATTATAACCACAAACAAAGTACCGATACTTTGAATGATCTCATTGTTTCTTTAGCACCATCATTTGAAGCGCAAGGAAAAAAATGGAAAGCTGTTGTTGGATTAAAAGGAACGGTAGATAATTTTAAAGGCAAGACACGTTTTTACGGCTATCCTCAATTGAATGTAGAATATGATGTCTACGAAAGCATGATCATTCCTTATGCAGGAGCAACAGGCGGATTAATAAAGAACAGTTTGCGTTCGTTAAGCAACGAAAATCCGTTCATTGATACATCTATTAATTATGTGAATACGAATAATAAATACGCTTTGTACGGAGGTTTAAAAGGGAATTTAAGCAGCAATACAAGTTACGATGTGAAAGGAAGTTATAGTAAAATGGATAGTTTACATTTTTATGTGATCGATTATGGCGGACCAAATACTTTGTATAATCATTTTAATGTGATCTATGATAATGCATCGGTAGTAAATTTAAGCGGCTCTTTAAAATATCAATTGCGCGAGAAAATGCATTTCATAGCAAAAGGAAATTATTATATCTATAAAACAAAGAATTTAACGCGTGCGTATCACAAACCTGATTATGATCTTACCTTATCAACCATCTATAATTTAAAAAGTAAAATAATTTTGCGCGGAGATATTTTTGTGATCGGAAAACAATGGATGCAAACACAGATATTGGATGCCAATAACACTGTAAGTTTAGGTCCGAAACAAATTAATGGATTAGTTGACGTGAATTTAGAAGCCGAATATCGTTACAGTAAAATGTTGAGCTTCTTTGTAAAAGCAAACAATATTGCCAATCAACGCTATTACAGATGGGAGAGATATCCAACCCAGCGATTTAATTTTACAATAGGGTTAACGTTTGTGCCGTTTTAGGATTTGTCTCCGGGACAAAATGTCCCGTTCAACGATAACGTCCGCATCTCAGGTAAATAAATTTTAATATTTCATAATATGGTTCAGTCCCGAAGGGACGACATATTTGTTTACGCTTTTTGTTTTGCGGGATGAAACATCCCGCCCCGCTCAATCAAGGAATCTAACGCAAGCATCCGTTCTTATAGTTCGAAATGTGGTACAGTCCCGAAGGGACGACATATTGGTTAGCTGTTTGTTTTCCGAGATGAGACATATCTATCCGCTCAATCAAGGAATCTTACGCAAGCATCCGTTTTTATAGTTCGAAATGTGGTACAGTCCCGAAGGGACGACATATTGGTAAAACCGAAAAATAAAACGAAAAAGAACCCCGAAGGGGTGACATATTGGTTAAATGCTATAATTTGTAGCAATCAATCCACATTTACCGTATTACCTTTGTTTTGAAATGGGAACATATTCACAGATACATTTGCAATTTGTATTTGCGGTAAAATACAGAAACGCTTCTATTCATCCTTCATGGAAAGATGAATTGTATAAATATATTACCGCGATCATTCAAAATCACGGTCACAAAATGCTTTGTATAAACGGTATGCCGGACCATATCCATATTTTGGTAGGTTTCAGAACAAACCAAGCCATATCGGAATTATTAAGGGAAATAAAATCTAATTCATCAAAATGGGTCAACGAAAGAAAATTAGTTCTCGGGAAATTTGAATGGCAGGAAGGTTACGGTGCATTTTCATACGGGAGATCGCAAATAAAATTTGTTATTAATTATATTCCGAACCAGGAACAACATCATAAAACGGTTCCATTCAAAATGGAATACCGATCTTTCTTAAAAGAACATGAGATCGAATATGACGAGAAATATATTTTTAAAGAAATGGCCTAAAGCGTTTTTGTACCGATATGTCGCCCCTTCGGGGCTTTATTAGTCTTATTTATATCTGCTTACCAATATGTGACCCCTTCGGGGTCAGCGAAGTGGAATTCATCCCCTGTAGTGCGTATCAAAATTTGATTCAATGTTCATGAGGGTCAGCAAAATTTAATTCATCGTCATGTAAAGCGTACCACATTTTGACACCTCGGGGTCAGCGAAGTGCTATTCATAAAGTTATAAAGACCGCAATGATTTTCAAAAACAAAAAAAACCGACAATGTCGGTTTTTAATTTTAGCTGCGTAATCTCAGGGAAATAATTCCTAGCAAACTTTAACCATCCAATGATGCGGATCTTCTGTTTTACCCTTACGGATATTGCGAAGTGTTTCGTCGACCTTAGTTGAGAATTTGCGAGTTTCAATGGCAGGTAAAGGATAATCTTTTCCGTTATAACCTATGCCAACAATTTGTGCAATAGTTGCAGCTGTTCCACAACCAAAAGCTTCTTTCAAAATTCCTTTTTCGTGCGCTTCAATAATTTCGAAGATACTGATCTTACGTTCTTCAACGCGCAAACCCCAATCGCGAGCTAATGTTAGAACGCTATCACGAGTAATTCCAGATAGAATTGTATCGCTTAATCCCGGAGTTACAACCGTATCACCAATAACAAACATCAAATTCATTGTTCCACTCTCTTCTACATATTGATGTGTTTCGCTGTCGGTCCAAATTACTTGTTGATATCCTTTTTGATTCGCCAATTTTGTTGGGTATAAACTTCTTCCGTAATTTCCTGCAGCTTTTACAAATCCTATTCCGCCTTTTACTGCGCGGATATAATTTGTTTCCACTAAAACTTTAATTGGTTCGGTATAATATTTTCCGGCAGGACACGTAATGATAACGAATTTGTAAGTATCACTTGCTTTTACACCAATAGCTTCATCGGTTGCAATAATAAACGGACGAATATATAAACTTCCGGTTTCACTTGATGGAACCCATGCGGCATCTAAACGTAACAATTCAAAAATTCCGTTCATAAAAATATCTTCAGGAACTTCGGGCATTGCCATGCGAACAGCACTTTTATTCAAACGTTTGAAATTTGCATCAGGACGAAACAAAGAAACTTCTCCTTTATCATTTTTGTAAGCTTTCATACCTTCAAAAATTGCTTGACCATAATGCAAAGCACTCATGGCATAACTCATTGGTACATCTTGATAAGGTTTGATATATGCCTGCTGCCATTTTCCATCGGCAAATTCGGCAACGAACATGTGATCGCTGAAACATTTTCCAAAGGGAACATTGTTTACGTCGTGTTCGCCAACTCTTGATTTAGTTGTTTTTTCTATTGAGATGTCCAAGGTAGTAACCATACAAATTAAATGTTATACACCAAATAACTACATTTTTTTTTAAAAAACAAATAAATTAAGGAGTATTATTGCAGAGTTCGACGATTTGTTAAAACCCGCGCCACTAGTGTCTTGTCAAGCATTAAATGTCGGAGATATTTTGATTGGATATTCAGTTTGGATGAGGCGCAGGTTCCCGAGTTTAGCTAAAGTTAAATGAGGGGTTCTGCAACGAAGTCCAAACTGAATAGAATCAAAATAGCCCGACAATTTAGTCTTGACATGACACTAAGCCTCTTCGTGACGGTGGTCGACCACAAAAACCTTCACAACGGCCAATAAAAGACCGCCAATGGTTTGTTCGAGCATTTGCCATACGCAATCGAGCATTAAATGTTGGGCACTAAGATTACGCGATATGGAGATAGTAACAACAGTTGATACTACAAAAATGATAAACCCAACCAATACACCAGAAATTATTCCCCTCACAAAGAAGTTGTAAATGTTCTTCATGGGTTTTGACTCATAAACTGCATAAAGTACAAAGGAAATGGTGACGTAGGCAATGCTAGTAAAAATGATCAACCAAGTAAAAGGAAAGCTGATCTTTAAAAAATCGTTAAGAAAAATACCGTGCCAAGTGTAAAAGAGGGCATACATTAAGATGGATCCAAGTATCCAAGAGGCAAAAAACCGGGTATTCAGTTTCATATTACGAGCACCAAATTTAAAGAAAAAACTCATTGCTTTTATAGAATTAATTATCTAAAATTTAGCTCTTCCGGGCTGTTATTTAGCTATATTTGAAAAATGCGGTTAAAATCAGCCCTTATATTGCTAGTTGTGGCCATTTTAGCTCTTTTCTCGTGCCGAAAAGAAACGGTGGCCAGTTGGGATGTGGACATTACCGGGCCGGTTGTTTCCAGTAAACTTAATATACGAAATTTTTTAACCGATAGTTTGTTCACCACCGATGCTAACGGTATTTTGAATTTAAATGTTAACCGCGAAGTTGCCTACATAAAAGTAGATTCACTTTTAAAATTACCCGACACAACAATTGTAAACACATTTACAACTCCTATCACGCTTACTTTAACGCCGGGCCAAAGCATGAATCTTTTGCCACCTACTCCGCTGACATTTAGTTTGGGTGATGGCATTGCTTTGAAGTACGGCATTATTCGAAATGGTAATTTAAAAATAAAGTACAGTAACACCGTTAGTCAGCCCTTAAGTTTTTTATACATTTTACCGGGAGTAAAAAAATATGGACAACCATTAGTGATATCTGAATCTATTCCTCCGGGAAATAATTCGCTTATAAAAACATATTCCTTGGACGGATACGATATTGATCTTACCGCAGGAGGAACCGCAAATTATAATACCATTACGCAAAGTTATACGGTGAGTTTAAGTTCAACTGCGCAAACGGTTGTTGCAACACCGGGAACGGGCGCCAAAATAGAGTTAAGTTATTCTGAAATTGTTCCGCAATATGCGCGAGGTTATTTTGGAATGCAAAGTGTTCCGGTGAATATTGATACAGCTCGTTTGGATATTTTCAAGAATTTTAATGCCATAAATTTTTTATTGAGCGATGCTACTTTGGATTTTAGGATCATTAATGAATTTGGTGCAGAGTTCAATGGATCACTCTCCAATATTAAATCTCTGAACTCCGTTAACCAAACATCGGTAACATTAAATACACAACAACTTTCGTCTATTAATATCAACAGAGCTTTTCAAGCAAATAATGTGGTGAATCCAACCATAAAACTTATTTCATTGAATAAGAACAACAGTAATATTCTTCCATTCATTTCTAATTTACCCGATAAACTCACTTACGCGGGTAATATCAATTTAAATCCCTTGGGAAATACCTCGGGCTTTAATGATTTTGCCTATTACAATACCGGCATAAAAGTTTTGGCGGATATTAATATCCCCATGAAATTCATGGCCGATGCATTTATTTTGCAAACTGTTTCGCCCATAGATTTTACAACCCTAAAGCAATTAGACAATGTGAATTATGGAAATTTCATCATCAATGCAAAAAATGGTTATCCGTTTGATGCCATTATGCAAGCGTATTTGGTGAACGATCAAAATGTAGTGATCGATTCTTTATTTGTGCCGGGAAATAATATCATTGCTAAAGGAATTACAAATGCACAGCACGTGGTAGTTGCGCCAAGTAATCAACGTTTAAATATACCGTTCGACAATGCCAAGCTTCAAAATATTAAAAAGAGTAAGAGCATTAAACTTAAAGCTAAGTTGATAATGCCAACACCTCAACCGCCTGAAATAAGTTTGAAAGACAGCTACGAGATAGATATTGATATTATTGTGGATGTTAACTATAAAGTGAAACGAAAATAATTGACTAAAAAACTTACATATTTTTTCAACCTATTGGCATTTCTAATCGTATGTAATGGTAAGGCCCAGTATAATACGGAGTTCATCAATTATAGCACTATGGGAAGAGGTATTGCTTTAAATGTGGATTACGAGGCCGGAAGTAATGCCATTAAGAACGATATGATGAACAAACTGATCTGGGGCGGATATATAAGCAATGAGATGAAAGACGCTTCCGATAAAAAATTAAAAGCCACAAATAATTTTGGGATCAGCTTAAATTATGGAACAACAGCTTTTATAAAAGGCAATAGCAAATTTGATTTTATCGTTGGATTTAAAAATCAAGAAGTATTGAATGCCTCTTTTAATTCGGATTTTTATCGTTTGATGTTCTATGGCAATAAACGCTTTTTAGGAACTACCGCCGATATTTCGCAGGTAAGCGTGAATGCACTTCGTTTTCAGGAAGTAAAATTTGGCGCTATCATTCACCATGTGGATTCGGTTGCCAAAATAGGTTGTTCTGTTTCATTTTTAAAAGGAGAGCAGTTATTTTATTTTAAAACAGGAAAGAACACCTCTTTATTCACATCTGCCGATGCAAGCAGCATACAAATGAATTCGAATTTTAATTTGGCTGTGAGCGATACAAGCAACCGAAATCTTTTAAGTTTTAATGGTATTGGTGCTAACGCCGATATTTTTTTTGAAACACCTTACAAAAGTAAAGTTGGTAAAAAAAGTGTGCTTATTGTGAATGCAAATAACATAGGCTTCATCCATTGGCAAAATAAAAGTGTACAATACAGCAGCGATTCGGTGATCACGTTCAAGGGATATCAAATAGAGAATATCCTCGACCTGAAAGATTCTACACTAAATAAAATTAATCAAGATACTATTTTGCAAAAGTTGGTGAACGGACGAAAAGAGAATTTCAATATCAATATTCCTACCAATTTAGTGTTGATCAATAAGATCTATTTCGGGAAAATGAATTTTGTATTGAACACCGGCTTTAGATATATTTTTAATGCGAATTACAGGCCGTACTTTTTTGCGGAGCCAGAGTATCACTATAAAAAAATGACATTCATTGCACATCTTGGTTACGGAGGATACGCACGCATGAATTACGGAGCCAGCATTACCTATAACGGCAAGCATATCTTTTTTAAATTAGGAAGTAATAGTTTGCAGGGTTTTATTGCGCCAAAAATTGCGTACGGACAAGGTTTATTTTTTAGTATAGCCAAAAAGTTCAAGTAAACATGAAAAGGATACTTTACATATTACTTTTAGTGAGCTTTAATTTAAAAGCTCAACCACCTTCTAAATGGTATAATAAATTTGGAGGATCGGGAATTGATATTGGCTATGGCGTAAAAGAAACTTACCAACGCAAATATATTGTAGCAGGATCTACCAGTAGTTTTGGTTATGGTGCAACCGATGCTTATCTTATTTTGGTTGATAGCATGGGCCAAAAAATTTGGGAAAAAACCTATGGCGGCGTAATGTCCGATGTTGCAAAGGCTGTTGTTGTAAATCCGGTTGACAGTGGTTTTATTTTTACAGGTTATACCGGATCCATTGGTAACGGTGGTTATGATGTTTATTTAGTAAGGACCAATAAGAACGGAATTATCATTTGGCAAAAAACATTTGGCGGCCTCGATTGGGATTTTGGAAATGATATTGTAATGGGCGCAGATGGAAACGCGGTGATATGCGGTTATACATACAATTCAAAATACGGAAAAAAAGATGGTTATATTTTAAAAGTAAATTCTAGCACCGGTGCTTTAATGTGGGAAAAGAAATATGGGGGT